>NZ_JACADQ010000229.1 GCF_016106015.1 Neoroseomonas rubea
CGCCACGGTCGCGGCGCTCGCCGCGCTCCTCGCCGCCCTCGCGCGGACGGCGCGCGCCGACCTGCTCGGTGATGTCGGCACCCGTCGCCTGATCGACCACGCGCATGGACAGCTTCACCTTGCCGCGCTCGTCGAAGCCGATGACCTTGACCTTCACCTGGTCGCCTTCCTTGACGATGTCGGTGGTCTTGTTCACCCGCTCCTGCGCCAGTTCGCTGATGTGGACGAGGCCGTCCTTGGCGCCGAGGAAGTTCACGAAGGCCCCGAATTCGGCGGTCTTCACGACCTTGCCGTTGTAGATCACGCCGATCTCGGGCTCGGCCACGATGCCGCGAATCCAGTCGATCGCCTTCTGCGCGGCCTCGATGCTGGTCGCCGCCACCTTGATCGTGCCGTCATCCTCGATGTCGATCTTGGTCCCGGTCTGCTCGGTGATCTCGCGGATCACCTTGCCGCCCGAACCGATGACGTCGCGGATCTTGTCCTTCGGCACGTTGATGACCGTGATGCGCGGCGCGGTCGCGGCGACATCCGTCCGGTGCCCGGTCAGGCCCTTCGACATCTCGCCCAGGATGTGCAGGCGGCCTTCGCGCGCCTGCTCCAGAGCGATCTTCATGATCTCGAAGGTGATGGACGTGATCTTGATGTCCATCTGCAGGCTGGTGATGCCCGTCTCCGTTCCCGCGACCTTGAAGTCCATGTCGCCGAGATGGTCCTCGTCGCCGAGGATGTCGCTCAGCACCGCGAAGCCGCGATCCTCCTTGATCAGGCCCATGGCGATGCCGGCGCAGGGGCGCTTCAGCGGCACGCCCGCATCCATCAGGGAGAGCGAGGTGCCGCAGACGGTCGCCATCGAGGAGGAGCCGTTGCTCTCCGTGATCTCGGAGACGACGCGGATCGTGTAGGGGAACTTTTCCTTCTCCGGCAGCAGCGGGTGGATGGCGCGCCACGCCAGCTTGCCGTGCCCGACCTCGCGACGGCCGGGGCTGCCCATGCGGCCCGTCTCGTTCACGCTGTAGGGGGGGAAGTTGTAGTGCAGCATGAAGTCCTCACGGTACTCGCCCGTGAGGGCATCAACGATCTGCTCGTCCTGCCCGGTGCCGAGCGTGGCGACGCACAGCGCCTGCGTCTCGCCGCGGGTGAACAGCGCCGAACCATGCGCGCGCGGCAGCACGCCCACCTCGGACATGATCGGGCGCACCGTGCGCGTGTCGCGCCCGTCGATGCGCTTGCCGGTGTCGAGGATATTGTTCCGGACGACGTCCGCCTCCAGCTCCTTGAGCAGGCCCTTGGCCGAGGCGACGTCCGCGCCCTCGGCTTCCAGGGCGGCGACCACGGCCTTCTTGACCGCGCCGACCTTCTCCTGCCGCAGCAGCTTCTGGGTTTCCGTGTAGGCCACCGCCATGTCGGCGCGGCCGAGATCGGCGATGCGCGCCTTGAGCGCCTTGGTCGCCTCGCTTTCCTCCGGCAGGGGCCAGGGCTCCTTCGCCGCGACCTCGGCGAGCGCGATGATGGCCTGGATCACCGGCTGGAAGGACCGGTGGCCGAACTCGACGGCGCCGAGCATGACCTCCTCGGTCAGCTCGCTCGCCTCGGATTCCACCATAAGCACGCCTTCGGCCGTGCCGGCGAGGACGAGGTCGAGCGCGCTCGCCTTCCGCTCCTCGGCGGTCGGGTTCAGCACGTATTGGCCGTTCACGTAGCCCACGCGGGCGCCGGCGATCGGGCCGAAAAAGGGAATGCCCGACAGCGTCAGCGCCGCGGAGCAGCCGACCATCGCGACGATGTCGGCCTCATTCTCCATGTCGTGCGAGAGCACGGTCGCGACGACCTGCACCTCGTTGCGGAACCCGTCCGGGAACAGCGGGCGGATCGGCCGGTCGATCAGGCGGGAGGTCAGCGTCTCGAACTCGGACGGACGGCCTTCGCGCTTGAAGAAGCCGCCGGGGATCTTGCCCGCGGCGAAGGCCTTCTCCTGGTAGTTCACGGTCAGGGGGAAGAAATCCTGGCCCGGCTTCACCGACCGCGCGCCGACGGCGGTGCACAGCACGATGGTGTCGCCCAGGCGCGCAAGCACGGCGCCATCGGCCTGGCGGGCGACCTTGCCCGTTTCCAGCACCAGGGTCTTGCCGCCCCAGGGGATTTCCTTACGGAAGTAGTTTTCGAACATCTTGCGTCCTCTCGGGTGCGGCGCGGGCGCCGCACAGGCCATGCGCACCCGTCCTTCGCGGGCGCCGGCATGGCGGATGGGGCCTGGGCAGGCCCCGGGAGCGACGCGGAGGGCGGAACAGGTGCGACCTGACGAACGCCGGGAGGAAGGGCCGGGGTGTCGGCGTCTCGGGCGGCATGGGGTGGGCCCATCGCGCGGGCGCGACGGGAAGGCCGCCCATGTGGCCGGAAACGCCGCGCCGGTCCAGGCTCCGGGGCACGCGGTGTTCGCTGTTTGCCCGCCGCGGTCGCGGCGGTCGAGCGCGGCACGGCGATCGGCCGGGTCGCACCCGGGCGGTGATATGGCGCAAATGGCGGCAGAGCGCCACCGGAAACCACACGCGGTGCGTGCGGGGCTTGCCGGTGCCGGGGGAGGGGCTAAGCCGCAAGCCATGACCGAGACCGACCCCCGCCGCTTCGCCCCCGCCGCCGCGCGCAACCGGGACCCCATCCTGGCCGCGCTCCGCCGCTGCCTGCCCGACGCAGGGATGGTCCTGGAAGTGGCGAGCGGCAGCGGCGAACACGCGGTTCATTTCGCCGCCGCCATGCCGGCCCTGGCATTCCAGCCGAGCGACGCGGACCCCGAGGCACGGGCCAGCATCGATGCCTGGGCGGCGGAGGCCAGGCTGCCCAACATCCGGCCGGCGATCGCGCTCGATGCCGCCGTCCTGCCCTGGCCGGCCACCGCGGCCGATGCCGTGCTGTGCATCAACATGATCCACATCGCCCCCTGGGCCGCTTGCGAGGGGCTGGTGCGCGGCGCGGCGGCGCTTGATGCCATGCTGGTGCTGTATGGCCCCTTCCGGCGCGGCGGTGCGCATACCGCGCCCTCCAACGAGGCCTTCGACGCCGATCTGCGTGCCCGCGACCCGTCCTGGGGCGTGCGGGACCTGGAGGCGGTGGCCGCGCTGGCCGCCGCGCAGGGCTATGCCGCGCCGGAAGTCGTGGACATGCCCGCGAACAACCTGATCCTGGTCCTCCGCCGCCTCGACGCCGCGGCCGCCGGCGCGCGATAGTCCCGGCAAGCGAGGAGACGCCCATGTCCGACCTGCCGCGCACCGTGCGCATCACCGAGGAAGGCCCCCGCGAGGGCTTCCAGATCGCGGCAACGCCGGTGCCGACGCAGGACAAGATCGCGCTGATCGATGCGCTTTCGGCCACCGGCGCGCCGCGCATCCAGGTCGCCTCCTTCGTCAGCCCCAAGCGCGTGCCGGGCTGGGCGGATGCGGATGAGGTGGTCGCCAGCTTCGCGCCGCGCGCGGGCGTCGCCTACACTGCCCTGTGGTTCAACGCGCAGGGGCTCGAGCGCGCCCTCGCCTTCAAGGACCGGCTGACGCTGCATGGCTCCGTCACCGTCGCGGCGTCGGAGGCCTTTTCGCTCAAGAACCTGAACCGCGACCGGGCCGGGCAGATCGCCGCGCAGCGGGAGACGATCGCCGCCCACCAGGCCGCCGGCGTACCGGTCACGCGCGTCTCCGTCCAGGCGGCCTTCGGCTGCAACTTCTCGGGCGATGTCGCGCCCGCGCGCACCATCGCCGCGGTGGCGGAAGCGATGGCGCTGGCGGAGGAGACGGGCTGCGCGATCGAAAAGATCTCGCTCGCCGACACGATGGGCTGGGCCAATCCCCTTCTGATCGAGCGCGTGGTGGGGGAGGTGCGGTCCCGCTGGCCGGCACAGGCCGTCTCGCTGCACCTGCACGACACGCGCGGCCTCGGCATCGCCAACGCCATGGCCGGGCTGCGCATGGGTGTCGCGGAGTTCGACGCGGCGGTGGGCGGCGCGGGCGGCTGCCCCTTCGCCGGGCATGCCGGCGCGCCGGGGAACATCGCGACGGAGGAACTCGTCCTGCTGTGCGAGGAGATGGGGATCGCGACGGGGATCGACCTCGATGCGCTGATCGCGGCGGGGCATCTCGCGGAACGTGTGCTGGGGCGGACGCTGCCATCCGCACTGCTGCGGGGAGGGTCGCTGGCGGGGTTCCGGGCAAAGGCGCGGGCGGCGTGAAGCGCGACGCGCGGCGCCCCGCCTTGCAGGATCGGGCAGCAGGTATTGGTTTCCAAAGGCCTTTCGGCCTTTGGTGGGGAGGTCCGGAGGGGCAAAGCCCCTCCGGCGAACAAGGAACCGTTCCATGACGTCCCTCCCCCTCGCAGGCATCCGCGTCGTCGAATTCTCCCACATGGTCATGGGCCCGACCTGTGGCCTGGTGCTGGCAGACCTGGGTGCGGAGGTCATCAAGATCGAGCCGCGCGGCAAGGGCGACCGCACGCGCTTCCTCACCGCCTCCGGCACCGGCTTCTTCCCCGCCTTCAGCCGCAACAAGAAATCCGTGCAGCTGGACACAGAGGAGGAGGCCGACCTCGAGACGCTGAAGCGCCTGATCGACACCGCCGACGTGGTGCTGGAGAATTTCCGCCCTGGCGGGCTGGAGGCGAAGGGCCTCGGCTATGCCGCGCTTTCGGCGCGCAATCCGCGGCTGATCTATCTCTCGCTCAAGGGCTACCTGCCCGGCCCCTACGAGAACCGTACCGCCTTGGATGAGGTGGTGCAGATGCAGTCCGGCCTCGCCTACATGACCGGCCCGCCGGGTCGGCCGCTGCGTGCCGGCGCGCCGGTGAACGACATGATGGGCGGGATGTTCGGTGCGATTGCGATCCTCGCCGCGCTGCGCCAGCGGGATGCGACGGGGCGCGGCCAGCACCTGCAGTCGGGACTGTTCGAGAACGCGGCCTTCCTCGTCTCCACCGCGATGCTGCAGCAGGCGATGACGGGCAAGGACCCTACGCCAATGCCCGCCGGCCGCCGCGCCTGGGGCGTCTACGACGTGTTCGACACGAAGGACGGGCAGCAGATCTTCGTCGGCGTCGTCACCGACCGGCAGTGGGAGATCTTTCGCCGCGAATTGCGGGAACCCGCGCTGGAAGACCCCGCCTATGCCACCAACACCGACCGCGCATCGCGGCGGGAGACGCTGATCCCGCTGGTGCAGTCGCTGCTGGCCAAGCACGACGCCGCGGCGATCGAGGCGATGTGCGAGCGGGCTGGCCTGCCCTTTTCCCGAATCGCGAAGCCCTGGGACCTGTTCGCGGACCCGCACCTGCTGGCCAGCGGCGGGCTGCTGCCCATCACCCTGCCGGATGGTCGCGCGGGGTCGGTGCCGGCGCTGCCCGTGACCTTCGACGGCGCGCGGCTCGGCGTGCGGCACGACCTGCCGAAGCCCGGCGAACATGACGAGGAGATCCTCGGGCCGCTCCGCGCGGCACGGGACGCGGCGGAGTAGCGGCGCGTGGCTTGCGTGCGCCAAGGCCATGGACCACATCGACGCCATGGCCGGACCGATCCGCTTCACGCTCAACGGGCAGGACATCGCGCTGCCTGAGGGCACCTCGCCCACCGTCACGCTGCTCGACTGGCTGCGCGGCCCCGGACGCCTTCCCGGCACCAAGGAAGGCTGCGCGGAAGGCGACTGCGGCGCCTGCACGGTGGTGATCGAGGAAGGGGCCGCGCGCATCCCGGTCAATGCCTGCCTGATGCTGTTGGGCCAGGCGGCGGGACGGGCGATCCGCACGGTGGAAGGGCTTGGCCCCGACCATCCGGTGCCGCGGGGGCTGGCGGAGAGCGACGGCACGCAATGCGGCTTCTGCACGCCGGGGATCGTGATGTCCGCCTGGGCCTGGACGCGCGAGGGCGGGGAGGTGCACGAGGCGCTGGCCGGGAACCTCTGCCGCTGCACCGGCTATCGCCCGATCCTGGATGCGATGGCCGCGATGGCGGATGACGGTGCCGCCGCGCCGGCCGCCGCACTCGCGCCGACCGATGTCTCCACCGCCGCGCAGCGCTTCTTCCTGCCGCGCGCGCTGGAGGACGCCGTCGCGCTGCGCGCCGCGCATCCGGATGCGTGGATCCTGTCCGGGGGCACGGACCTGGGTCTGCGCGTGTCGGAACACCGCGAAGCGCCCGAGGCGGTGATCTGCCTGCTGAACGTGGCGGAGATGCAGGCGCTGGCGGTCGATGCGCGCGGCATCACGGCCGGCGCGGCGGTGTCCTATTGCCGGCTGCTCGCCGCCTGCGACGATGATTTCTCCCCCTTCGCGCGGCTGCTCGCGCGGCTCGGGTCGCGGCAGATCCGCGGGCTGGGCACGCTCGGCGGCAATCTCGGCACGGCGAGCCCGATCGGGGATTGCCTGCCGCCGCTGATCGCGCTGGGGGCGATGGTGACGCTCGCCTCCCCACGCGGGCAGCGCATGATCGCGGTGGAGGATTTCATTACCGGCTACCGGACGAACGCGCTGGCGGCGGATGAGGTCATCGCGTCCGTGCACATCCCGCGCCCGCCTGCCGGCGCCCTGCTCGCCTGCGAGAAACTGTCCAAACGCCACGACCAGGACATCGCGACCGTCGGGCTGTCCGTGCTGCTGGAGTTCGAGGATGGCGCGGTGCGCTCGGCGCGCATCGCCCATGGCGGCTGCGGCCCGCGCGCGGCGCGTGCGAGGGCGGCGGAGGCGGCGCTGCTCGGC
>NZ_JACADQ010000023.1 GCF_016106015.1 Neoroseomonas rubea
CGCAGGCGGTCGGCGAACCAGGCGGGCGTCGCCTCGGCGTCGAGCCGCACGCGCCGGCCGGCCAGCGCGTCGATCGCGGCGGGCAGTTCCGCGCGCGGGCGGACGGTGACGGCGTTGCCGAGATGCGCGCGGGTCTCGGGCGGCACCTTCTCCGGCGCCATGAACAGGTCGACGCGCGCATCGGCCTGCAGCAGCGCGAAGCCGAGGGCGAGCGGCGTGTGGGCGAGATCCCCGCCACGGATGTTGAGCAGCCAGGCGAGCGAATGCGCGTCGGCGAGGATCGCCGCCTCCTCCCCGGCCTCGCGCAGCGTGGCGGCGGCCTCGTTGCGCTTCTCCTCGGCCGTCTTGCCGGCGAAGTCGATGGGATGCGGCACGGCTTGCGCCATGGGCGGCGCGGGGCGGTCGGCCCAGGCGGCGTCGAGCGGGTTGCCGGGCAGCGGGACGAAGGTGACGCCGGGCGTGGACAGCCGCTCGATGGCGGGCCCGGCGTGCAGCCAGGGGTCGTAGCCGATGGAAAGCCCCGCGGCGTGCTGCTTCAGCCAGGCGGCGGGCGGTTCCTCTGTGATGTGGCGGCAGTCCCAGAGCGCGGGGTCCGTCTGGTCGCGCACCTGCAGCGTGTAGCGGCCATCGGTGAAGACGGCGGCGCGGTCGGGCAGGACGATGGCCATGCCGGCGGAGCCCGTGAATCCGGTGAGCCAGGCGAGGCGTTCGGCCGAGGGCGGGACGTATTCGCCGAGATGCTCGTCGGAGCGGGGGATGATGAAGCCCTGGACGCCGGCCGCGGCGAGGCGGGCGCGGAGGGCGGCGAGGCGGTCGGAGGGGGACAGTTTCGTGATCCTTGTTACCGCAAAGTTGCATTCATCCACAGGAAACCATGCTTCTCGCGCATATCTCAGGCGTGACCTTCACGCATTACCTGTGTCCTCGATGCATCTACATGACGGGCCTGACAGGCGGCCCGGCGCCGGAACGGGCCGAGCCGCCACCCAAGGAAACCTATCATGGACGCCCGCATCACCAAGGCCGAGGCCGCTCTCCTGCTGCCCGCCACCACCCTCGAAAGCCCCCGCGTCGCGGAGGTGGAGCGCATCCGCCTCGCCGCCATCGCCGCGCGCGACGCCGCGGTGGCCGACACGCTGCGCCGCGCCGTGACCGGCACGTGGCGCTTCGTCGCCACGCTGGCCGGCGCGGTCCGGGACTTCCCGGCGCGCATCGAGACCTATCGCGCGCTGCGCCAGCTCTCGGACCGGGAACTGACCGATATCGGCATGACCCGCCTCGACATCGGCCGGGTCTTCGAGCCAGGGTACGCGCCCCGCCCGGCGAACGACCAGCAGCGCCGCGCCGCCTGAACCGCTGCGTGCGGCGGGGCTTCGGTCCCGCCGCGGTGCCTGCCGGTGCCTGCCGGCCCGCGCCACCATCCGATGGGGGATGAGGGCCAGACGGATATTGCGCTACAGCACTATCCGATCACACTGAATCAGTGTGATCGGATTTCGTGCTGTAGGATCAATGGTTTCTGGAGCAAGAAATCCGATCAGCCGCTCCCGGCTGATCGGATATTGCTCTAGTGTGCCCGTCTCCTCGGGATCACCGCCATGCACCGACACCTGTTCGTCCTTCTCGGACTGCTGCTTCTTGCCGCCCCCGCCGCGGCGCAATCCCCCTGCCCCGCCGACTTCCAGGCGCAATCGGCCCCCCTGGCCTGCACCTGCGCGGCCGAGGCCGCGGCCTCCGGCCAGGTCTGGGGGACCGGGGACTACACCACCGACAGCCGCATCTGCCGCGCCGCCCTGCATGGCGGCGCGATCCCGGCCTCGGGCGGCGTCGTGCTCGTCAGCCCGGCGCCCGGCCATCCCAGCTACACCGGCACCGCGGCGAATGGCGTCACGACCTTGAACTACGGTCCCTGGCCGGCCTCCTTCAGCGTCGCGGCGGTCCCCACCTGCCCCGAAACCTTCGAGAACGAGCCCGTGCCGATGACCTGTACCTGCACGGCCGAGGCGGGGCGGATCGGCGCGGTCTGGGGCACCGGCACCTACACGACCGACAGCCGCATCTGCCGTGCCGCCATCCATGCGGGCGTCATCCTGCCCGGCGGCGGTACCGTCATCGTCTCCCCGGCACCGGGCCAGCAGGCCTATCGCGGCAGCGCGGCGAACGGGATTACCACGACCAATTACGGGCCCTGGCGCGCCTCCTTCACCCTGGCCCCGGCCTCCGGCGCGCTCCCGCGCCAGGCGCCGGCCGCCGCCCTGCCCGCCTGCCCGGCGGATTTCGAGGGCCGGACGGAAGACCTCGCCTGCCGGTGCAGCGCCGCCCAGGTGGCGACCGGCGACATCTACGGCACCGGCATCTTCACCGCCGACAGCGCGATCTGCCGCGCCGCCCGGCATTCCGGGGTGATCGGGCCGGAGGGCGGCCCGGTGAGCATCGTCGTCCTGGCCGGGCAGGACGAGTATTTCCCCTCCACCGCCAATGGCATTACCTCGCTGCGCTTCGGGCCCTACGGCGCCTCCTTCTCCTTCCGGCGCTGAGGGCATAGCCTTCCCCGGTCTTTCCACGCGGGGATTCCATCCGATGCGCCTCGGCCTGTTCATGATGCCGCTGCACCCCCCGCAGCGCCCGATGCATGAGACGTTGGCCGAGGATACGGAGAAGTCGCTGCTGGCCGACCGGCTGGGCTTCGACGAGCTGTGGGTGGGGGAACATTTCTCCGCGACCTCCGAGCCCATCGCCTCGCCGCTGATGTTCATGGCGGGCCTCGCGCACCGCACGCGGCTGACCTTCGGCACGGGCGTGATCAACCTGCCGAACCACCATCCGGCGATCGTCGCGGCGGAAGTCGCGCAGTTCGACCACATGTCGCAGGGCCGGCTGATGCTCGGCATCGGCGCGGGCGGCCTCGCCTCGGACTTCGAGCTGTTCGGCGACATCGCGCCGATGGAACGCGGCAAGCGCATGCTGGAATCGATCGCGACGATCGAGGCGATCTGGGCCGGCGGCCCGCCCTACGACATTCCCGGCGCGACCTGGCCGATCCGCCTGAGCCGCACCGTGCTGCCCGACTACGGCGTGGGATACATGCCGAAGCCCTTCCAGCCGGGCGGGCCTTCCATCCACATCTCGGCGCGCCAGCCGGACTCCTATGGCGTGACGGTGGCGGCCGCGCGCGGCTGGGGCGTGATCAGCGCGAACTTCGTCGCGCACCGCGTGCTGTCCGGCCACTGGCGCAGCATGGCGAAGGGCCTGGCCGAGGCCGGCCGTCCCGTGGATGGCGCAAAATGGCGCGTCGCGCGCAACATGGTCATCGCCGCAAGCGATGCCGAAGCCCGCGCGCGCGCCACCGCGCCGGAGGGCGCGACGCGCTACTACTTCGACTATCTCGGCAGCCTAGCGAAGCGCGCCGGCCTCGCCGGCACCATGACGCCGCGGGAGGAGATGGACCCGATGAGCGCGACGCCAGAGGACATGATCGAGGCCTGCGTGATCGCCGGCAGCCCGCGGACCGTGCTCGACCGGCTGGTGGCGCTGCGCGACGAAGCCGGGCCCTTCGGCCATCTGCTGATGCCGGGGCTCGACTGGTCCGGCGTGAACGCGGAATGGGAAGCCGAGACCATGCGGCGACTGGCGGAGGAGGTGATGCCGCGGCTGCGCCAGCATGCGGATGCGACGGCGCGCGCGGCGGAGTGATGCGAGCTGCCGCGGATCGTGGTCGATCCGCCCTCAGGCACCGGCACGTTGGCATCACTCGCGCGCGTTAACCGATGATTCAGGTTCGGCGCGCAGCATGGGACGATGCAGGTCGCAATCTCCGCCTCCGTCCAGGGTCTCCAGCGCGCGGGCGAACGCATGGACCGCGCCGCGGCCACCATCGCCGCGCCGACGCCCGCGACGGCGCGCGGCAGCGATCCCTCCCCCGCCCCGCCCACCGGCAATGAAGGCCTGACCGCCGCCCAGGCGAGCGGGGAGATGGAGCGCGCGATGGTCGACGCGATCGTCGCACGCCGCACCTATGAGGCGAACGCGAAGGCCCTGCGCATCGCGGATGAGGCGCAGCGCAGCCTTCTCAGCCGCGGCGCCTGAGCACCAGCGTCGTCCACGGCCCGACATCGATCCGCCGTTCCAGCACCAGCCCCTGCCGCCGGTGCGCGGCGAGCACCATCCGCGCCTGGGTGCCCAGCAGCCCCGCCAGGATCGCCGTGCCGCCGGGGGCGAGGTGCAGCGCCAACTCCCGCGCCATGGCGCAGAGCGGCCGCGCGAGGATGTTCGCGAAGATCAGCTCGTAGCGCACGCCCTTCATCGACCGCGGCTTCCAGCCATCGGCGAGGATGCTGCGCATCCGCCGCGGCCCCAGCCCGTTCATCCGCGCATTCTGGTCGCAGACGCGGACCGACCAGGGCTCGATGTCCGTCGCCAGCACGCGGCAGGGCCCGGACTTCGCCGCGGCCATCGCCAGGATGCCCGAGCCGCTGCCGAGGTCGCAGATGGAACGCGGCCGGCGATGCGCCACGCGCTCGAAGGCCATCAGGCAGCCCTGGGTCGAGGCATGTTCCCCCGAGCCGAAGGCCAGCCCCGCATCCAGCTTCAGCACGATGCGCCCGTGCGTGACCGGGTCCGGCACATGCGTCGGCCGGATCAGGAAGCGCCGCCCGACCGGCATTTCCGGGAAGGCTTGCACGGTGCGGGCGAGCCAGCCTTCCGCTTCCACGGGCGCGACCTGCACCGCCGGCGGGTCGATGCCCGCGACCGCGGCGGCCAGGGCAAGAGCCGCTTCGAGCTCATCCTCATGCGCGCCGGCTTCGCGCACGCCTTCCACGCGCCAGGTGTCGGTCGGCTCGTCGCGGAAATAGGCGACGGTGGTGCAGACCTGCTCGAGCGCCGCCTCGAAGACCGGCACGGCGTGTTCCGGCAGGCCATCGATGACCAGCGCCTCCAGCGGTTCCGCCCGACGGCGGGACAGCGCGCCAGGCGCATCGGGACCGGAAGGCCGCATCACGTCTTCTCCACGAAACTGTCGAGCAGCCGCTTCTGCCCCGCCTTCTCGAAGGCGATGTCGAGGCGGTTCTCCTCGATCGCGGTGATCCGGCCATAGCCGAACTTCTGGTGGAAGACGCGTTCGCCGACCTGGAAGGCGCCTTCCTTGGCCGGGCGTTCCTTCACCTCCCACGCGCCGGCCTCGATGGTCCGCCGCGGGCGCTGCGCAAACAGCCCGCCGCCGGCGAAGACCGAATGGCTGCGCGCTTCCCGCTGCGCCCCGCCTTCGACCACGACCTCATTCGGCGGCAATTCATCAAGGAAGCGCGACGGGATGGACGAGGTCCAGTTGCCGTAGATGCGCCGGTTCGCCGCATGGCTGATGACGGCCACGCGCCGCGCGCGCGTGATGCCGACATAGGCGAGCCGCCGTTCCTCCTCGAGCGCCTTCTCCCCGCCCTCGTCCAGGCTGCGCTGGGAGGGGAACAACCCTTCCTCCCACCCGGGGAGGAACACCATGTCGAACTCGAGGCCCTTGGCCGCGTGCAGCGTCATCAGCGAGCAGCGCTCGCCCTCCGCCGCCTCGTCATTCTCCATCACCAGCGCGACGTGCTCGAGGAAGCCGGCCAGGCTCTCGAACTCGCCCATCGCGCGCACGAGCTCCTTGAGGTTGTCGAGCCGCCCCGGCGCCTCGGGCGACTTGTCCTGCTGCCACATCGCCGCGTAGCCGGACTCGTCGATCAGCGTCGCGGCCATCACCACATGGCCTTCCGCGGGCAGCATGGCGCGCCAGCGCTCGAAGCCCTGCAGCAATTCGCGCAGCGCCTCCCGCGCCTTGGCCTGCTTGATCGCGCCTGTCTCCAGCGCGCGCGCGGCGGCGAGGCTGAGAGGGATGCCCTCCGCCCGCGCGATCGCATGCATCTCGCGCATCGCCGTGTCGCCCAGGCCGCGCTTGGGCACGTTCACGATCCGCTCGAAGGCGAGGTCATCGGCCGGCTGCGCCATCACCCGGAAATAGGCGAGCGCGTCGCGGATCTCCTGCCGTTCGTAGAAGCGCGCACCACCCACCACGCGATAGGGCAGGCCGAGCAGGATCAGCCTTTCCTCGAAGGCGCGCGTCTGGAAGCCGGCGCGCACCAGGATCGCGATCTCTCCCAGCGAGGTGCCCGACCGGCGCGCGGCCTCGATCCGCTCGCCCACCATGCGCGCCTCCTCCTCGCTGTCCCACAGCGAGACGACGCGCACCTTCTCCCCTTCCGCATCCGCGCGCCCGCTGCGCAGCGTCTTGCCCAGCCGCCCGGTGTTCTTCGCGATCAGCCCCGAAGCGGCGGCGAGGATGTGGCGCGTCGAGCGGTAGTTGCTCTCCAGCCGCACGATCGCGGCACCGGGGAAATCCTTCTCGAAGCGGAGGATGTTCTCGATCTCCGCGCCTCGCCAGGAATAGATCGACTGGTCGTCATCCCCGACGCAGCAGATGTTCCGGTGCGCCTGCGCGAGCAGCCGCAGCCAGTAGTACTGCACCAGGTTCGTGTCCTGGTACTCGTCCACCAGGATGTAGCGGAAGCGGCGGTGATACTCCGCCAGGATGTCGGGTTTGGTGCGCAGCAGCGTGACCACATGCAGCAGCAAATCGCCGAAGTCGCAGGCGTTGAGCGCCTTCAACCGATCCTGGTACGCCGCGTACAGTTCCGTGCCGCGCCCGTTCGCATAGTCGGAATCCTCGGCGGGCGTCACCGCCTCCGGCGACAGGCCGCGATCCTTCCAGCGCTGGATCACGCCCATCATCCCGTTCGGCGGCCAGCGCTTGGTGTCGATGTTCGCCGCTTCCATCACCTGCTTGAGCAGCCGCGCCTGGTCGTCGGTGTCGAGGATGGTGAAGTTCGACGTCAGCCCCACCTCCTCCGCATGCCGGCGCAGCATGCGCGCAGCGAGCGCGTGGAAGGTGCCGAGCCACAGGCCTTCCGCCGGCTGGCCGAGGATGGCGGCGACGCGCTCCCGCATCTCCCGCGCCGCCTTGTTGGTGAAGGTCACGGCCAGCACCTGCGACGGGAAGGCCTTCCCCTGCAGCAGGATGTGCGCGAAGCGCGTGGTCAGAACGCGCGTCTTGCCGGTGCCGGCGCCGGCGAGCACCAGCAAGGGGCCGTCCACGGCTTCCACCGCGGCGCGCTGTTCGGGGTTCAGGCGGTCGAGGTAATCCGTCATTGGATCAAGGTCAGGGGAGGGGAACCTCCCCCGAACCCCCTCCCTTTTTTGTCTGTGGGCATGGGTCGCAACTGTCGCATCCGCGCTGGCTTGCCAACGGAAAAAGAAGGAGGGGGCACGGGGGAGTTCACTCCCCCGCCTACTGGCAATTCCCCACGGAACCCGCGGCACAGATACGCCGCCCATCCGTCCAGCGCGCCCCGCCCAGCAGCGCGCCGGACATGTTCGCGCCGGCGAGGTTCGCACCCGTAAGGTCCGCCTCGCTCAGATCCGCGCGGAACAGAGTCGACCGCCGCAGGTCGGCCCCCGCGAGCGTCGCCCCGCGCATGATCGCGCGCGTGAAATCGACCGAGCGCAGGTTGGCGCGCGAGAGGTCCGCGTTCGTCAGGTCGGCGGAGACGAAGCGCGCCTCGATCGCATCCGCCTCGATCAGCTTCGCGCCCGTCAGGGTGGCGCGCTGGAAGGAGGCATCGCGCAGATGCGCGCGCGTCAGGTCCGCATCGGCCAGTTCCGCCTGGTCGAGCAGGCAGCGCCGCCACTCCACCCCGGGCGCGGGTGGGTCGGTGCAGCCGGCGAGGACCGGGGTTGCGGTGAGGACCAGCCCCGCGAGGAGCATGAGAAGCGAGGATGGCGTGTGCACGCTGCGGGATATAGAAGCTGTGGGGCCTCCCTCCAACCGCCGGTCCCGCCGCCCTGTCGCCCCTGCGCTTCCTGGAATGGTCCGCCCGTCAGGGCGGCACGCTGCTCGCGGTGGGCATCTTCGTGGGGCTGCTCGTCCCGCCGCTGGCGGCGCTGTTCCGGGATGTGGTGACCATCACCGTCGCGGGGCTGATGACGCTGGTGCTGCTGCGCGTCGATCTTGCGCAGGTCGTCGCCTATCTGCGGCGGCCGGTGCTGGTCGCGGCACTGTCCGCCTGGCTGCTGCTGGTCCTGCCGGTGCTGACCTATGCGGTCGCGATGGCGGCGGGGCTGGATGGGCCGCTGGGCGCGGCGCTGGTGATCAGCGCGATGGGCTGCGCGGCCACCTCCTCCCCCGCCTTCGCACGGCTGGTGGGGCTGGATGGGGAGATCAGCCTGGTCGTTGCCGTCATCACCACGCTGCTGGTGCCCTTCACCGCACCGCCGCTGGCCCTCGGGCTGATGGGGATCGACCTCGCGATATCGCTGCAGGGGCTGATGGCGCGGCTGGCGCTGGTGGTGGGGCTGCCGCTGCTGCTGTCCATCGCCATCCGGCGGATGGTCGCACCGGCGACGCTGGCGCGCTTCGGGCCTGCGGTCGATGGCTCCGTGGTGTGGCTGGTGGTGCTGTACGGCTTCGGCGTGATGGACGGGATGCTGGCGAAGCTGCTGGCCGAACCCGCCTGGGTGATGGGCGGGCTGGCGCTGGCGTTCGCGGGCAATTTCGGGATGAACGTCGTGACGGCGCTGGCGTTCCTGGCCGCGGGGCGGCGGGTGGCGCTGGCGGGGGGGCTGCTGGCGGGCAACCGGAACATGGCGCTGTTCCTGGCGGTGCTGCCGGCGGCGACGGATGAGCGGATTCTGCTGTTTTTTGCCCTGTGCCAGTTCCCGTTGTTCCTGAGCCCGTTCCTGCTGCGGCCGGTGTATGGGCGGATCAGGGCGGGGTAGCGGGGCGGACATTATCTTCTGTTGCCCCCGATACACGGGACACACAGCCCCAAATCCCTTACACAAGAAGATCCCTCATCCACGATTGAGCCAAAAAATTAAATGTAAAATAAACGGAACTCGATTATTCATGCCTTATTTCACAAGATCATCTATTTCTTCATTCGACTCAGTGCACTTGCGGACGCTCACCAAGCGTCTCTTCAGCGATTCTCCCTACCGCATCCCATTCTGCGCCACGAAATCGGGGAACTACAATACTATTGTCCGCTCGCTGGCGAAGTTTTTGTGTAAGCGCTCTATCATTTTCAAGCAATAACACAACGATGACTTTCTTGCGCAATTGATATCGAGCGGTCGAATTTAGAAGTAGGGCTTCGTACGCCTTTGTGGGGCTTGTTCCGAAAAAAAGCGCAACCGGAGGTCTTTTAGCCGCACGAAGCACGACGTCCGCAGGCCACTCGTTCAGATCGGGCTCGACTGAGGTCTCATATTCAATCCGCGCACGGCCAGCCACTGCACGCTCCAAGGATTTTCGTGCTTCTTCAACCCAAACCGCTTCTGCCTTCTCTCGCGTAGTCTGAAGTAATTCCTGCACGCGCAACAATAGAGCTATGAAACGCAGGGCGGCGGTCGCAACAATTTCTTCGCGAAGTGCTTCAATCGAAAGCTCTCCGCTCTGCTCGTCGTAAGTCGCCTCGTAGTCGCGCAGGAGAGTCTGGAACGTGTCGGCGCGCGCTCCATTTCCCAAATCGGCGCCGGCGGCCTCAATGTATGGGATTGTCGTTCCATCGTCCTGCAAGCGCCACGCGCCGGCCGCGTCCGGCCCGATGATGTAGAACATCAATGGCTCGCCTGAAACACCCCTGAAGCCTGTCGTGACTGCAAGGCCAGCAGGGACCCTCTCAACGATCAGGTTGTCGCAGAAGGCACGGCAAAGCTCGTCCTTCATGGCACCAATCCAAACGGCGGCACGTTATCTAGCCTAAAGAAGCGACGAGCAACAGCAAACGCCGCCTCATCGCTCATTGTTGCAGGATCGGGCTGGCTGGCGCGCTGCGCGCGATTCAAGTTCCTTACCCATGGGCCGCGATGAATGCCGGCCGGCACGTCGCTTAAGGGGCCGCACGTGGCGTGAACATGCCAGCCCTTATGGTCGGGGTGCTTCTCGAAGCTTGCGACGACCCTCGTATCGCCTCCATCAGTGAGCCCCAAAATGGCTTGGTACTGACCAAGCGGGGCCGAGTAGTTGATGAGAAGCCGAAAGCTGGCACCGGAGGCATCAAAAGTCACAATGCGCCATCGCCGGTTTCCGAGACGGTATGTCTTGTTGCCGGATTTGGAGAGCGGAAATGCTGCGCGCGGCATCTTGCCATGCGCCCACGGCCCTAGGGTCAGGTTTTCTTTAGTCGCTAGGATGACGTTGCGGAGCCTCACAGATTAAACGTAGCGACCTCAACACGATCGCGTCCAGACGGTATCCAAAGAGTGATCTAGGAATATTTTCGTTGCCACAATTACCTAAGTGGCGTATCCTGCCTCTCAGCAGGAGGTCCCCGGCCGATGCGCCCATGCGTCCGCCACAGCCCGGCCCGATGCGCCCGCGAGACCCTCGCCGGCGGCCCTGCCGCCATGCGCGCCGCGATTTTGTCCGAAACGCCCCCGCGCCCCGCCCCGGGGAAATTGTCCGAAACCCGCCCACGCCCCCGCGCGCGGAATTTGTCCGAAACGCGCATCGACCAGGGGATGGCCTCCCAGGACATCAATCCCAGAACCCCCACCCCACCGAATTTGTCCGAAACTGGCGGGCGCGGATTCCGCCCCGCCCACCGCGCCCGCCCGGCCTCAGCCCGCCGCCTTCGGCCGCGCGCCCAGGATATGCGCGATGGCGTAGGTCAGGTCCGGCCGGTTCAGCGTGTAGAAGTGGAATTCGTCCACCCCGTTCGCCTGCAGCAGCCGCACCTGTTCGGCCGCGACCACGGCCGCGACCATGCGGCGCGTCTCCACATCCTCCTCCAGCCCCTCGAACAGCTTGCCCATCCAGGCGGGGACGGAGGCGCCGCACATGGCCGAGAACTTCGTAACCTGGGCAAAGTTCGACACCGGCAGGATGCCCGGCACGATCGGCACGGTGATGCCCTTGGCCAGGCAGCGGTCGAGGAAGCGGAGGTAGGTTTCCGTGTCGAAGAAGTACTGGGTGATGGCCCGGTTCGCCCCGGCATCGATCTTCCGCTTGAGGAAATCGAGGTCCGAATCGGCCGAGAGTGCGGCCGGATGGGTCTCGGGATAGGCGCCGACGCTGATGTCGAAATCCCCGATCCGCTTCAGCCCGCGCACCAGGTCCTCCGCCTGGGCGTAGCCGCCGGGGTGGGGGGTGTACTGGCTGGCACCCGCCGGCGGGTCCCCGCGCAGGGCGACGATGTGCCGCACCCCGGCCTCCCAGTAGCGACGGGCGACGGCGTCCACTTCCTCCCGCGTCGCGGCGACGCAGGTCAGGTGCGCGGCGGGCGTCAGGGAGGTCTCGGAGACCAGCCGCGCGACGGTCGAATGCGTCCGTTCCTGGGTCGATCCGCCCGCCCCGTAGGTGACGGAAACGAAGCGCGGCGCCAGCGGCTCGAGCCGCCGGATGCAGGCCCAAAGCTGCTCCTCGAGCTTGTCGTTCTTCGGCGGGAAGAATTCGAAGGACAGGCGCGGCGGCGGCATCTCCGCCGGCGCCGGCAGGCTGGAGAAGCGCGGGCCGGTCAGCCAGCGGGCCAGCGTGCCGGTGGTGGTGTGGTTCATCGCGCGCAATTCCCGTTCGCTCGCGCCGGATCGGGCGCGGCGGCGTCTCTCGCCCGTCCGCGCCACGCTGGCAAGGTTTCGTCACAGCAGGGCACGCAACGATTCATCGCGGGCCAACCGTCTCCCGTTAGAGTGGCCTGTGTGCTTCGCGAAACAACCCCAGGCCACAGAACGGTTCCAACGGTGCCCGAGACATTGTATGGCGCGCCCATGCCGCCCGTCCGACACGGCCTGCTGCGCGCGACCGCGCTCGCCGCCGTCCTCCTCGCCGCCGCCTGCGCCACCCGTCCGCCCGCGGACGATCCCGAGGCGCTGGCCGAGTTCCGGGAGGCGAACGACCCCTTCGAGCCCGCCAACCGCGCCCTGTTCGAGGTGCATGAGGTGGCGGACCGCTTCGTGCTGCAACCGGTGGCCGAGGCCTATCGCGACATCCTGCCCCAGCCGGTGCGCAACGGCATCCGCAACCTGCTGGGCAATCTCCGCGCGCCGGTCATCCTCGCCAACGACCTGATGCAGGGCAACATCAGCCGGGCGCGGATCACGCTCGGGCGGTTCATGGTCAATTCCACGCTCGGCCTGGGCGGCATCCTCGATGTCTCCCGCGAATGGGGCGTGCCCGGCCATTCCGAGGATTTCGGCCAGACGCTCGCCGTCTGGGGCCTGGGCGAGGGCTTCTACATGTTCGTCCCGCTGCTCGGGCCTTCCTCCCCGCGCGACCTCGCCGGCCAGGGGGTGGATTTCGCGATCAACCCGCTGACCTGGCTGGGCCAGGGGGCGGCGGTCGATGCCGCCGGATGGACGCGGCTCGGCCTGACCGTCGTCGATACGCGCGAGGCGGTGCTGGAGCCGATCGACCAGGTGCGGGCGACCTCGCTCGACCCCTACAGCACGATCCGCTCGGCCTATCGCCAGCGCCGGGCCTTCGAGATCGAGAACCGCGAGGACGGGGGACGCGCCGTCGCGCCGGCCGGTGTCACCGGCTTCGGCCAGGGCGTCACCCAGCCCGCCCCTCCGGAGACGCGCCGATGACTTCGAATCGCCCAACTCGGACCCATATTCGCGCCATGGACCGCAGGACCTTCCTCCCCCTCCCCTTCCTCGCCGCCGGGCTGGCGGTGCTGCCCCGCGGCGCGCGGGCCGAGGTCGACCTCAACCGCGCGACCGCCTTCATCCAGCAGGCGGGCAACGAGCTGGTTGCGGCGATCAACGACCCGAGGCTCGACCTGCCGGCGCGGCGGGACCGGGTCGGCGCCATCCTGCGCCGGACCATCGACATCGAAGGCACGGGCCGCTTCATCCTCGGCCGCTATGTGCGCCAGGCGAACCCGGCCGAGCTCGCCGAATACAACCGGCTGTTCGACGACATCATCGTGCGCAACCTTTCGGCCCGCTTCGGGGAGTACCGGGGCGTGAAATTCTCGCTCGGGCGCAGCCAGCAGCGGACGGAGGAGGACGCGCTGGTGAACACCATCATCGAGCGGCCGAACACGCCGGCCTTCTCGCTCGACTGGCGGGTGAGCGAGGTGGGCGGCCAGCCCCGCGTGGTGGACGTGATCGCCGAGGGGACGTCGCTGCGGCTGACGACGCGCAGCGAGTATTCGGCGGTGATCCAGCGCAATGGCGGGCGCGTGGCCTCGCTGCTGGAGGCGATGCGCAACCAGATCGCGCAGCTGGCGGCACGCGAAGGGCGGGGCTGACCGGCAGCGTCTTGACGCGGATCAAGGCAGGTCACGCTTTCGCGCGCGTAGCCTCGCCATGTTTCGTGAAGGGAATGCCGCCCATGGCCGACCAGACGCCCAGCCTCAGCCTCAAGGACCTGTTCGCGGCGAAGGCCGCCGCCGCAGCCCGCCGGCGCGCCGAGGCCGAGGAGGCGGAAGCGCAGAAGAAGGCCGAGCTCGCCGCCTTCTCCGACCGCGTGCAGACCTACCAGATCACGGAG
Source organism: Neoroseomonas rubea (assembly GCF_016106015.1). GTDB lineage: Bacteria > Pseudomonadota > Alphaproteobacteria > Acetobacterales > Acetobacteraceae > Neoroseomonas > Neoroseomonas rubea. The sequence goes on from NZ_JACADQ010000023.1 coordinate 13,526, forward strand.
GAGGACCGGGAACGGGCCCTCGGCCGCATCCGCCGCGCCTTCGAGGCCGGCGAGCGCGAGCTGATGCTGGTGAAGTTCCCCTCCGTGCTCTGCGAGGATGGCGGGCGGCGCATCAACAACCACCTCGATGGCTGGCAGGACACGCTGCCGGGCGTGATGCACAAGGTCTATGAGTGGTGGGACCGCGACCTGAAGCCGGGCGGCTTCACCTTCTCGGCCCGCGTCATCGACTTCCCCGGCGGCATGCCGGGCGACATCGGCATCTTCATCGGCTGGCCGCAGACGCTGGACTAGGCGCCGCGCATGGGCGCGGTCGAGGACCTCGCCGCCTGGGCCTGGGCACGGCACCACAACGAGTGGAGCTGGTGGATCAGGCCCTTCTTCCTGCTGCCCTATTGCTGGTTCGCCTGGCGCAGGAGCCTCGCCGGCATCCTGCTGACGCTGGTCGCGCTGCTGACCAGCATGGCGTGGTTCCGCGCGCCCGCTGCGCCATCGCCGATGGCCGTCGCGGTGCTGGCGGCGGAACGCGACTACCTGCTCGGGCCCTGGGGGCCGGCGAAGATCGCAGTCGCCTTGCTCGTGCCCGGGACGCTCGCGGCGCTGGCCATCGCCTTCTGGCGGCGCTCCTTCGCCTGGGGCGTGGCGGTGGTGAACGCGATGGTGCTGGCGAAGATCGCCTGGACCTTCGTCGTGTTCACCGGGGAGGGCGCGCTCCATCACCTGACGCCGGCCGCCTTCGGGCTGCTCGCCTGCAACCTCGTGCTGCTCGTCGCCTGGCGACGGTGGCGGACGGGCTAGCCCCGGCTCTCGAACACCAGCATCCGGTGCCCCTGGTGGCGGAACTCGCCGGCCGGGGCCATGCCGATGTCAGTCAGCACGGCGCGGGACGCCTCGTTCTCCTCCCGCGCCACGGCGATGATGCGCGCGAGGCCCGCGCGGTGGCCGAAGCCGAGCGCGGCGCGCGCCGCCTCGCGCGCATAGCCCTTGCCACGGCATTCGGGCCACAGCGCGTAGCGCAGCGCGACGCCGCGCCCGTCCGGCCGCTCCATGAAGCCGCAGATGCCGAGGAAATCGCCGCTCGCGCGCTCGAAGACGCACCAGGTGCCGTAGCCGCGCACCTCCCAGAAGTCGATGTCGTCCTCCAACTCCTCCCGCGCACGTTCCGCGCTGCGCACGCCGTGCAGCATCCAGCCGAAGACGCGCTCATCGCCCTTGAGGCGGATGAGGTCGGCGAGGTTCTCGCGCCCGGGGGGGATGAGCATCAGGCGCTCGGTGGTGAGCAGGCGTGTCGAGCGGAGGGCGGCGAGGGTCATGGCGCGCGAAGGAAGGTCGGGGGAGGGGAACCTCCCCCGATCCCCCTCCCTTTTCTGTCCGTTGGCAAGGGTCGCGGCAGGCGCGCCGGGACTGTCCTGGTGACGGGCAGAGAAACCGGGGGAGTTCCCTCCCCCGGCCTCTTCCCACGCATCCTCACCGCGCCAGCGGCTTGTACTTGATGCGGTGCGGGTCGGTGGCGTGCTCGCCGAGTCGACGTCGCTTGTCCTCTTCGTAGGCCTCGAAGTTCCCCTCGAACCACTCGACGTGGCTGTCGCCCTCGAAGGCCAGGATGTGCGTGGCCAACCGATCGAGGAAGAAGCGGTCGTGCGAGATGATGACCGCGCAGCCCGCGAATTCCATCAGCGCGTTTTCCAGCGCGCGCAGGGTTTCCACGTCGAGGTCGTTGGTCGGTTCGTCGAGCAGGAGCACGTTGTGCTCCTTCTTCAGCATCTTCGCGAGGTGGACGCGGTTGCGCTCGCCGCCCGAGAGCGAGCCCACGCGCTTCTGCTGGTCGCCGCCGCGGAAGTTGAACGCGGCGCAGTAGGCGCGCGAGGCGACGCTGCGCTTGCCGATGGTGATGATGTCGTCGCCGCCGGAAATCTCCTGCCAGACGGACTTGCTGTCATCGAGGCTGTCGCGGCTCTGGTCGACATAGCCGAGCTGCACGCTCTCACCCACCACCAGCGAGCCGGCGTCGGGCGTCTCCCGACCCATGATCATCTTGAACAGCGTCGTCTTGCCCGCGCCGTTCGGCCCGATCACGCCGACGATGCCGCCCGGCGGCAGCTTGAAGGAGAGGTTGTCGATCAGCAGCCGGTCGCCGTAGCCCTTGGACAGGTTCTCGGCGACGATGACGGTGTTGCCCAGGCGCGGCGCCGGCGGGATGGCGATCTCGGTCGGGTCGGGCGCCTTGTCCTGCGACTTGCGCAGCAAGTCCTCATAGGCCGCGATGCGCGCCTTGGACTTCGCCTGGCGGGCGGAGGGGCTACGCCCAATCCAGTCCCGCTCCTCGGCCAATTGCCGCTGGCGCGCGCTCTCCTCCCGTTCCTCCTGCGCCATGCGCTTGCGCTTCTGCTCGAGGTAGGTGGAGTAGTTGCCCTCGTACGGAATGCCGCGGCCGCGATCGACCTCGAGGATCCACGACGTCACGTTGTCGAGGAAGTAGCGGTCGTGGGTGACGATCAGCACCGTGCCCGTATAGGCCTTCAGCGTCTGCTCCAGCCACGAGACGGATTCCGCATCGAGGTGGTTGGTCGGCTCATCCAGCAGCAGCATGTCTGGCTTCTCGAGCAGCAGCCGGCAAAGTGCCACGCGCCGGCGCTCGCCACCCGAAAGGCTGGTCACAGCGGCCTCGGGCGGCGGGCAGCGCAGCGCGTCGAGCGCGATCTCGACCTGGCGGTCGATCTCCCAGCCATTCGCGGCGTCGATCTTCTCCTGCAGCTCGGCCTGCTCGGCGAGCAGCGTGTTCATCTCGTCTTCCGACATCTCCTCGGCGAACTTCTCGGAGATCTCGTTGAAGCGCGCCATCTGCGCGTTCAGCTCGGCGAAGGCGAGGCGGACATTCTCGCCGACCGTGAGGTCGGGATCGAGGTGCGGCTCCTGCGACAGGTAGCCCACGCGCACGCCTTCCGCGGCCCAGGCCTCGCCGCCGAACTCCTTGTCCTGGCCCGCCATGATGCGCATCAGCGTGGACTTGCCGGCGCCGTTCGGCCCGAGCACGCCGATCTTCACCCCCGGCAGGAAGGACAGGGTGATGCCCTTGAAGACTTCTCGCCCGCCTGGATAGGCCTTGGTGAGATCCTTCATGACGTAGACGTACTGGTAGGCGGCCATGGCGCGGTCAACCTGCGGTTTCTGAGGGTTGGCGCGGTTCTACAGGCCGGGCCGGGCGGCGCCAAGGCACGGCGCGCGCATCGCCGCCGGGGCGCGGTCCGCGCGCGGCGCGGCCACCATGGGCCCGGCAGGACTCGAACCTGCAACCAAACCGTTATGAGCGGTCCGCTCTGACCATTGAGCTACAGGCCCATGATGGCCCCCTGATTGCCTTCAGCCGCTGAGGAAATCAAACGCGGCGAGGGCGTGGACGCGCATCACGGCCTCGAGTTCCGCGATCTCCGCCCATTCGTCGGCGCCGCCCATGTTGTGGGGCGTCGGGCCGTAGACCACGGTCGGCAGCCCGGCCATGCGGAACCAGCGCGCGTCCGACCCGCCGACGCGCATGTTCACCGCGACCGTGCCGCCCAGCACCTCCTCCGCCGCCCGGTGCGCCAGCCGCACGATGGCCGCGTCGGGGTCGGTGTGGTTGGGCTCGAAGCGGCGCAGCACGCGCCAGGAAATGCCGGGCAGCCAGTCGAGCCCCGCATGCAGCGCCGCCTCCGCCGCGTCGCAGGTGACGCCCACGGGTAGGCGGATGTCGCAGGCGGCGCGCGCGATGGCTGGCACCAGGTTCGGCGCGGTTCCGCCCTCCACCCGCCCGATATTCACCGTCACGCGGCCCAGCACCTCCGCCTCCCCCGCGCCTGCGAGCGGCTCGCTGACCGGCTTGGCATCCGCGATGGCCGCGATGACGGCGGGCGGGGCGGCGACCGGCAGGTCCACCAGGCGCGAGACGGCGTCGAGGGCGGCGCGCAGCCGGTCGATCGCGTTCTCCCCCAGATGCACATGCGCGCCATGGGCGGCGCGGCCCGCGGCCTCCACCTCGATCCAGAGGAAGCCCTTCTCCCCGAAGCGCAGTACGCGGGGGCTGCCGGCATCGCCGATGATGACGGCACCCGCCTGCGCGAGGCCCGGGACATGGTCGAGCAGCCATTTGGTGCCGAGCGGGCCCATGCTCTCCTCGTCGCCGGCCAGCGTCAGGATCGCCTCCCCCCGCCAATGCGCGCGGTGTTCCGCGAGCAGCGCGAAGGCGAGGATGGAGGCGGCAATGCCGCCCTTCATGTCCGCCGCGCCGCGGCCGTACAGGCGCCCGTCCCGCACCTCGCCGCGCAGCGGGTCGACGGTCCAGGGCAGGGCCTCGTTCACCGGATAGGTGTCGAGATGGCCGTTGAAGGCGAGGACGCGCCCCGGCCCGGCGCCGGCGATGCGCGCCACGACGTTGGTCACCTCGGGGGAGGTGGCGTGCAGGCTGACCTCCGCCTCGGGGGCCAGGGCGCGGAGGATGACGGCCGCTTCCCCGGCGCAGGCGCGCACATCGCCCGGCGGGTTGGGGGATGGCACGGCCATCAGCCGGCGGGTCAGGGCGACGGTGTCCGCCGCGCGGGACTGGGCGGCGGCGGCGAAGGTGGCACGGGCGGGATTCATGGGGGGAACCTGTGCGCAGCCGGCATGGTGCGCAAGCCCATGCCTTCCGCCGATCCGGGCGCTCTGCTACAGGCCCGCGCCTGCCCGCAGCCGGAGCGAGACCCCATGCGCATCGACGCCATCCCGATCGGCAAGGACCCGCCGAACGACGTGAACGTGATCATCGAGGTCCCGATCGGCGGGGAGCCCATCAAGTACGAGATGGACAAGGCGGCCGGCACGCTCTTTGTCGATCGCTTCCTGCACACCCCGATGCGCTATCCGGGCAATTACGGCTTCGTCCCGCACACGCTCTCGGCCGATGGCGACCCGATCGACGTGCTGGTCGCCAATACCCGGCCCATCGTGCCGGGGGCCGTGATCCGCGTCCGCCCGGTCGGCGTGATGAAGATGGAGGATGACGGCGGGGGGGATGAGAAGATCATCGCCGTGCCGGTGCCCAAGCTGACGCTGCGCTACCAGCATGTGCACGAATACACGGACCTGCCGAAGATCACGATCGAGCAGATCCAGCATTTCTTCGAGCACTACAAGGATCTCGAGCCCGGCAAGTGGGTGAAGTTCATCGGCTGGGGCGGCGCGGCCGAGGCCCGGCAGCTGATCACGGACGCGATCGAGCGCGCCCGGACCGCCTGACGCGCGGGGCCGTGGCCCTGGCCCCCCGGGCGGGGGCCAGGGCGCGCCGCCCCCCGTTGCGCCCCCAGCCCTTCCCCCTCTAGACAGGTGGCCGCCCTTCGCAGGGGGGCGTCATGCGGCCGGGAGACCGCGTCTTTTTGGGGGAGTCCACACCTTGCTGACCGTCTGGCTGATCATCGTGATCGCGCTCGGGGCGTTGTCCATCGCCTATGGCGTCGTCACCGCGAAGGACGTGCTGTCGCGCGATCCTGGCAATGAGCGCATGCAGGAGATCGCCAAGGCGATCCAGGAAGGGGCGTCCGCCTACCTCAAGCGCCAGTACACCACCATCGCCATCGTCGGCGCGGTGCTGTTCGTGCTGGTGGCCTGGCGGCTCGGCCTCACGGTCGCGATCGGCTTCCTGCTCGGCGCGGTGCTGTCGGGCGTGGCGGGCTTCATCGGCATGAACGTCTCGGTCCGCGCCAACCTGCGCACGGCGCAGGCGGCGATCGGATCGCTGGCCGGCGGCCTCGACGTCGCGTTCAAGTCGGGCGCGATCACGGGCATGCTGGTCGCCGGCGGCGCGCTGCTCGGCGTCGCGGTCTACTTCTTCCTGCTCACGGTGATCGGCGGGCTCGAGCCCAATGACCGCACGGTGATCGACGCGCTGGTGGCGCTCGGCTTCGGCGCCTCCCTCATCTCCATCTTCGCGCGCCTGGGCGGCGGCATCTTCACCAAGGGTGCGGATGTCGGCGGCGACATGGTCGGCAAGGTGGAAGCCGGCATCCCCGAGGACGACCCCCGCAACCCGGCCACCATCGCGGACAATGTCGGCGACAACGTGGGCGACTGCGCCGGCATGGCGGCCGACTTGTTCGAGACCTATGCCGTGACCATGGTCGCGACGATGGTGCTGGCCGCCATCGCCTTCGCGGGCACGGACTACCTCAAGGCGGGGATGATCTTCCCGCTGGCGATCGGCGCGGTCTGCGTCGTGACCTCCATCGCGGGCACCTACTTCGTGAAGCTGCCCGCGAGCAACAACATCATGGGGGCGATGTATCGCGGCTTCGCGGTCACGGGCGTGCTGTCCCTGATCGCGCTGCTGCCGCTGTCCTACATCATCTTCGGCTTCGGCACGGCGACGGCGGCCGGCGCCTCCTTCGGCGCCTTCTCGCTGTTCCTCTGCGGCGTGGTCGGCCTCGCGGTCACCGGGCTGATCATCTGGATCACCGAGTACTACACGGGCACGAACTTCCGCCCCGTGAAGGCGATCGCGGAATCCTCGGTGACGGGGCACGGCACGAACGTGATCCGCGGGCTTGCCGTGTCGATGGAATCCACCGCCCTGCCGGCGCTGGTGATCATCTTCGGCGTGCTGATCGCCTATGGCCTCGCGGGGCTGTACGGCATCGCCATCGCGGTGACGACGATGCTCGCGCTGGCGGGCATGGTCGTGGCCCTCGATGCCTTCGGCCCGGTCACGGACAATGCCGGCGGCATCGCCGAGATGGCCGGCCTGCCCAAGGAAATCCGCCAGACGACGGATGCGCTGGATGCCGTCGGCAACACCACCAAGGCGGTGACGAAGGGCTATGCGATCGGCTCGGCCGCGCTCGGCGCGGTGGTGCTGTTCGCCGCCTATACGCAGGACCTCGCGTATTTCGCGGCGAACGCGACCCAGTACCCGTACTTCCAGGGCATGGGCGCGCTGACCTTCTCGCTGTCCAACCCCTATGTCGTCGTCGGCCTGCTGTTCGGCGGCATGCTGCCCTACCTGTTCGGCGGCATGGCGATGACGGCAGTGGGTCGCGCGGCGATGAGCGTGGTCGAGGAGGTCCGGCGCCAGTTCAAGGAAAAGCCGGGCATCATGCAGGGCACCGAGAAGCCGGATTACGGCCGCGCGGTGGACATGCTGACCAAGGCGGCGATCAAGGAGATGATCATCCCCTCGCTGCTGCCCGTGCTCTCCCCGATCGTGGTCTACTTCGGCATCCTCGCCATCGGCGGGAAGGCCGCGGCCTTCGAGGCGCTGGGCGCGATGTTGCTGGGCGTGATCGTCACGGGCTTCTTCGTCGCGGTGTCCATGACCACGGGCGGCGGCGCCTGGGACAACGCGAAGAAGTACATCGAGGACGGCCACCATGGCGGCAAGGGCAGCGATGCCCACAAGGCCGCCGTCACCGGTGACACCGTCGGCGACCCGTACAAGGACACGGCCGGTCCGGCCGTGAACCCGATGATCAAGATCACCAACATCGTGGCGCTGCTGCTGCTGGCGATGCTGGCGCATAGCTGAGGCTCCGCCTCAGCGCGAACCTTTGGGGGCCGGCGGAGCGATCCGCCGGCCCCTTTCGCGTCGAAACCCTTGCCTTCCTGCCCCGCCGCGCCTTCATTGAGGCCATGCTGCGGGTGCTCATGATCCTGGCCGGCCTTCTGGCCCACGCGCCCCCGGCGCTCGCCGTCGAATCCGCGCCCGTCACGTCCCCGCGCGCGACCGTCACCATCCTCGCCGACCAAGCGGCCATCGCCCCGGGCCAGCCCTTCCGCCTCGCGCTGCGCCAGCGCCTCGCCCCCGGCTGGCACACCTACTGGATCAATCCGGGCGATGCCGGCCAGGCGCCGGAGGTCACGCTGACCCTGCCCGAAGGGGCTGCCGCCGCGCCGATGCGCTTCCCGGCGCCACAGCGCATCCCCTTCGGCCCGCTGGTGAATTTCGGCTATGAGGGCGAGCCGGTCTTCATCATCCCCGTCACGCCGCCCGCCACGCTCCGCCCGGGCGAGACCTTCACCGTCACCGCCGATGCGACCTGGCTCGTCTGCGAAAGCGTCTGCATCCCGGAGGAAGGCGCCTTCCGCCTCGACATCCCGGTCGAGGCGACGGCGCGCCCGGCCAACACCATGCTGTTCGCGGCGGCCGAGGCGGCCGAGGCGCGCCCCGCCCCCTTCGCCGTCCGCCTCGGCTTCGAGGGGCGGCGCGGCGCGATCGAGGTCTCGGGCCCCGGCATCGCCCCCGGCGCGGTGCGGGACGCCTTCTTCTTCCCGGTCGAGGCCGGGCTGCTGGACAATGCGGCGCCGCAGGCGCTCGGCGTCCGCGACGGCGCGCTGACGCTGGCCCTCGCGCGCGGCCATGCGCAGGCGGTCCCGGCGCGGCTGGACGGCATCCTCGCCATCACCGACGCCGCCGGGCTGCGCGGGGCCTACCTGATATCGGCCGAGCCCGGGCCGATGCCGGCCGCCGCCGCGGGCGGGCTGCCTCTGTGGCAGGCGGCGGTCTTCGCGCTGCTCGGCGGGCTGATCCTGAACCTGATGCCCTGCGTCTTCCCGATCCTCGCCATGAAGGCGGTCGCCATCGCCCGGCTCTCCGGCGCGGCACAGGGGGCGATCCGGGCGCATGCGGCGTCCTACACGGCCGGCGTGGTGCTCTCCTTCCTCGCCCTGGGCGGGCTGCTCGTCGGCCTCAGGGCCGCGGGGGGCATCGCAGGCTGGGGTTTCCAGTTCACCTCCCCCGCCTTCGTCGCCGGCATGGCCTGGCTGATGCTGGGGGTCGGGCTTAACCTGTCGGGCGTCTTCGCCATGGGCGGGCCGGTCGCGGCGGGGGGGTCGCTCGCGGCGAAGGGCGGGCATGCGGGGTCCTTCTTCACCGGCGCGCTGGCCGTGCTGGTCGCCACCCCCTGCACCGCGCCCTTCATGGCGGCGGCGATCGGCGCGGCGCTGGCCATGGGTACGATGGAGGCGCTGGCGGTCTTCGGCGCGCTCGGCCTCGGCATGGCGCTGCCCTATGCACTGCTCGGCATCGCGCCGGGGCTCGCGCGGCTGCTGCCGCGGCCAGGCGCCTGGATGGACCGGCTGAAGCAGGGCCTCGCCTTCCCGATGTATGGCGCGGCCGCCTGGCTGGTCTGGGTGCTGGCGGAACAGGCCGGCCCGTCGGCCGTGCTGATGGTGCTGGCGGGCGGCGTGCTGATCGGCTTCGGCGCCTGGGCCTGGGGCATCGCGCAAGGCTCGGGCGGAAGGCTCGGGCGGCTGGCCGGCGCGGTGGCGCTGGTCGGGGCGCTGGCGCTGCTGCCGCTGGTGCAGGGGGCGACACCGGCCGTCGCGCGGGGTGCGGAAGCGGGGCACGAGCCCTGGTCGGAGTCCCGCGTCGCCGACCTGCGCGCCGAGGGACGGCCGGTTTTCGTCAACCTGACCGCCGCTTGGTGCATCACCTGCAAGGTGAACGAGCGCATGGCGCTGGCGACCGAGGGCGTGCAGCGCGCCTTCGCCGATCGCAACATCGCCTATCTTGTGGGGGACTGGACGCGCGGGGATGCGGCGATCACGGCCCTGCTGCGGGCGCATCAGCGGGACGGCGTGCCGCTCTACCTGTTCTATCCCGCGGGCGGCGGCGCGCCGGTGGTGCTGCCGCAGATCCTGACGGAAGGGATCGTGCTGCAGGCGATCGCCGCGCCTGGGCAGACCTCCTGACCGCCGCCGCGGTCATCCCGGCGAGCCCCCTGCCCGTCCCGCGCGCCGGGCGCCTCCCCCCGGCGGTCAGCGCGCCAGATGCGCCGGCACGCGCAGCCCGAGCCGCAGCGGCACCGGCCAGACCTCCCGCACCGTCCGCAGCCGCTGGAAGCCGGCCGCGACATAGGCGGGCAGCGCCCGCGGATGGTCCGCCGTGCAGGTGTTGACCGTCACCGCCCCCCGCCCCGCCGCCCAGGCCGCATCGACCGCGTGGCCGAGGAAGGCGCGGCCGATCCCGGTGCCGATCGCCCAGGGCATCAGCCCGAAATAGGCCAGGTTCACCGCCTGCGGGTGCCGGCGGTCGAGTTCGTAGAACCCCGCCGGCTCGCCATCCTTCATCAGCACGTGGATCGAGATCGCGGGCAGCGCCAGCAGCGCGGCGAGTTCCGCGTCGCTGGCGGTGCGGCGCATCCACCAGAGCCAGGGCTCGCCCACGGTGTCATAGAGGTAGCGGTAGAAGGGCACGGAGCAGTGCAGCGCCTGCTCCACGCGAACGCCCTCGGGCAGCGGCCGCGGCGGGTCGGCGGGCGGCGCCTCCATGCGAAGGAAGGTGACGTCCACCGTCACCTCCTGCACCTGATCAGCGATCGTCATCGCCATGCCTGCCGCCTCCTCCCGCCGCGCGAGTCTCGCGGCGCGGCGGGGCGCCGGTCAACCTTCATGGCGGCGGTACGAAGGCACTCCCTTCGTGCCGCCGGCATTCAGCCTTTTGTCTGGCGCGCGCCCGCCCCGCCAGCCCCGCGCGCGGGGCCCCTGGCACAAGGCCGCGGGCCTCGCGCCAAGGGACTCAGTTGTCGAGGAAGGACCGCAGCTTCCGCGACCGCGACGGGTGCTTCAGCTTGCGCAGCGCCTTGGCCTCGATCTGGCGGATGCGCTCGCGCGTCACATTGAACTGCTGGCCCACTTCCTCGAGCGTGTGGTCGGTGTTCATGCCGATGCCGAAGCGCATGCGCAGCACGCGTTCCTCGCGCGGCGTGAGCGAGGCCAGCACGCGCGTCGTCGCCTCGCGCAAATTGGACTGGATCGCGGCGTCGAGCGGGATGACCGCGTTCTTGTCCTCGATGAAGTCGCCCAGGTGGCTGTCCTCCTCGTCGCCGATCGGCGTCTCGAGGCTGATCGGCTCCTTGGCGATCTTCAGCACTTTCCGAACTTTCTCGAGCGGCATCCCGAGCTTCTCGGCGAGTTCCTCCGGCTGCGGCTCGCGGCCGATCTCGTGCAGCATCTGGCGTGAGGTGCGCACCAGCTTGTTGATCGTCTCGATCATGTGCACAGGAATGCGGATGGTGCGCGCCTGGTCGGCGATGGACCGCGTGATCGCCTGGCGGATCCACCAGGTCGCGTAGGTGCTGAACTTGTAGCCGCGGCGGTACTCGAACTTGTCCACCGCCTTCATCAGGCCGATGTTGCCTTCCTGGATCAGGTCCAGGAACTGCAGGCCGCGGTTCGTGTACTTCTTGGCGATGGAGATCACGAGGCGGAGGTTGGCCTCGATCATCTCCTTCTTCGCCTGGGTCATGTCACGCTCGCCGCGCGACACGGTCGAATAGACGCGCTTGAACTCGGCGATGGGCATGCCCGTCGTGTTCGCGACTTCCGCGATGCGGGAGCGGATCTGCTCGACCTCATCGGCGTGCTTGAGCACGAAGGCCTTCCAGCCCTTGGCCGGCAAGGCGCCGACGCGCTCGATCCAGGCCGGGTCGAGCTCGGCGCCACGCCAATGCGTGAGGAAATCCTCGCGCTTGACCTTCTGGCTTTCCGCCAGCCGCAGGACCTGGCCCTCGAGCACCGTCAGCTTGCGGTTCAGGCCCTTGAGCTGGTCGACCAGCTCCTCGATGCGGTTGTTGTGGAGATGCACCTTCTCGACGAGGGAGATCAGCTCGCGGCGCTGCTTCTCGTAGTTCTTCTCGCCGCGCCCGGCCAGTTCCTCGCCGGAGGTATAGGCCTCCATGCGCTTGTTCGAGAGCTTCGCGAGCTTGCCGTACAGGCCCTCGATCTGCTCGAAGGTCGCGAGCACCTCGGGCTTCAGCTTCTCCTCGAGCGCGGAGAGCGAGAGGCCCATGCCCTCCCCTTCCTCGCCTTCCTCGAACTCCTCCTCGGCCGCCTCGGCCGGCGCCCCGTCGGGGTTGCCGGCGGTCTGCGTCGCTTCCAGGTCGATCACGTCGCGCAGCAGCATCCGCGGCGGGGTCGCCTTCACGGCCTCATGCCAGCGCAGGATGGCCTGGAAGGTCAGCGGGCTCTCGCAGAGCCCGCCGATCATCATGTCGCGGCCGGCCTCGATGCGCTTGGCGATCGCGATCTCGCCCTCGCGGGAGAGCAGCTCGACGCTCCCCATCTCGCGCAGGTACATCCGGACCGGGTCGTCGGTGCGGCCGAGGCTTTCCTCGTCGACGTTGCCGCCGGATTCCTCTTCTTCCCCGTCCTCGGCCTTGGCGGCGGGCTTGGCCACCGCCTCGCCGTCCTCGGTCTCCTCGGCCTCGACCACGTTGATGCCGGCCTCGCTCAGCATCGCCATGGTGTCCTCGATCATCTCCGAGGAAACCTGTTCGGAGGGCAGGACCGCGTTCAGCTCGTCGACGGTGACGTAGCCACGCTCCTTGCCGCGGGCGATCAGCTTCTTGACGGCGGCGGACTGGGTGTCGAGCAGCAGGCCCTCGACCTGCTCGTCCCGCGTCTCGACCGTCTCAGCCCCTGCCGCCGACTTGCTCGCCATGCCGTATCCGCTCCGTCCAACGGTTTCGGGCATCCGGGGGTGCCGGATGCCCGAGAAAAAGTGCCTCTACCCTATGCGGCGTCGCCGGATGCCCCCGCGGCCGCTTCCCCGCGCCGGACGGCGTCGAGCGCCTCCGACAGCAGGATCAGGCGGCGTTGCGCGGCGGGATCGTTCGTCTCCGCCAGCATCCGCTGAGCTTCCTGCTGGTCCTCGATCAATTCCGCCTCGCCGCGCAGGCGGAGGAAGAAATGCCAGAAGCCTTCCTCGACCTCCCCGGGCAGGGCCTCGGCCCGCGCCGCAAGGGGCAGGCCGGCCGGCGACAAAGCCCAGGCCACGGCATCTTCCCATCCGCTGAGTTTCAGGTGGGCGATCAGGTCCTCGGAGTCAACCCGTTCGGCCCTGGGATGCCATGCGAGAATCGCGGCCCGAAGCTGCGCGGGCGGCCCATCCGGCAGGTCCAGCAGCCCGAGCGCCTCCTCCACCTGCGCCAGCAACCAAGGGTGGCGGAGGATGACGGCCAGCAGCATCCGGGCGCGCTCGGCCCGGATCGGGGCGGGCAGGATGGCCGGGCGGGGTGGCCGGCGGACGGGCTGTGGCCGCCCGCCCTGCCCCTGCCGCGTGGCAGCGAAGAAGCGGTCGAGCAGGATGCGCCGGTATTCCGCGCCCAGCGCCTTGTCGGCGATCGCCCCCGCCGCGCCGGTCAGCCGGTTGCGCAGCGCGGCGCGCTGTTCGGGCGTCGCCGCCGGGCGGCCTTCGGCGATCAGGCCGAACAGCGCCTCCGACAGGGGCCGCGCGGCATCGAGCACGGCCTGGAAGGCGGCGGCCCCCCCGCGCGCGGTCAGCGTGTCCGGATCCTCCCCCGCCGGCAGGGTGGCCAGGCGTAGCGTGCGGTCGGTCGAAACGAGCGGCAGCGCCGCTTCGGCCGCCCGCGCCGCGGCGCGCGCCCCGGCCGCGTCGCCGTCGAAGCACAGCACGGGCTCGGGCGAGAGCCGCCACAGCTCCTCCAGCTGCTCGGCCGTCAGCGCCGTGCCAAGTGGCGCGACCGCGCCGGTGAAGCCCGCCTGATGCAGGGCGATGACGTCCATGTAGCCCTCGACCGCGACGACCGGGGCGCCGCGGAAGGCGCCTTCGCGCGCGAGGTCCAGGCCGTAGAGCCCCATCCGCTTGCGGAACAGCGGCGTCTCCGGGCTGTTGACGTATTTCGGCTGGCCGTCGCCCAGGATGCGCCCGCCGAAGGCGATGACGCGGCCGCGCCGGTCGCGGATGGGGAACATCACCCGGGCGAAGAAGAAGTCCCGCGGCGGATCGCCGGCCTCGCCTTCCCGCAGCAGGCCGGCCTCGATCGCCTGGTCCTCGGTCACGCCCTCCGGCCGCAAATCGGCCATCAGCGCGCCGCGCCCGGCCGGCGCCCAGCCCAGCATGAAGGCGCGGATCGTCTCCTCCCTAAGCCCCCGGCGCAGCAGGTAGTCGAGCGCGGCGCGGCCCTCGGGCAGGAACAGGCGCCGGTGATAGGCCTCGGCCGCCGCTTCCATGACGCCGTGCAGGTCGCGCGCGCGGCGTTCGCGCGCCGCCTCCTGCGGGCTGGGTTTCGGTACCTCCAGCCCGGCCTCGGCGGCGAGGCGCTCCACGGCCTCGGGGAAGGCCGCGCCTTCGCTGCGCATGACGAAGCTGATGGCATCGCCATGCGCGCCGCAGCCGAAGCAGTGGAAATGGTCGTCATAGACGTAGAAGGACGGCGTCTTCTCGCCATGGAAGGGGCAGCAGCCCTTCCAGTTGCGGCCCGACTTGGCGAGCCGCGTCTTCCGCCCGATCAGCGAGGGCAGCGGCGTGCGGGCGCGGAGCTCGTCGAGGAAGGCGGGGGGAAGGGCCATGGGTGGGCGACAGAGATTGCCCCTGCCGCCCCGGATTTGCACCCCTGCCGCGCGGGGTCTATCCAGCGCCCCTTTCCTGACAGGGACGACCGACAGACATGACCCCGGCCGAACGCGCCGCCGTGCAGGCGCATCTCCGTCGCCTTTTCGGCAACAACCGGATCGCCGTGACGGCACCGGAGCGCAAGGGCGGCTCCACCGAGCTGAAGGTGGGCGACGAGTTCATCGGCACCATCCACCGCGACGCGGAGGATGGCGAGGTGTCCTACGCCGTGCAGATCGTGGTGCTGTCCGAAGACCTCGAAATGCCGAACTGAGGCCCCCCCCCGGGAGGCGGCCGGACATCACGACAGAAGCTGGTTCGTGACCGGATGAGATGGCTTCCGGATGGCGTTTCACCTGCGCCAACCGGGAGATCATCATGGCGGCGCTCAACTTCGACGGCCGCGTCCTGACGGGACGCAACTTCACCAACCGCGATCTGAACGGCTCGACCTTCCAGGACAGCGTCCTGACCAATGTCCGCTTCACCAATGCGGACATCCAGGGCGGGAACTTCGAGAATTCGGTCTGGATCAACGTCAACGCCGCCGGGGCGGATTTCTCCGATGGCGGCGGCGCCTTTTCGCTCGCCAGCTTCAAGGGCGCGTCGCTGCAGAACGTGACGCTGGCCGGCGCGAACCTCGCCGGCGCGGACATGACCGAGCTCAGCACCTTCGCCATCGACCTCACCGGCGCGAACCTGACCGACGCCATCCTGGTCATGGCAAACCTCAGCGGGGATGGCGCGACCGGCGCGAAGCTGGCCAATGCCATCTTCGACGGGGCTGACCTCACCATGGCGAGCCTCGCCGGCGCGGACCTGACGGGGGCGAGCTTCCGCGGCGCGAAGATGATCGAGACGAACCTCGAGGGCGTGCTCGTCGTCGGCACCGACTTCACGGGGGCGGACCTGACGAATGTCGGCTGGACGGATGCCGACATCTTCGGCGCCATCTTCGACCTCGCCATCATGGTCGACATGTCCTGGACGGACACATCACCGGCGAACGGGGCGAGCACGACGAATCTCAGCTTCCGCGGCGCCGACCTGACCGGCTTCTCGGCCGAGGACAGCAACTTCGCCGGCGCCGATTTCCGGGCCTATGACGAGAACAACCAGACCAAGGCGAACGGCGTGAACTTCGCCGACAGCAACCTCGCCGGGGCGCTGTTCACGAATGTCGAGGCGATCGGATCCTTCTTCGAGGATGCCGACCTGACGGGCGCGGATTTCCGCGGCGCGAAACTGGCGGGCGCGAACTTCAACGGCGCCGACCTGACCGGGGCGGACTTCACCGGGGCCGACCTGACCGGGGCGATCCTGACGGAGGCGATCCTGGCCGGCGCGGTCTTCGCCGGCGCGAACCTCGCCGGGGTCGATCTCGGGCTGGCGTCCGGCGACGCGACGACGATCTTCACCGGCGCGGACCTCAGCGACGCGCGGCTCGACGTCTCCACCTTCCTCGGCACGGATTTCCGCGACGCCGACCTGACGGGCGCGACCTTCATCTTCGCGAACGTCTCCGGCGCGCTGTTCGGGGATGGCGCGGATGAGGATACGGACGGCGCCCGGCTGGTCAGCGCGAGCTTCATCGATGCCGACCTGATCGGTGCGCATCTGGACGCGGCGCTGGTGTTCGACGCCATCCTCTCGAAGGCGGACCTGACCGGCGTCTCGGCGGTGGGGGCCGACTTCACCAGCGCATCCTTCATCGACTCGCTGCTGGTGGGCGGCGATTTCCGCGATGCGCGCTTCGTCAGCGCCGACCTCAGCAAGACCGACTTCACCGGGTCGGACCTGACCGGGGCCGACTTCACGAGCGGCATCTTCATCGATGCCGGCCTGACCGGTGCGGCGGCCGACCTATCGATCTTCAAGGACGCGGTGCTGATCAACGCAGACTTCACCGGTGCGTCGCTGATCGGCGCCGACCTGACGGGGGCGGACCTGACGGGGACGATCTTCTGAGCATCCGGCGCGCGAGGCTTCGACCTTACCTACGAAGGGTATCGCGCGGGGCCGGCGGGGCGGCCGCCCGCCACGCACGTGGCTGAATGCCCTCCGTCCCATGCGCGGATAGCATAAGGCCTTGGCCGGGGGTCGCGCCCCGGCCGCGGCGAACCTCCTGGCCGTCCGGCGGGTCCCGCCCCTCAGCCCGGCGGCGGCCGCGCCACGAACAGCACGGTGCCCGCGGCCAGCAGCAGCCCCAGGGCGCCCAGGATCCAGGGGGTCAGGCGCGGCTCGGCATCGAAGCCCGCCGCGTCGCGGACATGGCGCGGATCGGCCGCCTCATGGATCACCGTCACGCGCGCGCCGGGCGGCAGCCGGGCCGGGTCGGCCGGCGCGCTCGCCCGCGCCTCCACCGCCT
>NZ_JACADQ010000230.1 GCF_016106015.1 Neoroseomonas rubea
CGGCCGCGCCGCTGGCTGCCGCGTCCTCGGCTTCGCGCGGGAGACGCCGGCCGGCGTGCTCGCGGCCCATGGCGCCGAGCCCTTCGCCGACATGGCGGCGCTGCCGGGGCTGCTCGGCCTTCCGGGCTGACCGGCGTCGCGCCGGTTGCACGCCACGGCAATCCGGACCACATAGGTCTGGAAACCATCTCAGCCGCGGATGCCCGCCATGTTCATCGAGACCGAAGCCACCCCGAACCCCGCCACGCTGAAGTTCCTGCCCGGGCGCGACGTGCTCGGCGCGCGCGGGACGGCCGACTTCACCGCGCCGGGGGAGGCCGCGGGCCGTTCCCCCCTCGCCGAGCGGGTCTTCCAGGTGGGCGACGTGGCGCGCGTCTTCCTCGGCGCCGATTTCGTGACGGTGACGAAGGACAGCGACGCGGATTGGACCATGCTCCGCCCCCGCGTGCTCGGCGCCATCATGGAGCACTATCTCTCCGGCATGCCGGTGCTCGAGGACGGCGAGGCCGAGGGCGAGCATGGCGAGGATTTCGACGCCGCCGACCAGGAGGTCGTGGCGCAGATCAAGGAACTGCTTGACACCCGCGTGCGCCCGGCCGTCGCCGGCGATGGCGGGGACATCGTCTTCCGCGGCTTCCGCGACGGCATCGTTCGGCTGCGCATGCAGGGGGCGTGCTCGGGCTGCCCGTCCTCCCGCGCCACGCTGAAGCACGGCGTCGAGAACATGCTGCGCCACTACGTGCCGGAAGTGGTGGCGGTGGAGCAGGTCGAGGCCTGATCCCGCGGGGCGCCGCTGGACGGGCGGCGCGGCCTCGGCCATAGCGCGCCGGTGCTCCTCGACGCAGTTCTCCGGCATCTCGCCTTCGCCTTCCTGCTCGCGCTGCTCTCGGCGGCAGCGGTCCGGGCGATGATCGCCTGGCCGATCCTCGACCATCCGAACGCGCGGTCCTCCCATGTCCGGCCGACGCCGCGCGGTGGGGGTGTCGGCATCGTGCTCGCCTTCGTGGCGGGCATGGCGGCGCTCTATCTCGGCGCGCACCACGCGCGGCTGCCGCCGCCGCAGTTCCTTGGCGTGATCGGCGCGGCCGTGGCCATCGCCGCGGTCTCGCTGTGGGACGACGTGGCCGACCTGCGCTTCGCGGTGAAGCTCGCGGCGCAGGCGGCGGCGGCGCTGGTGGCCGTCGCCAGCGGCCTGGTGCTGGACCGCCTCGCCCTGCCCTGGATCGGCGAAGTGCATCTCGGCTGGCTCGGCCCGGTGATCACGCTGTTTTGGATCGTCGGCTGCACCAATGCGCTGAATTTCATGGACGGGCTCGATTCGCTCGTCGGCGGCTCGGTCTTCCTCGCCGCGGTCATCCTCTGCATCGTCGCGGCGGGCCAGGGCGGCTGGTTCGTGTATGCCGCATCATTGTTGTTGGCGGCAGGGCTCGCGGGCTTCATCCCCTTCAACCTGCATCCGGCGCGCATCTTCATGGGCGATGTCGGCAGCCAGTTCCTCGGCTTCATGATGGCGGTGCTGGCGGTGGCGGCGGCGGAGTTCGCCGGCGCCTCCGTCTCCTTCCTCATCGTGCCGCTGCTGCTGTTCGGGCTGCTGTTCGATGCCGCCTTCACCCTGGCGCGCCGCGCGCTGATGGGCGAGCGCGTGGCCGCCGCGCACCGGACGCACCTGTATCAGATGGCGCAACGCAGCGGCATGGGCGTGCGCGCGGTCGCGGCGATCCATTGGGGCTTCGTGCTGTTCCACGGCGCGCTGGTCGCGCTGTTCCTCCACCTGCCCTCGGGGATGAAGCCGCTCGTCGTGCTGCCGGCGATCGCGGTGCAGGTGGCCTGGATGCTACATGTCCGCCGCCTGATGCGGCGCGCGGGGCTCACCTGGCGGGGGTGATGACTTCGGCAGGCATGTGGGGCGCGAGGTAGTCGACGCGGAGCGCCGGCAGGCCCTCCCCGATCCATTGCTCCGACCGGAAGACGCCACCCGTTCGCGCATCGGCCCAGAAGCGGTTCACGAAGCGCGCACCGCCGCGGCAGGATTCCTCGACCAGCAGTACGTCCTCCGACTCCGCCGCCCGCACGCGCATGCGGCATTCGAGGCGCAGGCCGAAGCGCATCCGCGCCGGGTCGGTGCCGCCCCGCGCCAGGTCGACGACGCGCGTGCCCTGCCAGCCATCGGCCTCGGCCGGGCGGGCGAGACCGTCCATGCCCTCGAATCGCGTCGCGGCCAGCATGTCCCTGAGCCCCGCGGTCGCGACAATGCGCGGCCCGTCTGTTGCCACCACCACGCCGCCCTGGGTGCGCCAGAGGCGGCGTTCGCCTTCCTCCTGCAGCAGGGCCGCGGTGGCGCGGCGGCTGCCCAGCGCCAGCAGCAGCGCGGGACCGTCCGCGCGCGCCTCGCCCTCGGTCTCCCAGCGCGCCGGGGCCGGGTCGTCGGAGGCAGCGAAAAGCGAGGCTGGCACAGGCAGCGGCCAGACTGCGACGCGCAGCATGTCGGCCGGGCCCGCGCCGTCGCAGGCCAGGAGCAGGAGGCAGAAGGGCAGCGCGCGATGCATGCGGCGATCATACCGTCATCGCAATGTAATCGACAGGCGGAATTCAGGCCGGTCGCGGCCGTTGCAGCACCACCAGCAGCACTGCGAGCGCGATGCCGAGCATGTGCGGATAGGGAACGAGGTCGCGCGCCGCATACTCGACCAGCGCCGGGAAGATCATCAGCAGGCCCGCGAGCGCCATGGCCCAGCGTTCCCAGCCCGCAAGGATGCGTCGGCCGAAGCCCTGCGCGGCCGAGGCCAGTGCCGCGAGGCCGCCGGCCGCGAGCAGCACCTGCCACGCGACGTCGATCCAGGTCATGCCGTCGCGCAGGGACAGCAACAGGCCCACACCGTCCGGGTCAGTCACGAAGACGAAGGGCAGCAGGAAGGCGGGCAGCGTGTACTTCCAGGCCTGAAGCGTTGTGCGGTAGGGCCCGGCGCCGGTGATGGCCGATGCTGCGAAGGGGGAGAGCGCGGTGGGCGGGGAGACCTCGCTCAGGACCGCGTAGTAGAAGACGAACATGTGCGCGGCGTAGTCCGGCACGCCGAGCTTGATCAGCGCCGGCGCCGCGACCACGGCGCAGATGATGTAGGAGGCGGTGACCGGCACCGCCAGCCCGACCACCCAGACGATCAGTGCCGTGTAGATCGCGGTGACGACGAGCGACCCACCCGCCGCCTGGATCGCGATGTCGCTGAACTTCAGCCCCAGCCCCGTCAGCGTGATGACGCCGACGATGATGCCCGCGCAGGCGCAGGTCGCCGCGATGCCGATCGACTGCACCGCGCCCGAGGCGAGCGCGTCGGCCAGACGCCGCGGCGTCAGCGCCGTCTCCCGCCGCAGCCAGGACAGCACGACGGCGACGATCATCGCATAGAGCACCGAGAGCGTCGGCGAATAGCCGAGCACCATGAAGACGATGATCGCAACCAGCGTCGAGAAGTGGAAACCATACAGCCGTAGCAGCTTGCCGACCGGATCGACGCGCATCGTACGCGGCGGTGGCGCGTTCGGGTCGGCCTTGCGCTCCGCCTCGATCCGCCGCTGGTCGAGTTCCACCATGAAGAGCAGCGAGGCGTAGTAGAGGCAGGTCGGCACGATCGCCATGACGATGACGTCGAGGTAGCCGATCTTCAGGTATTCCGCGATCAGGAACGCCGCGGCCCCCATCACGGGTGGCGAGATGATGGCGCCGAGCCCACCGGCGGCGAGCAGCCCGCCCGCATCGTCCCCGCGATAGCCGACTTGCCGCATCATCGGCCAGGCAACGGTGCCGAGCGTGACGGTGGTGGCGACGCCGGACCCAGACGGCCCCCCCAGCAGGAAGGAGGAGAGCACCACCGTCCGCCCAGCGGAGGAAGGCTTGCCGCCGGTCAGGCTGAAGGAGAAGTCGACGAAGAATTTTCCGGCGCCGCTCGCCTGCAGGATGGCGCCATAGATCGTGAACAGCACGATCAGCGAGGCGGAGACATCGACCGCCGTGCCGAAGATGCCTTCCAGCGTGATCGTCAGATGCGGGATCAGCCGTTCCGCGTCATAGCCCTGGTGCCGCCAGGGGGGGGCCAGCATGTCGCCGAAGAAGGCATAGAGCAGGAAGGCGATGGCGACCGCGGGCATGATCCAGCCGGTCGCGCGGCGCGTCACCTCGAGCACGAGCGCGATCAGCATCCAGCCGACGACGATGTCCATCGGCTCGGGAAAGACGTAGCGGTCCTGCAGGTCGTCGCCGCCGGCGATAAGGTACCAGATGCAGTAGATGCCGGCGGCCAGCAGCGCGATGTCCCAGGGCATCAGCCGGTGACGGAAGCGCCGCGCCACGGGGAATAGCGCAAAGCCGAGGACCAGCGCGAAGCCGACATGGACGTACCGCAGCACAGTCGTCGGCACGATGTCCCACGCCGCCCACAGATGGAACAGCGACATGGCGAGCGCGATCGCGACCGCGGCATGGCCCAGCAATCCGGGCAGGCGGTTCTGGGCACCCTCCTCCTGCTCGATCAGCGCCTCCAACCGCGCGGCGGTTGCGTCGTCGAGGGCGCCCTTCGGCACTTCGGGCGGCAGGGCGGTGCTGGTCATCTCGGCGCGGATGCTCCATCTGCGCGCCGGGGGCACGGGGCCCCCGGCGCCCGCCAATCAGGCCAGCGTGGCGCCGGCGGCGCGCCAGAAGGCCTCGGCCGCCGGATGCCAAGGAATTCCCGCCGCGGCGGTCTTCTGCGCGGCGAGGGTGAAGTTGCGCGCCTCGGCGTGCACCCGCGCCCAGTCCTCCCGGTTCTCCCAGGTCACGCGCAGGATGTTCGTCACCATCTCGACCGGCATGTCCTCCCGCACCGCGAGGATGTTCGCGACCGAGAGCTGCTGGTTGTCGCGCGCCTGCCCGGGATAGGTGTTCGCGGGGATCACCTCCGGGAAATAGACGGGCCCGTTCTCTGCGACGATGCGCTGGTGCAGGTCCGCATGGTCCACGAGGACGATCTGCGTCCCGGGCGTGGCCGCGAGGTCGGTGATGGCGCTCGTCGGCACGCCGGAGACGAAGAAGTAGGCGTCGAGCTTGCCGTCGCGGATGGCGTTCGTGGATTCGGCGGGGCTGAGGCGTTCGCGCGCGCGGAAGTCGCGTTCGCGGTCGAGGCCTGCGGCGGCGATGACGCGGAAGGCGAAAAGCTCGGTCGCCGAGCCCGGCGCGCCGGTGGACACGCGCTTGCCGCGCAGGTCGGCCATGGTGCGGATGCCGCTCGCGGCCGTCGTCACCACCTGCATGCGGTTCGTGTAGAGCACGGCGATGGCGCGCGCAGCCACGGCGCGGCCGCGGAAGGGCCCGGCGCCGCGCAGCCCGTCGACCGCCGCGTCCACCTGGCCGAACACCATGCCGACGCGCCCGGCGCCGAGCAGCTGGAAATTGGCGACCGATCCGCCCGTCACCTCGGCCGTCGCGCTCATGCCCGGAATGCCGCGCGAGAGGTAGTTCGCGAGCGCGCCGCCGAGCGGATAATAGACGCCGCCCGTGGTGCCTGTGGCGATCGCCATCTGCGTCTGCGCGGCGGCGAGGCCCGGCAGCGCGAGCGTGCCGGCGGTTGCGGCAATCAGGCCGCGGCGAGAGATCCCGGACATGTCTTCCTCCTTGGTCCCGTTGGACGCGGCCCTGATAGCCGCCCTGGCCGCCGGTTTGAAGCCTGCCCCGTTGATCTGGCGCAAGGCGGCGCGTGTTTGTCCGCAGCACATTCGGCCCGCATCCCATCGGAGGATCCAAGATGACCGGCCTTCTCGCCCGCGACCTGATGACGCCCGACGTGGTGACCGTACCGCCCACGACGCCGGTCATGGCCATGGCCCGCCTGCTGGCCGACCGCGGCATCTCGGCCGTGCCGGTGGTGGACGCCGCCGGCAAGGTGCTCGGCATCGTCACCGAGGCCGACCTGATCCGCCGGCTGGCGGGGGAGGAGGACCGCCCGTCCTCCTGGTTCGGCGCGCTGTTCGCCGACCCGGCGAGCCAGGCGGAACGCTACGCCCGCACCCACGGTGTGACGGCGCACGACCTCATGACCGAGAAGGTCGTCTCCGTCGCGCCCGACACCAGCGCCGCACACATCGCCCACATGATGGAGGAGCAGAAGATCCGCCGCGTGGTGGTGGTGGAAGGCGAGAAGCTGAAGGGCATCGTCAGCCGCGCGGACCTGCTGCGCGCGCTCGTCGCGCCGCCGCATGTGGAGGCGGAACTGTCGGATGAGCGCATCCGCCGCGCGGTGATGGCGGCGATGAAGAAGGAACCCTGGACCGACACCTTCTACACGATGGTTGAGGTCAAGGACGGTGCCGTCACCTTCCACGGGTTCCGCCGTAGCGACACCGTGCAGAAGGCGCTGCGCGTGCTGGCCGAGAACGTGCCGGGCGTGAAGTCCGTGCATGACGACACGCAGCCCATGCCGGTCTTCATCTACGGCGGCGCGTAGTCCCCTACGTGCCCGCGGGCGCGCCTTCGCGACTTCGGCACGGTTCGGTGATCCGTGCCGCCGATATCACGGCGACCATGCGAAGGATGAAGCCATGCACGGCCGGCCCGTCCTAGCCGCGACAGATCGTCGTCGCGCGAGAAGAGGGCCCGCGTGCCCCGCGGTTCAGCCCCAGGGGTTGCCGCGCCGCCCGCCGCCCCAGGGGCCGGGCGCGGCCGCCGGGGCGGGCAGGGCCCCCATCCGCGCCGCG
>NZ_JACADQ010000231.1 GCF_016106015.1 Neoroseomonas rubea
CTGGCCGCCGGCGGGCTGGTGGGCGCCGGCGATCGCAGGCGCGGTGCTGGCGCTGCTGGCGGCCGGCGCGCCGCTGCGCCTTCCGGTGCAGTACTGGCGCTTCGCCGGGCTCAAGGATCTGCTCGCCGTGGTCGGCGCGGCGGCCGGCGCGGCGATGCTGTTCATCGCCGGGCTGCATGTGGCCGATGGGTGGCGTCCGCCCAACGGCGCCTTCCCGGTGATCCATGGCGCAGCCCTCGCCGCGTTGCTGCTGGCCGGGCGCGTCGCCAGCCTGCTGCAGGCCGAGCGCCACGCCAGCGCCGCGGCGCCGGATGCGCAGAACGTGCTGCTGGTCGGCGCGGCCGAAGGGACGGACCTGTTCCTGCGCGCGCTGTCGCGCGACCGGCTGGCGCCGTATCGGGTGCTGGGCATCCTGTCGCTGCGCGCGCGGCAGGCGGGGCGGCGGATGCAGGGCCACGCTATCCTGGGCACGGTCGATGATACCGAGCAGGTCCTCGACGCGCTGCGCGCGGAAGGGCGGCTGCCCTCGGTCATCGTGCTCGCCTCTGGGCTCGAACCGCCGGCGCTGGAGGCGCTGCTCGATGCCGCCGACCGCCACGGCGTGCCGGTGCGGCGCGCGCCGGCGCCCACGCGGCTCGACCCCGCGGGCGGGGATGGGGAGCGGCGCGTCGAACTCCGCCCCGTCTCTATCGAGGACCTGCTCGACCGGCCGCAGGTGCCGCTCGACCGGGAAGGGATGGCGCGGCTGGTGCAGGGGCGACGCGTTCTCGTCACCGGCGCGGGCGGGACGATCGGCGGGGAGCTCGCGCGTCAGGTCGCAGCACTCGGGCCGGCGACGCTCACGCTGCTCGATCATGGCGAATATGTCCTGTACGAGATCGACCTCGAATTGCGGGAGAAGCACCCGGAAGTCGCGCGCCGCGCCGTGCTTGCCGATGTGCGGGACGAGCCGCGCATCCGCCGCCTGTTCGACGAGATCCGCCCCGAACTCGTCTTCCACGCGGCCGCGCTGAAGCACGTGCCGATGGTCGAGAACGACCCGCTCGAAGGGTTGCTGACCAACGCGCTGGGGACGCGCATCGTGGCGGATGCGGCGCGCGCGGTCGGTACGCTGGCGATGGTCTTCATCTCGACCGACAAGGCGGTGAACCCGACCTCGGTCATGGGCGCCTCGAAGCGGCTGGCCGAGATGTACTGCCAGGCGCTGGATGTGGAGGCACGGCACGGAACGGCGGGCATGCGCTGCATCACGGTGCGCTTCGGCAACGTGCTGGGCTCGACCGGGTCCGTCGTGCCGCTGTTCCGCCGCCAGCTCGAACGCGGCGGGCCGCTGACCGTCACGCATCCCGACATGCGCCGCTACTTCATGACGGTGCGCGAAGCGGTGGGCTTGGTACTCCAGGCGAGCGTCGTCGGCACCACCGACCCGGAGAACATGCCGCCCGAACTGGCCGAGGGCGGGATCTTCGTGCTCGACATGGGGGAGCCGGTGAAGATCGTTGATCTCGCCCGGCGCATGATCCGCCTCGCCGGCCTGCGCCCGGACGAGGATGTCGAGATCCGCTTCACAGGGCTGCGCCCCGGCGAGAAGCTGTTCGAGGAGCTTTTCCACGGCAAGGAGGCCCCGCGGCCGACCGCCTATCCCGGCCTGCTCGTGGCGACGCCGCGCACCGCGGATACGGCGCTGGTCGGCCGGGCCATCGACGAGATCGCGGCGGCGTCGCGCGGCGGCAGCCCGCGCGCCGCGCTCGCGCAACTCGGCCGGCTGGTTCCGGAGTTCGAGCACGCGCCGGAAGGAACGGCCGCGATACGGTAGCGGCGCGTTGCGTTGCACAAGGTCACCAAGGGTGATTGCGCGCGACGCGGCGGCAGGGTCTATGACGGCCCCTACCTTGCGGGAGCCCTAGGACACGACATGACCGCCCCCATCGCGCTGTTCGACGTGAAGGCCCAGCAGGCCCTGATCCGGCCCGAGCTGGACCGCCGCATCGCGGCGGTGCTCGACAGCGGGCGCTTCATCAACGGGCCGGAGGTGGGCGAGCTCGAGGAAAGGCTCGCGGCCTTCGCCGGCTGCGCGCATGCCGTCGGCGTCTCCTCCGGCACCGATGCGCTGCAGATCGCGATGATGGCCGAGGGCATCGGCCGCGGCGACGCGGTCTTCCTGCCCGCCTTCACCTACACCGCGACGGCCGAGGTGCCGCTCGTGCTCGGCGCGACGCCGGTCTTCGTGGATGTGGACGCCGAGACCTTCAACATCGACATCGCCGACCTCGAGCGCCGCATCGCGATGGTGAAGAAGGATGGCCGGCTTACGCCGCGCGCCGTGGTGGGTGTCGACCTGTTCGGCCTGCCGGCGGACTGGCGGGCGATCGAGGCGATGTGCGCGCGGGAGGGGATGTTCGCGCTGGATGACGCGGCACAGGCCTTCGGCGCGGCGCTGCACGGCAAGCGTCTCGGCCGCTGGGGCCATGCGGCGGCACTGTCCTTCTATCCCACCAAGACGCTCGGGGCCTATGGCGATGGCGGTGCGCTGCTGACCGACGACGCCGCGCGCGCCGAGCTCTACCGTTCGCTGCGCACCCATGGCGAAGGCAAGACGCGCTACGAGGTGGAACGCACGGGCATGAACGGGCGGCTCGACACCCTCCAGGCGACGATCCTGCTGGCCAAGATGGGGCTGCTGGAAGGCGAGCTCGCGCAGCGGCGGCGGCTCGGCGCGGCCTATGACGGGGTGCTTTCGGGCCGCGTCGGCGTGCAGCGCCACCTTGCGGGTGCCGAGAACGCCTATGGCCTCTACACCATCCGCCTGCCCGACGCGCCGACGCGGGCGCGGGTGCAGGCGGCGCTGGGCGAGGCGAAGATAGGCTGCGGCATCTATTACCCCAAGGCGCTGCACCACCAGCCGGCCTATGCGGCGCATCACGCGGCATCGATCGCGGGCGGGCCGCCGGCGCTGCCGGTCAGCGAGGCGCTCTGCCACCAGGTCCTGTCGCTGCCCATGCACCCCTACATGAGCGAGGCGGATGCGGCGCGCGCAGCCGCGGCTGTGCTGGCAGCCTTGTAACAGCCGCACGTAGAGGTTGAATCCGGGCCGTGGGCCAGCCCACCATGGCGCGTCGAGCCGAGGAGGCAGCGATGCGCCGGAGAACCCTTCTCGCCGCGGCGGGTGCCGCGGCCGTTCCGCTCCGCAGCCCAAGGGCCGAGGAGGCGATCGACGTCGCCCTCGTCCTCGCGGTGGACGTCTCCCGCTCGATCGACGAGGACGAGGCGCGGCTGCAGCGGGAAGGCTATCGCACGGCGGTGTCGGACCCCGTGGTGGTCGCCGCCATCCGCGGCGGCATGATCGGCGCCGTCGGCATCGCCTATGTCGAATGGGCGGGCATCGAATACCAGCGCACGGTCATCCCCTGGCGGCGCATCGCCACGCAGGCCCATGCCGATGCCTGGGCCGCGGAACTCGCGGAAGCCGCGCGCGCCTCGCTGTCCTGGACGTCCATCTCCGGTGCCATCCGTCATTCGCGGGCAGTCATGGCCGAATGCCCGTGGGAGGCGACGCGGCGCGTGATCGATGTCTCGGGCGACGGGGTGAACAATTCCGGCCCGCCGGCGGATCGGGAACGCGACGCGGCGGTAGCCGAGGGCATCACCATCAACGGCCTGCCCATCATCAACGACCGGCCGACCTTCGGGCGGCTGCCGCCGGTGCCGCTCGACGACTACTACCGGGAGAACGTGATCGGCGGCGACGGCGCCTTCATGATCGTCGCCGAGGATTTCGAAAGCTTCGGGATGGCAGTGAAGCGCAAGCTGATCCGGGAAATTGCCGGCCGGCCCTGGGACGGTCCTATTCCCGCCTGACCTGCTGCCGGTCGACCATGCCGAGGCAGCCCTGGACCACTGGCGCGCAGGCCGCGTTCTGGGAGAGCGGCAGCGCCGATTCGGCCGAATAGCCGATGCGCGTCACGCGCCCATCCACCAGCTGGAAGGTCACGCGGCAGGTCGAGCCCGCCGCGACGCTGAGCGAGCCGCCGATCACCGGCACCGGCGCCGAGACGCCGGACGCGGGCGGCGTGCGGTCATAGGTCCAGAACTCGCCGCCGGGGGAGGAGGCTGTCAGGTTCGGCACGCCCGCGCACAGCCGCAGATCGTCCGCGCGCAGGCCAACGAGCCTTTCGCGCCCATCCTCCGCCACCGCGGAATCGCGCGCGGAACAGGATGCGACCGCGAGGGCGAGCGCCACGACCAGGAGACTTCTCACGAGCCGTCCGCATCCTCGAGCGACAGGCCAAGCTCGGCGAGCCCTTCCTCGAGCATGTCGCCCAGCATCTCGATGCCGAGAAGGTACTCGGCCGGGTCGCGGATATTGCGCTCCTTGGCGAGTGTCCGCGCTTCCTCCCATTCCTCGCCCGAATAGTCGCCACGGCCGATCCAGGCGAGCGCGATGAGGGAGGCCTGCTCGTCCTCGTTCAGGTCGGCGATGAAGGCGCGCAGCGCGTCCTCATCCATGTTCTCCTCGTCCTCGGCGTCGAGGCCTTCCTCCTCGTCCTCCTCGCGCGCGACCGCGCCGCTTTCCTCGCCTTCCTGCACGGCGCGGGCGGCATCGACGATCGCGGCGATGGATTCGAGGCTGATGCCGAGGTCGAATTCCTCGTCGTCGCTGCGTGGGGGCATGGTCGGTGCTCCGGTAGATTTGCGCGGCAATCAAGCATGGGCGGGGGGCGGCGTGCCACCCCCGGGCAGCCCCTCAGGCGGCCCAGTCCGGCGCGAATTCCGGGTTCACGAGGCGGCGATCCTTGGGCAGCGCAGCGATCGCCGCCATGTCCGCGGCGTCGAGCCGGATCGATGCCGCGGCGAGATTGTCCCGCTGCCCCTCCGGCCGGCCCGACTTTGGGATGGCGACCAGGTTCTCCTGCGTCAGCAGCCAGGCGAGCGCGACCTGCACGGGGCTCACGCCATGCTTCGCGGCGATGCCTCGCATCACCGGGTCGTCGTTCACGCTCGCCTTGGCCACCGGCGAATAGGCGGTGAGCGCCAGCCCATGTTCCCGGCACAGCGCCGCGAGCGGTTCTTGCCAGAGATAGACATGGCATTCGACCTGCAGTGCCGCGATCTCCGCGATGCCGAGGCCGAGCGCGCGGCGCAGCAGCCCGGGCGGGAAGTTGGAGACGCCGACGGCACGCGCCAGCCCATCCGCCTTCAGCCGCTGCAAGGCGCCGAGCGAGGCGGCGAGATCCATGCCCCTGGCCGGCCAGTGGATCAGGATCAGGTCGGCATAGGGGGTGGCGAGCCGCTTCAGCGACGCCTCGGCCGAGGCGCGCAGCGCATCGGGCGCGAGTTCCGTCCACCAGACCTTGGTGGTCAGGAATATCTCCTCGCGCCGCACGCCAGAGGCGGCGAGGCCGGCGCCGACCGCCTCCTCGTTGCCGTACATCGCCGCCGTGTCGATGTGCCGGTAGCCGAGGCCAATCGCACCTTCCACGGCGCGCTGCGCCTCCGCCCCACGCAGCGCCCAGGTGCCGAGGCCCAGGCGGGGGATGCGCAGCCGCGGTGTCTCGAGGATCGGGGCCATCATCGCCGGGTCAGGTCCACGATGCCGGCGAAGCCCGCCTCCGTCCCGAAGGCGAGGTGCGAACCCACATCGTTCCAGCCGAGCGCCGAGACGGCCGATCCACGCGGTGCGGCGACGGGCACGACGCGGCCCGAGGCAATGTCCGCGATCAGCACCAGCCCATCCCCGAAGCCCGCCGCCACGACTTCCTGCGTCGGATGGCAGGCGACCATGGTGCAGAGCACGCCGTCGCCGCCCGCGAGTTCCGTCGGCGCCTTGCCCATCGGCCCGCCGCCGAAGAAGGGCCAGAGCACGACGCAATCGGCTCCGGCGGTGGCAAGCCAGCGCCCCTTCGCCGTGAAGCCGAGCGACTTGGTTTTGGACGGATACCCCGCCATGCGCATGTGCTGCCCATCGGCCAGTCGCCAGCCATGCAGCGTGTTCTCCTGCATCGACGTCACGACATGCGTGCCATCCGGGCTGATCACCACGCCGGTGTGGCTGCCCTTCCATTCCAGGAGCCGCGGCTTGTCCTCCTTCGCCGCGACGAACCAGAGGGACGCGCCGTTGTAGTGCGACGCCGCGATGCGCTTGCCCTTGGCGTCGAAGGCGATGCCGGTGACGGAGGACGGATGGGCGAGCGACTTCAGCGCCGCGCCCTTGCCGTCCAGCAGGTGCACCGCCTTGCCGACCGCCGCGGCGCGCAGGCCGGAGTCGTGGGTCGCCACCTGCTCGACCCAGCGGGAACCGTACTTTGCGAGTTCCGTCGCGGTACCATCCGGCGCGACGCGCACCATCCGGCCATCGTCGCCGCCCGTCACGAAGCCGTCCTTCGCGTCCGGCGCAATGGCGAGGCAGGCGCCATCATGCGCGGCCACGCTGGCCCAGCCTTCGGAAAGCCGCAGTGTGCCGTCGCCGAGGGCGAAGCCCGCCAGCGCACTGTCGCGCGAGAAGGCGAGCCCGATCACCCAAGCGCCGAGATCGGTCGCGCGGCCACGGGATTCGAGGAGGAAGTCGGCTTCGGTGGCGCTCATGGGTGGACAGGCCGGGGGAGGGAACTCCCCCGGGCCCCCTCCTTTTTCTGTCTGTTGAGAACTGACATCAGAGGCCGGAGCCAGACCGACAAAGAAGGGAGGGGGTTCGGGGGAGGTTCCCCTCC
>NZ_JACADQ010000232.1 GCF_016106015.1 Neoroseomonas rubea
AGCGCCGCCGCCGCGCGTCCCAGCAGCAGCGGCCCCAACCCGCCGCCGCGGCGGCCCGGGCGCAGATGCAGGTTGTCGATGTAGCATTCGCCATCGGCCAGCCAGGCGGCGCAGAAGCCGACGAGCGCGCCATCCTCCTCCGCCAGCAGCACGATGCCCGCACGCGGGGCGGCGAAATGCGCGCGCCACATCTCCCGGTGGAGCGTGGGCAGGCGGTCCAGCACCGCCGCCGGCAGCAGCGCCGCGTAGGCGTCGCGCCAGGAGGCGGTGAGCAGGTCGGCGACGGCGTCGCTGTCGGGCGCCGTCGCGTCGCGGAGGTGGATCAGCCGGCCTCCGCCATTTCGGGCACGAGGCTGGTCCAGCCATGCGGGTCGTTGGTGCGGCCGTACTGGATGCCGGTGATGGCGTCGTACAGGCGCTGCGTGACCTCGCCCGTGACGCCGCCGTTGATCAGCACGTCCTCCCCCTTGTAGCCGAGGGTGCCGACGGGGGAGACGACGGCGGCGGTGCCCGTGCCCCACATCTCGCGCAGCGTGCCGTCGCGGCCGGCCTGCATCACCTCGTCGATCGAGATGGCGCGTTCCTGCACGTTCAGGCCCCAGTCGCGCATGAGCTGGATGGCCGAGGCACGCGTCACGCCATCGAGGATGGTGCCGGCGAGCGGCGGCGTGATCACCTCGTCGCCGATGCGGACCATGATGTTCATGGTGCCGACCTCATCGAGGTACTTGCGGTGCACGCCATCGAGATACAGCACCTGCGTGTAGCCGGCCTTGGCCGCATCCTGCTGGCCGGCGAGGGACTGCGCGTAGTTCGCCGCGGTCTTGGCTTCGCCCGTGCCGCCGCGCACCGCGCGCACATGGCTGTCGGAGGCCAGGATGCGCACCGGCTTCACGCCTTCCTTGTAGTAGGAGCCCACCGGCGAGAGGATCAGGAAGTACAGGTAGCTGTGCGCCGGATGCACGCCGAGCATCACGTCGGTCGCGATGATCGTCGGCCGCAGGTACAGCGAGGTCCCCGCCTTGCGCGGCACCCAGTCCGCATCGACCGAGACGAGCGCGTCGAAGGACTGGCGGATCAGCTCCACCGGCAGCGACGGCATCGACATGATTCGCGCCGAGCGGTCGAAGCGCTGCGCGTGGCGGTCGGCGCGGAACAGCCGGATGCGGCCATCGTCGCCGCGAAAGGCCTTCAGCCCGTCGAAGATCGCCTGGCCGTAATGCAGCACCGAGGTCGCCGGGTCGAGGCTGAGCGGGCCATAGGGTTCGATGCGTGGATTGAACCAGCCCTTCCCCTCCTCGTAGTTCATCAGGAACATGTGGTCCGTCATGACCTTGCCGAAGGCGAGCGAATCGTCGGACGGCCGCGTCTTGGGCGTGGCGGTGCGGGTGATCGGGAACTGGCCCATGCTGCGTTTCCTTCCGGGTTTCTGCTCTGTGCGGGCGCGTGGTAGCGAAAGAATGTTGCGCAGGATGGCAATAAGTTAGAATGACACGCCGGATGCGTCAATGATACTGACCCAAGAGGAGGTCGAGCCGAACACATGCCAGCCAAGACCGCAGCGCAGGTCGTCGAAGCCCCGGAACGCAGCCCGCTGCCCGCCGGGCGCAACCTGCTGTTCCTGCGGGAGGAGGAACTGCGCCTCGCCCAGGACCTGCTGTTTTTCGGCTACCGGGACTTCACCGCCGGGGCGGACGAGATCCTGGCCGAGCTCGGCATGGGCCGCGCGCATCATCGCGTGCTGCATTTCGTCGGCCGCCGGCCGGGCATCACGGTGGGCGACCTGCTCGGCATCCTCGGCATCACCAAGCAGAGCCTGGGCCGCGTGCTGCAGCCGCTGGTCGAGGAGGGCTACGTGACCCAGACCCCGGGGCGCACCGACCGCCGCCAGCGCCTGCTGGCGCTGACCGACAAGGGTGCGGCGCTGGAACGCCGCCTGTTCGAGCGGCAGCGGGAGACGGTCATGCGCGCCTATCGGGAAGCCGGCCCCGCCGCGGTGGAAGGCTTCCGCCGCGTGATGCGCGGGATGATGGGCGAGGACGCGCGCGCGGCCTGCGACCTGCTCGGGGAGCCCGCGCGATGAACGGCGCGGTGGAACCCGCACATCTTCTGGTCGTCGACGACGATGCGCGGCTGCGCGACCTGCTGCAGCGTTTCCTCACCGAGCACGGCTTCCGCGTCACGGCGGTGTCGGATGCCGCCGCGGCGCGGCGCGCCATCGCGTCGATGATGTTCGACCTGCTGGTGCTCGACGTGATGATGCCGGGGGAATCCGGCCTGTCGCTCACCGAAGCGCTGCGCGCCGACGGCAACGAGGTGCCGATCCTGATGCTGACCGCGCGTGGCGCGCCGGAGGACCGCATCGCGGGCTTCGAGCAGGGGGTGGACGACTACCTTGCCAAGCCCTTCGACCCGCGGGAGCTCGAGCTGCGCATCCGCACCATCCTCCGCCGCGCCGCGCCCGCGGCCGCGCCCGCCCCGCCAAGCGTGCCGGTGCAGCTCGGCCCGCGCTGGTTCGACGTCGAACGCGCCGAACTCCGCGGCCCGGAGGGCATCGTGCGGCTGACAGGCGGCGAGGCCTCGCTGCTCCAGGCGCTCGCCCGCCGCCCGGGGGAGGTGCTGAGCCGGGAGGATATCGGCGCGGCGCTCGGCACGCCCGAAGCGGGCGAACGCGCGATCGACGTGCAGGTGACGCGACTGCGGCGGAAGGTGGAGACGGACCCGCGCGAGCCGCGCTTCATCCAGACGGTGCGGCATCGCGGCTACGTGCTGAGGCCGGGGCCGTGAAGAAGAAAGAGCGGGGGAGGGTGAACCTCCCCCGGGCCCCCTCCCTTTTCTATCTCTTGGCGACTGACTCCCGCTGTCAGTCCCCAACAGACAAAAAAGGTTGGGGGGCCCGGGGGGAAGTTCCCTTCCCCCCGCACGCCACGAAATGCGCGCGCTGATCCCCCGCGGCCTGCTCGGCCGCGCCCTTCTCATCATCCTCGTTCCGCTCGTCGCGGTGCAGTTGGTGGCGCTGTTCCTGTTCTACGGCAGCCATCTCGACGTCATCTCCCGCCGCCTCGCCGCGGCGGTGGCGGGCGATGTCGCGATGGTGGTGGAACTTCTCGCGCGCAATCCGCGCGCGGAGGATCGCGGCTGGATCTTCCGCGAGGCCGCCTGGCGGCTCGACCTCTCGCTCGCGCTCGAAAGCGGCGCGGCGCTGAGCCAGGCGGGGCATCGCGCGGCATCGCTGCCGCTGCTGCCGCTCGAGGAGGATCTCGATGCGGCGCTGCGCGAGCGCGTCGGCCTGCCCTTCGACACGGACTGGCAGTCCGACCCGCGCAGCGTGATCATCCGCGTGCAGTTGCCCGATGGCGTGCTGCATGTCGAAGCGGCGCGCAAGCGGCTGTTCAGCGGCACGCTCTATCTGTTCGTCATCTGGGTCGTCGGCTCCTCGCTGCTGCTGTTCGGCGTCGCGGCGCTGTTCATGAAGAACCAGGTGCGCGCCATCCGCCGGCTCGCGGAAGCGGCGGAGGCCTTCGGCCGCGGCCGCGACCCCGGGCCGATGAAGCCTGAGGGCGCGGCCGAGGCGCGCCAGGCCGCGGTCGCCTTCAACGCCATGCAGGGGCGCATCCGCCGCTTCGTCGAAAGCCGGACGGAGATGCTGGCCGGCATCAGCCACGATCTGCGCACGCCGCTCACCCGGCTGCGCCTCGGCCTCGCCATGCTGCCCGCCGCCGCGCGCGACGACGCCGCGGCGATGACGCAGGACGTGGAGGAGATGGACCGGCTGATCGCCGCCTACCTCGCCTTCGCACGCGGGGAAGGGATCGAGCAGGCGCTGCCCGCGGACCTCGCGGAACTCGTCGAGGAAGCGGCCGCCAAGGCAAGGCGGGACGGGGCGCAGGTGGAACTCTGCCTGCCGGAGGATGGCCTCGTGATGCCGCTGCGCGCCGATGCGCTGCGACGCTGCCTGGGCAACCTGCTCGACAATGCGCGCAGGCATGCGCGGCGGATCGCGGTCGGCCTCGCCCGCGTGCCGCGCGGGGAAGCCGGCGCCTGGGCGGTGGTGACGGTGGACGACGACGGGCCCGGCATCCCGGAGGAACAGCGGGAGGAAGCCTTCCGTCCCTTCGCCTCCTTCTCAGCCGGCGGCACGGGGCTGGGGCTCGCCATCGCGCGGGACATCGCGCGCGCCCATGGCGGTGACATCGTGCTGGAGGAAAGCCCGCTCGGCGGGCTCAGGGCGCGGGTGCGGCTGCCGGTGTGAAGCCGCGCGCGCCTTGATCCGCGTCAAGACACGGCGGCGTGATTTCCCCGAAACTGCGCAAAACAGCCGGAGAACACGCCCATGCGCGCACGCGACATCATGACCACCGACCCCGTCTCGGTCGCCCCCGAGACGCCGCTCGAAGCCGTCGCGGCGCTGATGGCCGAGCGCGCCGTCTCAGGCCTGCCGGTGGTCGATGGCACGGGGCGCCTGCTCGGCATCGTCACCGATGGCGACCTGATGCGCCGCCTCGCGGCGAAGGAGGAGAAGCCGGCGTCGTTCCTCGCCACCCTGCTCGGCGCCAATGCCGACCAGGCGGCGCGCTACGCCAAGACGCATGGCCGGCGCGTCGGCGACGTGATGACGACCGACCTAGCCACCGTCGGCGAGGACGCGACGGTCGAGGAAGTGGCCCACCTGCTCGAATCCCGCCGCATCCGCCGCGTGCCGGTGCTGCGCGAGGGGATGCTCGTCGGCATCGTCTCCCGCGCCGACCTGCTGCGCGCGGTCATGGCGCCGATCGCCGCCGGCGCGCAGGAAGACGCATCCGACCCGCGCATCCGCCGCGCCATCTACGCCGCCATGCGCGACGAACCCTGGATCAGCACACGCTACATCTTCCCCATGGTGAAGGACGGCGTGGTGTCCTTCCACGGCTTCCTCGGCAGCGAGACGGCGCGCACCGCGCTGCGCGTCCTCGCCGAGCGGGTGCCCGGGGTGAAGGAGGTCCGCTTCGACACCGTCCCCGCGCCGGCCTTCATGCTCGGCGTGCCATGATCCCCGCGGCATCGGTTCCCGACCGATGCCAAGGTCGCGAACGCGGCCCGCCAGGAGTCTGGCGAGCCAAGGAAACCGGAGGTTTCCGCCCGGCGCCTGAGGGCAAGCCGACACGGATACCAGCGGTCGAAGAATTCGACCGCTGGCATGAGGGGGAGGCCGCTGCGTGAGCATCCGCCGCCCGTGGCATGTGACCCCATCGGTCAGCACGACTCACCTTTTTCATTGTTTTTCCACGCCCGGGGGCGCATAGGGGCCGCGTCGCGCGGGTCGAACCGCGCCGCACGCGCCGCCCCGGCTGCGGTATCGGTCCCCGCCAGATCGTCTCATCAAGACGACACGCGGTGCGGGCCCGGGCCTGGGGCGCCGGCGCGCCCGACCAACAGGATCGTCCCAATCCCGCGGGACCTTCTCTCCGCACCGACGCGCCCGGCATCCCCGCGCGCGCGTGACAGGATCATCGTGACCAATGAATTCGAGGCGCTGAGCCTCGACACCCGCATCCTCCAGGCGCTCGCCGAGGAA
Organism: Neoroseomonas rubea; assembly: GCF_016106015.1. Taxonomy (GTDB): domain Bacteria; phylum Pseudomonadota; class Alphaproteobacteria; order Acetobacterales; family Acetobacteraceae; genus Neoroseomonas; species Neoroseomonas rubea. The sequence goes on from NZ_JACADQ010000232.1 coordinate 5,555, forward strand.
GGATACACCACCCCCACCCCCATCCAGTCCCAGGCCATCCCGATCGTGCTCGAAGGGCGCGACCTGCTCGGCATCGCCCAGACCGGCACCGGCAAGACCGCGGCCTTCGGCCTGCCGCTGCTGCATCGGCTCGCGCAGGAAAAGGGCCGGCCGCCGCGCTTCGGCTGCCGCGCGCTCATCCTCTCCCCCACCCGCGAACTGGCATCGCAGATCGCCGACAGCCTCAAGGCCTATGGGCGGCACCTCGGCCTGACGGTCGCGGTCGTCTTCGGCGGCGTGGGCTTCGGCGCGCAGCGCACGGCGCTTGCCCGCGGCGTGGACGTGCTCGTCGCCACGCCAGGCCGGCTGCAGGACCTGCTCGACCAGGGCGCCGGGCGGCTCGACCAGATCCAGACGCTGATCCTGGATGAGGCCGACCAGATGCTCGACAAGGGCTTCCTGCCGGCCATCCGCCGCCTGCTGAAGTCGATCCCGGCCCAGCGCCAGACCATGTTCTTCAGCGCCACCATGCCGACGGAAATCAACCGCTTGGCCAGCGAGATGCTGAAGGACCCCGCGCGCGTGTCCGTCGCCCCCGTGGCGACGACGGCCGAAAAGGTCGCCCAGCGCGTCATCCACGTGGCCGCCTCCGGCAAGCGCCAGGTGCTCGCCGAGATCCTCCGCATGGAAGGCATCGGACGCACCCTGGTGTTCAGCCGCACCAAGCACGGCGCCGACCGCATCGTGAAGCAGCTGGACCAGGACGGTATCAGCGCCAACGCCATCCACGGCAACAAGGCGCAGAACGCGCGCGAACGGGCACTCGCGGCCTTCCGCGACGGCACCGCCCCGGTGCTGGTCGCGACCGACATCGCCGCCCGCGGCATCGACGTGGACGGCGTGACCCACGTGATCCAGTTCGACCTGCCGGAGGTGCCGGAAACCTACGTCCACCGCATCGGCCGCACGGCCCGCGCGGGCGCGTCGGGCGAAGCGATCGCCCTGTGCTCCCACGAGGACCGCGACAAGCTGCGCGCGATCGAGAAACTGATCCGCCAGCAGATCCCGGCCGAAACCCGGGCGGGCATGACCGCCCCCGCGGCGGGCGACGCGCCGGCCCCGGCGCGCACCAGCCAGCCCAAGGGCCCGCGCGGCGAGCACCGCCCGCAG
>NZ_JACADQ010000233.1 GCF_016106015.1 Neoroseomonas rubea
CGCCGCGGCCATGGCGCTCGGCGCCGCCGCCACGGGGCCCGCCGCCGCGCAGGCCCGCCGCCGCATCCGCTTCGCCGCCGTCTTCTCCGACCAGGACATCCGCGCCGAGGCGATGCGCGGATTCCAGACGGCGATGCAGGGCGAGTTCGACGTCGAGCTGCACCTCAATGCGAGCCTCTTCCGCCAGGGCACCGAGATCAACGCGCTGCAGCGCGGCAACCTCGAGATGGCGAACATCGCGCCGCAGGACATCTCCCGCCAGATCCCGGCCTGGTCGGTGATGGCCTCCGCCTACCTGTTCCGCGACGCCGACCACATGCGCAAGGTCTTCGCCGGCGATGTGGGGCGGGAGTTCACGCGCATGGCGCGGGACCAGCTCAACATCCAGGTGCTCGGGCCGCTCTATTTCGGCACGCGGCACGTGAACCTGCGCCCGCGCCGCCGCATCAGCACGCCGGCCGACATGGCCGGGATCAAGCTGCGCATGCCGCCCGGTGAGACCTGGCAGTTCCTGGGCGAGGCGCTCGGCGCCGCGCCGACGCCGGTCGCCTTCGCCGAACTCTACACCGCGCTGCAGTCGGGTGCGGTGGACGGGCAGGACAACCCGCTGCCGACCAGCCGCACGATGCGCTTCCACGAGGTGACCACGCAGTTCGTGCTGACGAGCCATGTGGTCGCCTACGACCTCATCTGCATCTCCGCGCGCTTCTGGGACGGGCTGACGGAGGCGCAGCGCGGCGCGATCCAGGCGGCGGTGGACCGCGCGGTGGAGTTCAGCGTGCAGCGCCACGTGGCGCAGGAGCAGGAGATGATCGCCTTCTTCCGCTCCCAGAACCTCGAGGTGTACGAGCCCGACGTCGCCGCCTTCCGCGCGGAGGCGCAGCGGCGCTACCTCGCCTCCAGCCAGTCCCAGGCCTGGCCGGCGGGGATCCTCGACAGGATCAACGCGGTCCGCTGACCGAAGCGCGTGCGGGGCTTCCTGGGGCGCGTGCCGGGCTGGGCGCGGCGGCGGGCGGAGAACCTGCTCGCCGCGCTGCTCGTCGCGATGTTCCTCGCCTTCCTGGTGCAGATCGGCATGCGCTACCTGGTCGGCCGGCCGGTCGGCTGGACGACGGAGGTCTCCACCCTCGCCTGGCTCTGGGGCATCCTCTGGGGCGCCGCGCTGGTGCTGCGGGAGGATGAGGAGATCCGCTTCGATCTCATCTACGGCGCCGTACCCGCCTGGCTGCGCCGCGCCTTCGACGCGGCGACGGGCAGCGTCGTCGTCGTCGTCTTCGCGGCCTCCCTGCCCGCGGTCGTCGACTACGTCACCTTCATGAAGGTGGAGCGCTCGGCCTATCTCGGCCTGCGCATGGACTGGGTGTTCTCGGTCTACGTGGTCTTCGCGGTGGCGATGATCCTGCGCCATGCCGCGATCGTCGCGCGCGCGCTGGTGCCCGCGCTCGGGAAGCGGGGCGCATGAGCCCGCTCGGCCTCGCCATCCTCGCCATCGTCGCGCTGTCGGTGATGGGCCTGCCCATCGGGGTCGCGATGATCACGGGCTCCGTCATCTACCTCGCGATGTCGGGGCAGGACATGTCGCTCGCGGCGGAGCAGGTGCTGAACGGGCTGAACGGCAGCTACGTGCTGCTCGCCGTGCCGCTCTTCATCGTCTCGGCGGGGCTGATGAACGCCGGCACCATGACCGACCGGCTGCTGCGCTTCTGCAACCTGCTGGTCGGGCGGTTCCGCGGCGGGCTCGGCCATGTGAACGTGGTGCAGAGCGTGATCTTCGCCGGCATGTCGGGCTCGGCCATCGCGGACGCGGCCGGCAGCGGCAAGCTCGTGATCGACATGATGCGCCGCGGCGGCGCCTATCCCGCCAGCTACGCCGCCGCCATCACGGCGGCGACGGCCGTCATCGGACCGATCATCCCGCCCTCCATCCCGATGGTGCTCTATGCGCTGATCTCGGATGCCTCGATCGGCTACCTGTTCCTGGGCGGCGTGGTGCCGGGCCTGCTGATGGCGCTCGCGCAGATGGGCATCAACGCCTGGATGGCGCGCCGCCACGGCTTTCCCATCGCCGAGCGCGTGCCCTTGCGGGAGGTCCCGCGCCTGACCTGGGATGCGCTGCCCGCGCTGCTCATGCCTGTCATCCTGCTCGGCGGCATCTATGGCGGCGTCATGACGCCAACCGAGGCCGCGGCCGTCGCCGCCGCCTATGCCCTCGCGGTCGCGGCCCTGCTCTACCGCAGCCTGCCGGCGCGGGAGGCGTATCGCACCATCCTCGACAGCGCGCGCGCCACGGCCTCGATCGGCATGCTGATCGCGGGCGCGCTCGCGCTCAACTACGTGGTGGCGAGCGAGAACGTCCCCGCCACGGTGCGCGGCATCCTCGCGGGCTACGACCTCGAGCCCTGGCAGTTCCTGCTCGCGGTAAACCTGATCCTGCTCGTCCTGGGCTGCCTGCTCGAAGGCAGCACCATCCTGCTCGTCATCGTGCCGGTGCTGATCCCGACGGCGCAGGCGCTCGGCATCGACATGGTGCATTTCGGCGTCGTCGTGGTGGTCAACATCATGATCGGGCTGGTCACGCCGCCCTACGGGCTGCTGCTCTTCATCGTCGCGAAGCTGGCCGACTGCCCACTCGGCGCGGTGGTGCGCGACGCCCTGCCCTTCATCGCCGCGATGATCGCTGCGCTCGGCCTCATCACCTTCGTGCCGGAGCTGGTGCTCTGGCTGCCGCGCCTGCTCGGCTACCAAGGCTAGGGGAAGAAGTCCGATCGCACCGGGTCAATGCAATCGGATGGCGCCGTCGCGCCGGCTCACCCCGCCACGTCCACCGCCGCCTCCAGCCCCAGCGTCGCCGCCAGCGCCTCCACGCGCCGCAGCACGCTCTCGCCCGCGAAGACGCCGCTGCCCTCGACCAGCCGCAGCACGAGCCGCCCGCCGTCGCGCGCGAGCGCCGTGCCCGCGAGCAAGTCCGGCGTGCCGCCCGAGAGCGTGTAGGCGAGGCGCAGCGCGGCCCCCAGGACTTCCGCCCGCCGCACCGCGGGCACGTCCAGCAGCACGCGTGCCGCGGCCAGGAAGCCGGCATCCGGCCCGGCCTCGTAGCGAAGTGCGACGGCCATCGCGAGGAAGGCGCGCGCATGATGGTCGAGCCCGACGCCCGGCTGGCGCAGGACGCGGAAATAGGCGTGCTCGGCACGGTAGTCGGGGTGGTCGTGGCTGCCGATGTCGCTGACCCAGCAGGCGGCGGTGCGCAGCCCCGCCTCGGCCAGGCTCTCGCGCTCGAACAGTCCTTCGGTCCAGGCGGCCAGCGCGGGGGGCAGGCGCGGCTCGCGCCCGAAGCGCGCGGCAAGGTCCTGCGCCGCGGCGATCAGCGGCTCCCGCGCGCGCTCGGCGGGCGGGATCTGCGTGGCGTACCAGCCTTCGCGCAGGCCGTTTGCGCTGAAGACGACCCGGCGCGCGCCGGAGGCGCGTAGCAGCCGGCGCATCACCATCGCGGCCCAGGGCAGGTCGCCCAGGCGCTTGGTCGGCGCGCCCGGCATGCGTTCCAGCGTGCGGCGCGTCGCGGCCATCACCACGCCGGCGAGGTCGCGCGCTTCCTCCCGCGACAGCACGTAGTGATGCACGATCGACAGCGGATAGGCGGTCTGCGCGATGTGGATGCGCGCGAGCGCGCGCCACGCCCCGCCGACGAGATAGAGGTCGCGCCCGGCCGCCTCGGCGAGCCATTCGACGCGGGAGAGTTCCTCCGTCGCGAAGGCGCGGCCGCGCTGGATGTCGCCGCCCACGCGCTCGGACAGGCGGATGGCGCCGAGCGGCAGGCTCACCGCGCGCCCGGCGCGGCCGGCGGAGAGCTCGACGAGTTCGAGCGAGCCGCCGCCGATGTCGCCGAGCACGCCATCGGCCTCGGGGAAGCCGAGCAGCACGCCATCGGCCGAGAGCAGGCCTTCCTCCTGGCCGGTCAGCACGCGGATCGACAGGTCCGGCAGCCTCGCGCGCAGCGCGGTGACGAAGGCCGCGCCATTCGCCGCGTCCCGCACCGCCGCCGTCGCCAGCACCTCGACCGGGTCGGCGCCCATGGCGCGCGCGACGGTGGCGTAGCGTACCATGACGGTCAGCGCCTGCTCCACCGCTTCCTCGTTCAGCAGGCCGGTCGCCTGCAGGCCGCGCCCAAGGCCGAGCACCGCCTTCTCGTTGAAGATGGGCATCGGGTTGCGCCCGCGTCCCTCGAACACGACGAGGCGGACCGAGTTCGAGCCGAGGTCGACGACCGCCGACCGCGGCGCGCGCGGCCCACCCGGCATCACGCAGTCCATGGGGTCAATCCTGCATCACCCGGTCCTGCCGCTGGCGGCGCTGGGCGCCCTTGAGCGCGCTGCCACGGCCGGAGAGGGAGGGGTTGGTCATGAAGTATTCGTGCGCCGAGACCGCCTTCTCGCCCGGCGTCAGGCGCGTCCAGCCGCCATCGGGGCCGAGCTGCCAGGACTGCATCGAATCCTTGAGGTTCACGACCATGATCTGGTCGAGCACCTGGGCGTGCACCGTCGCGTTCTCGACCGGCACCATGGTCTCGACCCGCCAGTCCATGTTGCGCGCCATCCAGTCCGCGCTGCTGATGAACACCTTGGCGCGGCGGGAGGGCAGCCGGTGCCCGTTGCCGAAGGCGCAGACGCGCGAATGCTCGAGGAACCGCCCGACGATCGACTTGACGCGGATGTTCTCGCTCATGCCCTTCACGCCCGGGCGCAGGCAGCAGATGCCGCGCACCACGGCATCGACCTTCACCCCCGCGCGGGAGGCGGCGTAGAGCGCGTCGATCAGCGTCTCATCGACCAGGCTGTTCATCTTGATCCAGATCGCCGCAGGCTTGCCTTCGCGGGCGAAGGCGATCTCCTGCTCGATCAGCGCGAGCAGGGTGGGTCGGATCGTCAGCGGCGCGAAGGCGAGCTTCTCCATGCTTTCGGGCCGCGCGTAGCCGGTCATGAAGTTGAACAGCTTCGCGGCATCGCGCGTCAGCGCCGGGTCGGCGGTGAAGTAGGACAGGTCGGTGTAGATGCGCGCCGTGACCGGGTGGTAGTTGCCCGTGCCGAAATGCGCGTAGGAGCGCAGGTTCGCCCCCTCCCGCCGCACGACGAGGGAGACCTTGGCGTGCGTCTTCAGCTCGACGAAGCCGAACACAACCTGCACGCCGGCGGCTTCGAGTTCGCGGGAGAGCGCGATGTTGCGCTCCTCGTCGAAGCGCGCCTTGAGTTCCACGATGCCGGTCACGCTCTTGCCGGCTTCCGCGGCCTCGATCAGCGCCTTGGCGATCGGGCTGTCGCGCGTGGTGCGGTAGAGCGTCTGCTTGATCGCGACCACATTCGGGTCGCGCGCCGCCTGGCGCAGGAACTGCACCACCACGTCGAAGGATTCGTAGGGGTGGTGGACGACGATGTCCTTCGCCTTGATCGCCGCGAAGCAATCCCCGCCGAAATCGAGGATGCGTTCGGGGAAGCGCGGGGTGTAGGGCGTGAACAGCAGGTCCGGCCGGTCGTCCACGATCAGCTGCGTCAGGTCCGACAGGCCGAGCAGCCCGTCCACGATGAAGACCTCCGCGCGCGGCGCCTGCAATTCCTCGGTCACGAAGTCGACCATGTCGGCCGGCGTCGCGGCGGTCACGGAAAGCCGGATCGGCCGCCCGCGCCGGCGGCGCTTCAGCGCGGTCTCATAGGACCGCACCAGATCCTCCGCCTCCTCCTCGAATTCCACGTCGGTGTCGCGGATCACGCGGAACAGGCCGGTCTCGGCCGGGATGAAGCCGGGGAAGAGGCGGTGGAGAAAGAGGATGATCAGGTCTTCGAGCAGCACGAAGCGGATCGCCTGCGCGCCCTCCCGCGCCGGCAGGCGGACGAAGCGCGGCACCTGCGGGGGCAGCGGCAGAAGCGCGCGCATCGTCCCGCCATCCTCTTCCCGCACCAGCTTCAGCACCATGCACAGCGACAGGTTGGCGATGAACGGAAACGGGTGTGCCGGGTCGACCGCGAGCGGGGTCAGCACGGGGAACACGCGCTCGACGAACCAGGCGTCGAGCCAGTCCCGGTCCGCCGCGTCCAGTTCCGCCGGCTCCACCAGCGCCACGCCGTCGGCGCGCAGAAGCCCGCGCAATTCCTGCCAGGCCGCCTGCTGCCCGCCGATCAGCGCCTGGGCGCGCTCATGGATCGCGACGAGCTGCTGCGTCGGCGTCTTGCCGTCATGGCTGAGCTTGACGATGCCGGCACGTTCCTGCCCGACGAGGCCGGCGACGCGCACGGAATAGAATTCGTCGAGGTTGGCGGCCGAGATGGCGACGAAGCGCAACCGCTCCAGCAGCGGGTGGCGCGGGTTCGCCGCCTCCTCCAGCACACGCTGGTTGAAGGCGAGCCAGGACAATTCCCGGTTGATGAAGCGGTCCGGGCTCGTCAGCAGCGCGGCGGCCTCATCGGCGGCGGTCGTGACGGCATCGTTCATGCGCGGCGGTCCAATTGCATGTTGCACGCTACAGCAGGGGGGGCACCGCGGGCGAGGGCGGGGCGCCATTTGTCTCGGAACCATCACCATCCGGCGCTTCCCCGAACCCCGCCCACCCGGCCAGGGCGGCGCGGGCGAGCGCGCGGGTGACCGGCCCGCGCGCGACGAGGGCGGCGCGGTCGAGCCGTGCCGCGGCCTCGAGGTCGGGAGAGCGCAGCT
>NZ_JACADQ010000234.1 GCF_016106015.1 Neoroseomonas rubea
GCCCCGGCACCCGCCGATGGCGCACGCCGCGCGACCTCGGCTGCCGCCGCCCGCAGGCGCGTCGCCGCCGCCACGAGCGGAACGAGCGGCAGGCGATCCTCCAGCGCCGCGGCCAGCGGCTCAAGCTCCGCGAGCAGCGAGGCCACGCTCGCCGCGTGGTCGAGCGGGACGACCGGCGTGGCGAGCAGCCGCCACGTCACATCGGCCATCACACGCGCGTCGCGCACCAGGTTCGCCTCGTCCACCTTGTCGATCAGGTCGTGCGGCGTGTGCCACCACCAGCCGAGCGCGTTGCGCGCCGCCTCGTGCTTGGCGGGCTGCTCGCTCAGCGTGCCGAACATGGAGGGGATGCCGACCCCCACGAAGCTGTCGTCGCTGCTGCGGTTCTTGCGCTTGCCGACATAGGCCTCGTTGGTGTGGCGCGTGATGGCCTCGGCGGCGATGGCATGGAGTTCGGCCATGGCGGCGGCGTTGGCGAGGACGCTCGCACCCGTGCCGCCGAGGCTGTCGACGTTGACATGCGCGACGCAGCGGCGGTCGAGCTCGTCCCAATGCGAATCCGCGTACCAGGCGGAACCCGAGTAGCGGCCATGGGAATGACCGGACCAGAAGCACACCCGGAGCCCGCGCTTCCAGTCGGCGCGCCGCGTGGCACAGATGCGCGCCACCTCCATCATGCCGGCATTGGCCGAGCCGTTGTCCATCACGCCGTGGTACCAGGTGTCGTGATGGCCGGAGAGCAGCACGAAGGGATCCTCCGCCCCGCCAGGCCCGTCCAGCTCCGCGACCAGGATCGGCGTCGGGCGCCAGCCCGTGTCGACCTCCGCCTGCAGGGTCACCACCGGCGCGCGCCCGCCCAGCAGCGCGTCGCGGATCGCCGCGCCATCGGCCTGCGCCACCGAGCAGACGACCGTTGCGGGCATCTCCGCCAGCGTGCCGGTGCCCGGGCTGCCCCAGACGGGGGAGATGCACATCTCGTGGATATGCTCGTGGTGGCTGATGTGGAGCTGCCCCGCGGCGCCCGCGCGCGTCGCGCGCTGCGCGGTGGCGGGCGTTGCCATCCCCTCGATCAGCAGGATCCGGCCGCTGAGGTCGCGACCGGCGAAATCCGCCTCCGTCCCCTGGCCGAGATGGACCGGAACGCCCGACAGCCCGCCGGGCGGGGAGGAGAGCGAGAAGGACTGCGTGATGGCTGCGACCGGCCCGCCGTCCACCAGCACGGCAGCCTTGCCCGGCAGGCTGATATAGGCGTCGTGCAGCAGCACCTTGGTCCGGTAGCCGTAGTCGCGCATCCGTCGCTCGATGAAGCCAAGTGCCTCGCGTTCCTCCGCCGTGCCGGAGAGCTTCACCCAACGCGCGATCTCGCGCAGGTTCGCCATCATCTCCGGACCGCTTACGAGCGCGCCGGGGCTCTCGGGCAGGGTGTGCGGCATGCGGTGCTCCTTCATCCGCCGGGCCGGGCCGGCATTGCGTCTCGGGCCGTGCGGCGCTTCGGCGCGGCGCCCGCGCCGATATCCCACCACAGCCCGGCCATCAGCCCGAGACCCTCGCGCAGCAGCGGCGCGAGCGCGTGCTCGTCCGGCCCGTGCTGGTTGCAGCCGGCGTAGGAGTTGGGAATCCAGATGACCGGGATGCCGAGTTCCTCGAGGAACATGTCGGACGGGTTGGATCCCGACGAATTCGGCACGATGTTCGGCGCGCGACCGGCGGTTGCCGTGATGGATGCGGCCACCGTCGCGACCCAGGGATCGTCCGGATCAGTCCGCGCCGCGCCGAACATGTCGCGCTCCAGCACCGGCACGACCGCCACGTCGCCGAAGCCGCGCGCATTGAGGTGGCGGCGCAGCGCGGGGACGATCGCCGCCCCTGCGACGTCGGCCGCGTGGCGCACCTGCATTCGCGCGCGTGCTTCCCCCTGGACGGCGTTGGTCGGCGCGTCGGGATGGCCGGTCACCTGCGCCAGCACGATCACGCTGGTCCAGCCGAAGATCTTCTCGCCCTTGGTCAGGCCGGGCTCGCCCCAGCCGGCATCGGGTTCGGGCAGGCCGGGGATGTCCTCGAAGACCAGCCCCGCGATGGCGCGCTTCACGGCTGGCGGGATGGCGGGCGGCGTCCAGCCTTCGACCAGGATGCGGCCCTCCGGCGTCACGATGCTCGCCAGCGCATGCGCGAGACGGAAGGCGGGATCCTTGAGCACGCCGCCCCAGTGGCCGGAATGATGCGCGTGGTCGCGCAGATGGACAATCAGGTCGAAGGCGACGCCGCCGCGCGCACCGAGCCGCATCTCCGGCATGAAGGTCGCCTGGCGCGGGCCGTCGAGGCCGATGAAGACATCCGCGGACAGGTCGCCGCGATGCGCGCGCAGCAGGTCGCGCAGCCCAGGCGAGCCCTGCTCCTCCCCGGTCTCGACCAGCAGCTTCGCGTTGAAGCCGAGGGACCCGCCGCGCTCCGCAATGACGGCGCGCAGCGACTCGATGGCAATGAGGTGCTGGCCCTTGTTGTCGACCGTGCCACGGCCGTACCACTTCTCGCCACATACCGTGACCTGCCAGGGGTCGAGCCCCTCGCTCCACTGCCCGGCGAGGCCGCGCACCACGTCGCCATGGCCATAGACCAGCACCGTGGGGAGGGCCGGGTCCTCGATGCGCATCGCGACGAAGACCGGGCCGCGGCCCTCGTGCGGGTTCGCCGCCACGCGCGTCGCGAAGCCCATGCCCCGCATCAGCGCCGGCAGTGCCTCGTCGCAGTAGCGTGTGAGAACCGGCAGGCTCCCCGGCATCTGGCTTTCTGTCGGCAGCGCGACGAGGCGCCGCAGCGCCGTGAGGAAGGCGCCGTCGTCGAAGCACCGCGCGGCCCGTGCGATCGCGCCGTCCCGTGAGCCCGCCATGCACGCCGCCCCCTGCGCTGCCGCGGCGATCGTGGCACCGGAGGGTCGGGCCGTGAAGCGGCCTCGACGCCAGCGGGCAGGTCCGCGTGCCAGGCCGGCACGGTTCGGGCGCCTGGAGATCTGTCTCCTACGGCACCATCCGATCACACCGGATCAGAGTCGCCGGATAACGCTCGAGCGCGTGGCGCCCAGGCCCGCCGCATCGCGCCACGCGACGGCCCCGGGCGATCCACCCGGCCTCGAGTTCAGCGGCAACCAGATCGCCATGCCCAGGGCCGGTTGGGCAGACATCGCGCTGCGCGATGCGACGCTCATCTCCCGCGTCGAACGTTTGCCCTCCCGTTCGGCTCGAGCATAAGCACGGGGGCAGGGCCGCCCCCGCTCTCACCCGATGGACACCAGCGTCGCCCTGAACTGCGCCGCGCAGGCCTCCCACGACCAGCGCTCCGCATGTGTGCGGCATGCCACCCGGTCGCAGTCGAGCGCCCGCAGGCACGCCGCGCGCAGATCCTCGTCCAGCGCGCCCACGCGCGGGTCGGTCACCACATCGACCGGCCCGGTCACCGGAAAGGCCGCGACCGGCGTGCCCGCGGCCAGCGCTTCGAGCAGCACCAGACCGAAGGTGTCGGTGCGGGACGGGAAGACGAACACGTCGGCCCCGGCATAGGACCGCGCGAGCGCGCCATTGTCCCGGTATCCGGTGAAGTGCACGGCGGGGAAGCGGTGCATCAGCCCTGCCCGCGCCGGGCCGTCGCCGACCACCACCTTGCTGCCCGGCAGGTCGAGCGCGAGGAAGGCCGCGATATTCTTCTCCACCGCCACGCGCCCGGCATAAAGGAAGACCGGCCGCGGCAGGCCTTTCCATTGGTCGCGCGGCTCGGGGCGGAAGCGCGCGAGGTCGACGCCGCGCGTCCAGGCCCGCACCTTCGTGAAGCCGCGTGCAGCGAGGTCCTCGCGCAAGGATCGCGTGGCCGCGAAGGTGCCCGCGCCGGCCTCGTGGAAGCGGCGCATCACCGCCCAGGACCAGGCGTGCGGAATGTGCGTGCGCGCATGCAGGTATTCGGGGAAGCGCGTGTGGAAGGCGGTGGTGAAGGGCCAGCCTCGCTTGCGGCACAACGCCCGCATCGCCCAGCCCAGCGGGCCTTCGGTCGCGATGTGCACCGCCTCCGGCGCGAAGGCTTCGACCAGTGCCGCGAGCTTCCGCCCCGGCGCGACCGCAAGCCGGATCTCCGCATAGCCAGGCATGGGGATATTGAGGAAGCGGTCGGGTCCGATCACCTCCACCATATCGCCGCCCGCGCGCAGATGGTCCACCACGATGGACAGCGTCCGCACCACGCCGTTCACCTGCGGGTGCCAGGCGTCCGAGACGATCAGGATGCGCAAGGGCGCGCTCCGCGCACCGATGCAGTCGGCGGCCAGCGCCACGCCAGCATCGTCCATCGAACCCTCAGGCGGCGGGCAGGGCGGCGGGGGCGCGGCGCGGCGCGCGGGCGAAGGACAGGCGGTTCTCCCGCGCCCAGTCGATCAACTCGAAGCGCCCGTCCGCGTGTTCGACGAGCGCGGTGCAGGATTCCACCCAGTCCCCGTCGTTCATGTAGAGCACGCCGGAGACGGTGCGCATCTCCGCATGGTGGATGTGGCCGCAGATCACGCCGTCCAGGCCGCGGCGCTTCGCCTCGGTCGCGAGCGCCGCCTCGAAGCGGTCGATCGCCTTGACAGCTTCCTTCACCTGGCGCTTCAGCCATTGCGACAGCGACCAGTAGGGATAGCCGAGCCTGCGCCGCGCAGCGTTGAACCAGCGGTTCAGCGTCAGCGCCCAGTCATAGGCCCAGTCGCCGAGATGGGCGAGCAGCTTCGCGTAGCGGATCACGCCGTCGAACTCGTCGCCATGGATGACGAGGAAGCGGCGCCCGTCCGCGGCCTCGTGCACCGCTTCGCGCTGCAGCCTGACGCCCGCCACCTCGAGCCCCAGCCAGTCGCGGAAGATCTCGTCGTGGTTGCCGGGGATGTAGACGATCTCAGTCCCGTGGCGCGCCATGCGCAGCACCAGGCGGATGGCCTCGTCATGGTCGGCATCCCAGTACCAAGAACGGCGCAGCCGCCAGCCATCGACGATGTCGCCCACCAGGTACAGGCGCTCGCATTCGACGCGCTTCAGGAAATCCACCAGGAAGTCGCTGCGGCAGCCCTTGGTGCCGAGATGCACGTCGGAGAGGAAGATGCTGCGGTAGCGGCGGCGCGGGGCGGTCTCGTGCATCCGGCTCGGTCTCCGTGCGCCGCGGGCGGCGCGGGCGCGTCCCGCGCGATTCGACGGCGTGCTGCAGATGCGCGGGCGGATAGCCCGCGGATCGAGGGCCGCGCGTGAATCTTGGATGAAGCATGCTGTCCATGGCGTTGCGGACGCGCCATGTCATTCCAGGGACGCGCAACCGTCCCCGAATCGTCACCGCAGCACTGCCAGAAGCCCTGCCCATGCCCAGGCGCATGATGATCGTCTTCAACCCCGCCGCCGGCGGGCGGCGCCTTCGCCGGCTGCTTGCCGCGCTCGACGTGATGCGCGGCCTCGGCATGCGGCCGGAGGTAGCGGAGACGACCTGTCGTGGCCATGCGACGAAGCTTGCGCGCGATGCCGCGCGCGACGGCGTCCGCACCATCGTCGCCGCCGGCGGGGACGGCACGATCGCCGAGGTCGCAGCGGGGCTGTCGGGATCGGACAGCGCGCTCGGCGTGCTGCCGCTCGGCACGGCGAATGTGCTCGCGCTGGAACTCGGCCTGCCGCGAAGCCCCGCCCGCGCGGCGGAGGTGCTTGCGATGGGGCGCACCGCGCTGCTGCATCCGGGACTCGCGCGCTACGCCGATGGGCGACAGGTGCTGTTCGTGCAGATGCTCGGCGCCGGCTTCGACGCGGCGGTGGTCCATCACCTTCCGGGCGGGCTGAAGCGCGTCATCGGCAAGGGCGCCTATGTGCTGCAGACGATCCGGGAGATGCCGCGCTATCGCTTTCCCACCGTGTCCGCCGAGCTCGACGGGCGGCGGGAGGACGCGGCGAGCGTGATCGTCACGAAGGGCCGGCTCTATGCCGGGCGCTTCCTTCTCGCCCCCGGCGCCGACCCGCATGCGGAAGGCTTCCATGTCGCCCTGTTCCGCGACGCGGGCGTGCTGGCGGCGATGCGCTACGGCGCGGCGCTGCCGCTCGGCCTGCTGCCGCGGCTGCGCGGCGTAGACCTGATCCGCGCTGGGACGGTGCGGCTGGCTGGGATTGGCGTGCCGGCCCAGGCGGATGGCGATGCCGCCGGCGGGCTGCCGGTCGAGATCGGCCCCGCGCCGCGGCCGATGCGGATCGTGGTACCGTGACCCCCCGGGCTTGGCGGATGCGGGGGAGGGGAACCTCTCCCGAGCCCCCTCCCTTTTCTAACTTTTGGGCGCCGAGCGTGGAGGGCGGGACCCGATGGCAGCGATGATCAAGTTCGCGCACGACACGCGCCTGAGGCCGGTGGTCAACGGGGCACCGATCGAGGGGCCGGAGGCGCATGGCGTGCTTACCAGCGCCGGTGAACGACGAACGCCTCTTGGAGGGTTCGACTTCGGCAACAAGGGCATCCGCTTCGAACCCGGGGATGTGAAGCCTGAGTTCTGGCTCACCTCGAAGCACCAGGCGTTGGCCGACTTCCTGCCGGTCGTCGCCTGCTGGGGCGTCTCGGCGGAGTTCCGGGAGGTGGTGGAAGCCTTCGAACCCGGCCTGCACCAGTTCTTCCCGATCATGATCCGCCGGCCCAACGGCAAGCCGA
>NZ_JACADQ010000235.1 GCF_016106015.1 Neoroseomonas rubea
CGATCTCGAACTGCATCTTCTTGCTGCCATGGGCCATGCGTTCCGGCAGCGTGTGCAGCCGCAGGAACAGGATGCCGAAGCAGATCACGGCAACAACCAGGAAGATGCCGGTGCCCACCAGCAGCGGATCGCTCCCGTCCGGGCCAGGCACGAACCACGGGACGTGATGCGGTGCGGCGGGATGCTGCTCGACGCTCATGCGCAAGTCCTGTGTTCGTACAACGCAGCGGCAGCATGGGAGCCCGCGGGGGAAGAACCCTGCCCCGCAATCGTCGCCGAGGTGATCACGATGCCTGGCCTGTCTGGTTCCATGGGCATTCAGCCGGCGCGGGGGGCGGCGCCGTCGCGGGGCGGCGCTTCCTGTGGCCGCGGCGTGACGGGCTGGCCCGGGCGCGCGCGGCTGCCGCCCTCGGTCACGACGAGCGTGCCGGGTTCCAGCCCCTCGGTGACGATGACCCGGCCCGCCGGCCCCGGCGCGGTGCGGATGCGCCGCACCTCCATCCTATTCTCGGCGCCGACCACCAGCACGAAGGCCCCCTGCTGGTCGATCTGGATCGCGGACTGGGAGATGACGATCGCCTCCTGCCGCTCCGCCTCGCGCACCAGCACGGTCACCGCCTGGCCGTCCGTGAGCAGCTGCTCGGTGTTCGGCACCACGGCCTGGACCATGATCGTGTCGGTCGAACGGTTCGCGGTCACGTCCAGGAAGTCGATCCGCCCGATCGCTTCCATCACCGAACCGTCGGGCAGGCGCAGCAGCACCTCGTGCCGTTCGCGTCCGCCGGCGCGGCGCACCCGCAGCAATTCGCGCAGCGTGACGGGGAAGCTCACGCGGATCGGGTCGTCGCGCACGACGGTGACGAGCACGCCCGAATCCGGCCCGACCACGTTGCCGGGGCTGAGCGGGGCGCGCCCGGCCCGCCCGTCGAAGACGGCGCGGATCTCGGTGTAGCTGTACTGGATACGCGCCTGTTCGAGCTGCGCGCGTGCCACGGCGACATCCGCCTGCGCCTGCGCCTCGGCGGTCACGCGATCATCGACCGTGGATTGCGGGATCGCGTTGGTGCGCAGCAGCTCCCGCCCGCGCTCGACCTGGAGCGTGGCGTTGCGCAGATCCGATTCGGCCCGATCGAGCCGCGCCTGGCGGATCGCAACCTCGGCGGCGAAGGGCGCCTGCTCGATCGTGTAGAGCAGGTCGCCCGCCTTCACCCGGTCGCCCTCGTTGAAGTGGCGTGTCTGGAGGAAGCCGGTGACGCGGGCGCGCGCCTCGAACTTGTCGATCGCCTCGACGCGGCCGATGAATTCCGCGGCCTGGGCGATCTGCTCGCGCTCCGCCCGTATGACGAACACGGTGGGCGGCGCTGCGGATGGCCGCGACTGCGCCGGCGCCTCGTCCTTGCAGGCAGCCAGGAGGAGCATGGGCAGCACCACCGCCGCCACGCGCGCGCCCACACGGAAAACTCTCGCTGTCACGTACCGCCCTCGCACCGATCGCAGTCGCACCATCCCATTCTGACGCGTCGCGGCAAAGTGAACATGCGCTAAGTCAGCGACCCACCGACTTCGCCCCCAACGCCGGCCGTGGTAGGGCCGCCGTCGTGACCCGCACTGCCGGCCCGACCCGATGGCGAAACGACTGATCCGCCACCCCGCCGTGCAGGGGATGCTGGCGCGTCTCGTCGCGTTCTATCTCCGCCTGGTCTGGGCCACCACGCGCTGGACCCTGGTGGGGGAGGACCATGCGCGTCCCTTCGCCGGAGGGCCGATGATCCTCGCCTTCTGGCACGAAAGGCTGCCGCTCGCGGCGCTGGGCTGGCGGCTGCTCGGCCGGCGCGTGCCACAGGGGGGGCGGCGGGCGCAGGTGCTGATCTCCCGCCACCGGGACGGACGGCTGATCGCGGCCGCCGTGCGGCCTTTCGGGATCGACGTGGTGCATGCCTCCTCCTCCAAGGGCGGCGCGGCTGGACTGAGGGGGCTGGCGCGCATCCTCTCGGGCGGGGGCGTGGCCGTCATCACGCCGGACGGGCCTCGCGGGCCGGCGCGCGTCGCGGCCCCGGGTGTCGCGCAGCTGGCGGCACTCACGGGCGTGCCGGTGCTGCCCTGCGCGGTGGCCTCGACGCGCATGCGGCTTGCGCGGTCCTGGGACCGGATGCGCTTTCCGCTGCCCTTCGGGCGGGGCTTCGCGGTGGTGGGGGCGCCGGTCGTGGTGGCGCGCGACCAGGCCGCGGAAGCGCTGCCACGGATCGCCGCCGCGCTCACCGCGGCGTGCGAAACCGCGGACAGGCTGGCGACGGTCGGAGGAGGGGAACCTCCCCCGAATCACCTCCCTTCTGTGGTCACGGAAAAGGTTGAGGGGGGTTCGGGGGGAGAAGTTCCCTTCTCCCCCCGGCCTTCGCCATGAGCGCGCTCGCCCTCGCCTGGCGCCTCGCCGCCACCGCTGTCTCGCCGCTGCTGCCGCTGCATCTCCGCAGCCGTGCCGCCCGCGGCAAGGAAATCGCGGAGCGAATCCCCGAGCGCTACGGCCACGGTGCCGCCCGGCCCGACGGCCCGCTGCTGTGGCTGCACGCGGCGAGCGTGGGGGAGACCGTCTCGATCCTGCCGCTGATCGACGCGCTGACCCGTGCCGAGCCGCGGCTGAACCTGCTGGTCACGACCGGCACCGTCACCTCGGCCACGCTCCTCGCCCGGCGCCTGCCGGCCCAGCTCGCTGGTCGCGTGACGCATCGCTTCGTGCCGCTCGACGTCCCTGCCTGGGTGGCGCGCTTCCTCGATGGCTGGCGGCCCGACGCCGCGGTCTTCGTCGAATCCGAGCTCTGGCCGAACCTGCTGACGGAAGCGGCACGGCGGGGCATCCCGCTCGCGCTGGTCAATGCGCGGATGTCGGCGCGGTCGGCCGGCTCGTGGGCCCGCGCGCCGGGCTTCGCGCGGGCCGTGCTCTCCCGCTTCACGTTGATCCTGGCGCAGGGGGCTGAGGATGCGGCGCGGCTCCGCGCGCTTGGCGCACCCGATGTGCGCGTTCCAGGCAACCTGAAATACGCCGCGCCCCCGCTGCCGGTGGATACGGCGGCGCTCGAGCGGCTGCGCGCCCTGGCCGCCGGCCGGCCCGTCTGGCTCGCCGCCAGCACCCATCCCGGGGAGGAAGCGCTGGCCCTCGCGGCGCACCGGCGGCTCGCGCCGCGCCATCCCGGACTGCTCACGATCATCGTCCCGCGCCACCCGGAGCGCGGGGCCGAGGTGGCCGCGCTGGCGGGGGACCTGCCGCTCGCGCGCCGGTCCCTGGGCGAGGATCCCGGGCCGGACACGGCGGTCCTGGTCGCGGACACGCTGGGCGAGCTCGGCCTGTTCTACCGGCTGGCGGCCCTTGCCTTCGTCGGCGGCTCGCTCGTGCCGCATGGCGGGCAGAACCCGCTGGAACCGGCGCGCCTCGGCTGCCCCGTGCTGCTCGGCCCGCACACCTGGAATTTTGCTGAGATCCTCCGCCGGATGGAGGCCGCCGGCGGCCTCACCCGGATCGATCCCGGAACCGATCCGGCGGGGGCGCTGGCCGAGGCGGTTTCCGCCATGCTAACCAATGAGGCGAGAGCGCGGGCCCAGGCTGAGGCCGCCCTCTCGATCGCGGCCGAGGAGGCCGGCCTGCCCGGGCGGATCGCCGCGGCCCTGCTGCCGCTGCTGCCGACCGGGGACGATAGGGCGGCCGCGCCGGGCGGCCGGGGGCTGGCGACACCGGAAACATCCGGGCCGCCGGAGACGGGGAAGGTGGACGACAGGGTCTGATGCGCGCTCCTGAATTCTGGAGCGGCGGCAGCGGGGGGCTTGCGCCTTTCCTGCTCTCGCCGGTTTCCGCCCTTTATGCGGCCGCGACGGCGCGCCGGATGGCGCGTGCCGGCTGGCAGGCGCCCGTGCCGGTCATCTGCTGCGGCAACGCGACCGCGGGCGGGGCTGGGAAGACGACCGTCGCGCTCGACATCGGGCGGCGGCTCGGCAATCGCGGCATCGGCGCGCATTTCCTGCTGCGCGGCTATGGCGGGCGGCTCAAGGGACCGACGCGGGTCGACACCGCGGCGCATGACAGCACCGCGGTGGGCGACGAGGCGCTGCTGCTCGCCGCCGAGCGCCCGACCTGGGTCGCCGCGAACCGCGCCACGGGCGCGCAGGCCGCCGTCGCCGCCGGGGCGCAGGCCATCGTCATGGATGACGGCCTGCAGAACCCGACGCTGGAGAAGGACCTTTCGCTGCTCGTGATCGACGGGTCCTACGGCTTCGGCAATGGGCGTATCATCCCAGCCGGGCCGCTGCGCGAACCGGTCGCCGCCGCCGCGTCCCGCTGCCGCGCCGCGGTGCTGATCGGGGAGGACGAGACGGGCGCGCTCGCCGCCCTGCCGCCCGGCCTGCCGGTGCTGCGCGCCACGCTGAAGCCGGGACCCGAGGCCGAATTGCTCGCCGGCCAGCCCGTGTTTGCCTTCTGCGGCATCGCCAATCCGCGCAAGTTCTTCACCACGCTGCAGGAAGCCGGCGCCTTCCTCGCCGGTCGCCAGGCCTATGCCGACCACTACCCCTTCGACGAGGGCGACCTGCGCGACCTGCTGGCCCAGGCCGAGGCGCTGCGCGCCACGCCGGTGACGACGCGCAAGGATTTCGTGCGTATCCCGCCCGCCTTCCGCAACCGCGTCACCGTCGTGACGATCCGGCTGGAATGGGAGGAGCCCGCGGCGATCGAGGGGCTGCTCGACCCGCTCGCGGCACGGGTCCCGGTTCCGGCCTGACCCCCTCCCGCGCCGGCGCCGGCGCCGCTAGACAGACAGCGTATTCCAAAGGGGGGATCGGACGCATGGCGGCACGGCGCAAGGCGGCGCTCATCACGGGCGCGGGGCGGAACATCGGGCGGGCGGTCGCGCTGACCCTGGCCGAGGACGGGTACGACCTCGTGCTCAACGGGTCGTCCGACCGCGCCGCGCTCGATCGCGTGGCGGCGGAGGCGGCGGCGCGCGGCGCGGCGACGCTGATCGCCATCGGCGATGTGGGCGACCCCGCATCCTGCGCGCGCATCGCGGCGGAGGGCATCGCGCGCTTCGGCGCCGTCGAGGTGCTGGTGAACAACGCGGCGCTGCGACCGCAGAAGCCCTTCCTCGAGATGAGCGACGACGAGTGGCGCCGCGTCATGTCGGTCGACCTCGACGCCGCTGTGTGGCTCTCCCGCGCCTGCCTGCCGGGCATGCTCGCGGCCGGCTGGGGGCGCATCGTGAACTTCACCGGCATGAACGCGATCCATGGCTATGCGGGCCGCGCGCCGGTCTCGGTCGCCAAGCACGGCGTCTGGGGACTGACCAAGGCGCTGGCGAAGGAATTCGGGCCGAAGGGCGTGACGGTGAACGCCATCTCCCCGGGCCCCATCGCGTCCGACGAGGAGGATGCCGACGCCGCGGCGGCCAAGTACCGCCAGGCCATCGTGCAGCGCGTGCCGGTGGGCCGGCAGGGGCGGCCGGAGGAGGTGGCGGCGGTGCTGCGCCTGCTCGTCTCCGATGGCGGGGCCTTCGTGAACGGGCAGATGCTGCAGGTGAATGGCGGGGCGGAGACGTAGTTTTTTGTCCCTCAGACGGCGGGCGGAGTCTTGGTCCGCCTTTCGGACGGCGGGCGGCGGCCATCCGGCCGCTTTGCCTGCGCGCCGTGGGCTGGTGTGCCGGCGGCGGCTGTTGGTCTGGGCGCGGTCACGCATTCGCGCTCGCGCTTCGAGGCGTGGCCTCGATCCGTCCTTTGCCTCGGTTGATGGGGGTCAGGCCGTCGCCCTTCGGCGCGCGCGCAGCGCAACCAGTGCCGTCACGCCGAGAAGGCACAGCATTGGCACGATCGGCACCAGGTACCGCTGCTCCAGATGGACCGGCAGGTAGATGCCAACGAGCGCGGCGCAGCCGAGCCAGGCGCCGAACAGCGGCCAGCGGCGCGGATCCTCCCGCCCGATCAGCAGCGGCGCGGCGATCGCCGCGGCACTGACCAGCAGCGCCACGATGCGGCTCACCACCATCAACGGCAACAGTAGGATCGCCGCGATCGATCCTTCCCCCGCGCGGCGCAGCAACTGGTCGTTGCGGCTGAACCAGGGGCGCGGCTCCCCGGCCACCCGTGCGAAATCCGCCGCCATGTCGATCGGCTGGAAGGTCACGAACAGCGTCTTGAGCGGGAAGCGCACCGCCATCGCCCGGAGCATCTCCAGCGGAAAGCGCCGCCAGGTGCGCGCGTAGCGCGCGGATGCCATGGCGGCGATCTCGGGGGAGGTCATGCCCGCCGCGTGCAGCCGCGCAAGCAGCGGATCGATGCCCGCGAAGCCCCGCGGCACCACCGTCTCCCGCGCCGCGCGGTCGAACAGGTCGTCGCCGTCGAACACGGGCAGGCCGCGGGCCGCCAGCGGCAGCGTCGCCTGGACCATGACGATGGCTCGCGTAGTGGACAGCACCGCGGCGCCGGACCGGCGATGATTGTCCGCCACCATCAGCCCCGCGGTGAGCGCCACCGGCGCGACCACCAGGCCGATGCCGGCGAGGCGCCGCCCCGGCCCCGCCGCGATCGCCGCCGCCGGCAGCAGGCCGAGCAGCAGGTAGGGCGTCGCCTCCCGCACCGTCGTCGCGAGCGCGAGCAGCACGCCCGCCAGCGCG
>NZ_JACADQ010000236.1 GCF_016106015.1 Neoroseomonas rubea
AACTCCCCCCGAGCCCCCCTCCTTCTTTGAATACCTTTCGCGGCCCGCCGCAGGCGGGACGCCCAGACAGAAAAAGGGGAGGGGGATCGGGGGAGGTTCCCCTCCCCCGAGGAAACGATGAGCGCAGCAGCAGACGACCGCACCGAATCCATCCGCATGATCCGCGACAGCGCCGGTGCCGTGGCACCTCGCGGCGGCGACACCAAGCGCGTGCGCGCGCTGCGCTTCGCTTCCCCCGGCTTCGACCGCGAGGTCCTCGCGCAGATGGGCGAGCTGGGCTGGATCGGCCTCGCCGTGCCGGAGGAGGCCGGTGGCGCGGGCCTGGGCATGAGCGAGGCGGTCGCGCTGGCCGAGGAACTCGGCGCGGGGCTCCTGCCGGAACCGCTGGTGCCGATGATGCTGTCCGCGAGGCTGCTCGCCGCGGTCGGCCATCCTGAGCTGGAGGGCGTGCTCGCCGGCCGGCGCGTGCTGCTGACCGCCTGGCAGGAACGGGCGGACACGCTGGCCGTGCCAGGCACGCCGGATGGCGCGCGGTTGTTCCTGCCGATGGCGGCCGGTGCGGATGGCTTCCTGCTGCCGGTCCATCAGGGGCCGGGGCTCGGCCTGCATCTGCAGGACGCGGCGGGTGCGGACCTGACGATCGAGAAGGCGATGGATGGCGGCAACATCGGCACGCTGCGGCCCGACCTCGGCCGCGCCTCGCTGGTGGCCGAGGATGTCGGCGACATGCTGGCGATCGCGCTGGATGAAGCGGCGCTGGTGACCTCCGGCCTCATGCTCGGGCTGATGGAACGCGCCTTCGCGATGACGGTGGACTACCTCAAGACGCGCCAGCAATTCGGCCGGATCATCGGCACCTTCCAGTCTCTGCAGCATCGCGCGGCGGACCTGAAGATCCACATCGCGCTGACGCGCGCGGCGGTGGAGGGAGCGGCCGCCGCGCTCGACGGCGGTGCGACGGGTGCCGCGCGGCATGCGGCGGTGTCGAAGGCCAAGCATCGCGCGGCGGAGTCGGGGATGCTCGTGCTGCGGCAATGCATCCAGCTGCATGGCGGCATCGGCTACACTGACGAATACGATGTCGGCCTGTTCCTGCGCCGCGGCATGGTCATCATGAACCAGTTCGGCTCGGCCGCGCTGCACCGGCGCCGATTCATGGCCCTGGCCCCGGAGGACGTGGAATGAGCGACACCGCCCGCGTGCGGGAGGAGATGGACGGCAACGTCCTGATCCTCACCATCGACTACCCGTCCCGCAAGAATGCGATCGGTCCCGGCGTCCGCCAGGCGATGGAGGAGGCGATCGAGCGCGCGCATGAGGAACCGACGGTGCGCGCCATCGTCGTCACCGGCGCGGGCGGGACCTTCTGCGCCGGCGGCGACATCTCGAACATGAATGTCGGCAGCGCGCTGGATGGGCGGGAGCGCATGCGCCGCACCCATCGCCTGGTGCGGCTGATGGCCAAGGGATCGAAGCCGCTGGTGGCTGCCGTGGAAGGCTGGGCGGCGGGGGCCGGCATGGCAGTGGCCTGTGCCTGCGACACCATCGTCGCGGCCGAGGATGCGCGCTTCGTCGCGGGCTTCCACAAGATCGGCCTGATGTCCGACATGGGCCTGCCGTTCTTCCTGCCGCGGCGCGTGGGCGTGGGCCGCGCGCGGCGCATCCTGTTCTACCACGAGGTCACCGGCGCGGCCGAAGGCGAGCGCATCGGCCTGGTGGACTTCGTCGCCCCGCCGGGCAAGGCGCTGGAGGTCGCGCTGGACAAGGCGCGCTTTCTCGCCGCCGAGGCCGCGGGCCCGATCGCGCTCACCAAGAAGATTTTGGCCGAAGGCCTCGATGAGGCGCTGGCCGACGAGCAGACCTTCCAGGGCCTGCTGTTCACGACGCCCGACTTCCAGGAGGGACGCGCCGCGTTCCTCGAGAAGCGCAAGCCGAACTTCGGAGGCTGAGAGATGTTCGCCATCGAACCGCGCGAGACCGCCGACCTGAACCTGATGGAGGACGAGGCCTTCCGCGCCCATGTCCGCCACTGGATCGAGGCGAACTACCCGGCCGAGCTTCGCAACCCGCCCAAGCGCCTGCATTGGGAGGAGAACAAGCCCTGGTACTTCCTGCTGGCCGAGAAGGGCTGGCTGTGTCCCGGATGGCCGCGCCGCTTCGGGGGGCTCGGCCTGTCGCCCGCCAAGCAGATCATCTTCACCGAGGAGGTGGAGCGCCACGGCTGCGCCCGCACCAATGACCACGGCATCGTCATGGTAGGCCCGCTGCTGATCAACCACGGGACGGAGGAGCAGCAGCAGGAATTCCTGCCGAAGATCCTCTCCGGCGAGCACATCTGGTGCCAGGGCTATTCCGAACCCAATGCGGGGTCGGACCTGGCCGCGCTGCGCACCGAAGCGGTGCTGGACGGGGACCACTACATCGTTAACGGCCAGAAGATCTGGACGACACTCGCGATGGACGCGAACTGGTGCTTCCTGCTGGTGCGCACCGACAAGGCGGCGAAGAAGCAGGAAGGCATCTCCTTCCTGCTGGTCGACATGACCACGCCGGGCATCACGGTGAAGCCCATCATCAACCTCGAATACCATGACGAGTTCTGCGAGGTGTTCTTCGACAATGTCCGCGTGCCGGCGAAGAACCTGGTGGGCACGCCGAACCGCGGCTGGGACATGGCGAAGGCGCTGCTGTCCTTCGAGCGCATCTATCTCGGCTCCCCGCGCCTGTCCGCCTATGCCTTCACGCGGCTGCGGCAGCTCGCCGAACGGATGGGGGTGTGGGAGGAAGCGGCCTTCCAGGAGACCTACGCCCGGCTGCGCCTCGATCTCGAGGACCTGAAGTCGCTCTACGGCGCCTTCGTGGACAAGCTGCGGCGGGGCGAGACGCTGGGCCCCGATGTCTCGATGCTGAAGGTGTTCCAGACGGAACTCTTCCAGCGCATCACCGACACGATGCTGGACATCGCGGGCGAGAATGCGGGGCTGCTGGAGCCGATGGAAGGCAACCGCAACCTCAACCCGACGGGGCTCTACATCCAGGCGCGGCCGGCCACGATCTACGGCGGGTCGAACGAGATCCAGCGCAACATCCTGAGCAAGAACGTGCTGGGGCTGCCGGGATGAGCGAGCTGTTCCGCCTCCCCGCGACCGAACTCGCCCACCGCGTCCGCAGCAAGCAGGTTTCCGCGACCGAGGCGGCGCGGGACGCGCTCGCGCGGCTCGACGCCGTCAACCCTCGCATCAACGCCGTGGTGGACCACCGGCCGGATGATGTGCTGGCGCAGGCGGCGGCGATCGACGCTGCCATCGCGCGCGGGGAGGATCCGGGCCCGCTCGCCGGCGTGCCGGTCACCATCAAGGTCAACGCCGATCAGGCCGGCTTCGCCACGACCAACGGGCTTCGGTTGCAGAAGGACTTGGTGGCAAAGCAGGACAGCCCGGTGGTGGCAAATCTGCGCCGCGCCGGCGCGGTGCTGCTCGGGCGGACCAACACGCCGGCCTTCTCGCTGCGCTGGTTCACGCGCAATTCGCTGCATGGACATACGAGGAACCCACGCGATCCGTCGATCACGCCGGGCGGGTCATCCGGCGGCGCGGCGGCGGCGGTCGCTTCGGGCATCGGCGCGATCGGGCATGGCACGGATATCGGCGGCTCGATCCGCTACCCGGCCTATGCCTGCGGCGTGCATGGGCTGCGGCCGACGCTCGGGCGCATCCCGGCCTGGAACGCCTCGGGTGCCGAACGCCATGCGGGCGGGCAGCTGATGGCCGTCAGCGGGCCGATCGCGCGGACCATCGCCGATTTGCGCGTGTCGCTCGCCGCGATGTCGGCGCGCGACATCCGCGACCCCTGGTGGGTCGATGCGCCGCTGGAAGGCCCGCCCATGCCGAAGCGCGCCGCGCTCTGCCTGCGGCCGGAGGGGATGGAGGTGCAGCCCGCCGTGCTCGACGCGCTGCGCGACGCCGCACGGCGGATGGAAGCCGCGGGCTGGATCGTCGAGGAAGCGGAAGCGCCGCCGCTGCGCGAACCCGCCGACCTGCAGGCCATGCTCTGGCTCGCCGAATCCCGCCGCGGCCTGAACACGGCGCTGCACAAGGAAGCGGACCCGGACGCCTCCTTCGTCTTCGCGCAGATGGAAGCGCTGTGTCCCCTGCCCGACCTCAACGCCTTCATGGACGGGCTGCAGAAGCGCGCGACCTTCGTGCGGATGTGGATGGAGTTCCTGGAACGCTTCCCGGTCGCGATCATGCCCGTTTCGGGCGAACTGCCCTTCCGCGACCAGGAGGATGTGGAAAGCCCCGAGGCCTTCCGGCGGATCATCGCCGCGCAGCTGACCCAGGTGGGCCTGCCGCTGATGGGCCTGCCGGGGCTCGCCGTGACGACGGGGATGGTCGGCACGGTGCCGGTCGGCGTGCAGCTCGTCGCCGGGCGCTACCGCGAAGACCTGCTGCTGGCCGCGGGTGCAGTCATCGAGGGGGCCGGCGTGCCCGCCTCCCCGATCGACCCAGCCTGAGTCCCGGCGCCCAAAGCCCCTGTCGTCGCGTGCGGGGCTCGCGAGCGCGCGTTGCGTCGCACCGCATGCCAACCACGCAATGGACCGCCCGTGCGCGGCGCCTGCGCGCCCCTACTCCCGCCGCACCGGCGGGACGCTGCCGCGCGGCGGCTGGCCGTAGCCCGGCGGCGGGGGCGGCTGCTGGCCATAGCCCGGCGGCGGCGGTGGCTGCCCATACCCCGGCGGCGGTTGGCCATAGCCCGGCGGGGGCTGCTGCCCATAGCCGGGCGGCGGCTGCCCATAGCCCGGCGGAGGCTGCTGCCCGTACCCCGGCGGAGGCTGCCCATAGCCCGGCGGCGGACCCTGCGGCGCCTGCGGCGGCGGCTGCCATTGCGGTGGCGGCTGCTGCCATTGCGGCTGGGGCTGCCATTGCTGGGGCTGCTGCGGCTGCCAGGCACCCGGCGGCGGCGCCGCCTGCCATTGCGCCGCGCCCGCGCCGCCCTTGGGGTCGGGCCCGAAGCGGTTCGGCCCCGGCGTGCCGGACAGGAAGGCGGTCTCGACCAGCGCCCAGATCGGGCCGACCAACGGGATGAAGTTGATCAGCACCCACCAGCCGGACTTGTCGCGGTCGTGCCATCGCTTCACCTGGCCCGCCAGCCCGCCCCAGATGGAGGTGATCAACGCCAGCAGGCTGAACGGCCCGATGCCCTGCGCCGAGACCGAGAAGCCGTCCTCCGGCATCGCATCCTCGGTGAAGGTCACGAAGCCGAGCGAGATATCGATGACGCTCGCAACGATCGACAGCGCGATCAGCGGCAGGACATAGGCAAGCCACCATGTCTTGCGCCGGATGCGCCCCTGGAAGCTGAACCACTGGCCGAAGGTCATCGCCCCGCTCCACTCTGAATCGCTTCACACGATCACGGCTTCGCGCCCGGTGACAAGCCTGTGGATGGCTTGCGCCTGTGACATTCGTTGCATAGCGTCGCGATATCGATACATCAGCCGTGCCCGGGAGGCCGACCGCATGATCCGCCGCAAGCTTCTTGCCCTCTTCGCGCTCGCCGGGACAGGGGCGCTCGCCGCCTGCGCGCCGCAGACGGTCTATATCCCGCAGCCGGTCGCCCCGGGCCCCGTCGCGGTCGGCTGCGACACGCGCTTCCAGGTCGTGAACAACTCCTCGCTCACCGTGATGCAGCTGTTCTTCAGCCATTCCAGCATCAACAACTGGGGCGTCGACCAGCTCGGCCAGAACGTGCTGCCGCCTGGGCGGGTGTGGAACTACCGCGCGAACAACGCCGGCAACTACGATTTCCGCATCGTCTGGCAGAATGGCCGCGCCGCGGAACTCCGCCGCGTGAACATCTGCGCCGCCAGCCGCATCGTCGTCACCAATTCGGGCCTCTACGCGCAGTAACCCGCTCGCCGCGGACGTCGCGCCGCGATAGCCTCCCCGCCGGGATCACCGTCGGGGAGGTTTTTCATGTCGGACGAACGCATGGGCATCCTTCGGCAGCGGCGCATCGAGGCCGCCTTCGCCAAGGGCGTCTATGAGGAGATGAAGGCCGAGCTCGGGGAAGCGCAGGCGAAGGCCATCCTGTCCCGCGCCGTGGTGAAGATGGCCAAGGCGACGGCCGCCGAGATGGCGAAGGACGCGCCGGGCGGGGAGCCCTCCCTCGCCCATTTCATCGCGCTCCAGCCGCTCTGGACCAAGGACGACGCGCTGCGGATCGAGAC
This sequence comes from Neoroseomonas rubea, assembly GCF_016106015.1. Taxonomy (GTDB): domain Bacteria; phylum Pseudomonadota; class Alphaproteobacteria; order Acetobacterales; family Acetobacteraceae; genus Neoroseomonas; species Neoroseomonas rubea. The sequence goes on from NZ_JACADQ010000236.1 coordinate 6,230, forward strand.
GCTGCGCCAGGACGAGACGCACTACGACTTCAACGTCACCCGCTGCCGCTACGCCGAGATGTACCGGGAGATGGGGCTGGCCGATCTCGGCGCCGTTCTCTCCTGCAACCGCGACGGCGCCTTCTGCGAGGGCTACCATCCGAAGATGAAGCTGGAACGCACCCAGACCATCATGGGCGGCGCGACCCACTGCAACTTCCGCTACACGATGGAGGAGTAGCCGCCATGGCCGGCTACGTCGCCACCGACGCGGCCGCCTATGAACGCAGCATGGGCCGCTGGAGCCGCCTTCTGGCCGATGCCTTCCTCGATGCGCTCGACCTGCCGCGCGGCGCGGCGCTGCTCGACGCCGGCTGCGGCACCGGCGCGCTGGCCGCGGCGATCGCCGCGCGCGACCC
>NZ_JACADQ010000237.1 GCF_016106015.1 Neoroseomonas rubea
ACCAGCCCGCCGGCGCCGGCCCGCACCAGCGCCAACGCCGTGCCCGCCCGGGCCGCCACCGCGCCGCGCGCCTCCAGCCCGCGCCTGTGCAGCCGGCACAGCACCTCATCGAGCAGCGCGGCTTCCCCGCCGAAGAGGTGCCCGACGCCGGTGAGGTCGAGCAGCAGCCCATCCTCCCCCGCCAGGCCCACGAGTGGCGTGAAGCGCATCGCCCAGAGCGCCAGCATCTCCAGCGCCCGCGCATCGCCGGCCGGATCCTCCGGCACAAGGTCCAGCCCGGGCAGGATCGCCTGCGCGTCGGCGAGCGCCTGGCCCGCGCGCAGCCCGGCTGCCTCGGCCTCTGCTGAGACCGACAGCACCAGCCGCCGCGACCCACGCTGCCCCCAGACGGCGACCGGGCCGGGCCGGAGCAGCCGCTCGACCGGCAGGCGCGGCAGGAGAAGGGCGAGGATGCGGCGTGACGCGTGGCGCGTTCCAGGGGGCTCTGCCCCCTGGACCCCCACCGGGGAGGCGACGGCCTCCCCGGACCCCGCGGCGTTTGGGTCGGGGAGAGGGAGGGGTCTAACGGTCTCGCCCTCATCGTGAGCGTTTCGTGCCCCTCGCTCTCCCTGAACCAATGGAATCGAGGGCCCGGGAGGCTGGCCCCCCGGGTGCCCCACCCGCGGCGGTCCGCAGCAGCGCCGTCTCATGCGCGCTTCCGGGGCGCGGCGGCCGTGCCGGCCTCGTCCTCGGTCACCAGCTGGTCTCCGTGCCACGCGGCGCGCCAACTGGCCGGACGGCCGCCGCGGCAGCGCAGCAGGTCGAGGCTCCAGGCCGGGTCGCCCAGCGCGTGGGGGCTCTGGCTGTCCGAGCGGGCGGCGCCTATCCGCCAGCGGGTCAGGGCGGCGGTCGGGGCAGCATTGTCCTCGTCCGGGCGGAGCAGCAGGCCAAGCACGCCCCCCGCCTCGGCGGCGAGTTGCAGGCGTCGGGCGGCGGTCAGGTCGAGCGTGCTTGCCACCAGCAGGGCGGCGCCTACGGCCGGGCAGCGCAGGGTCTCCTCCATGGCCCAGAGCGCGTCCTGCGGTCGGGTGGCGCGGACCAGCACCAACGCGGCGGGGGATAGGCCGAAGCGGGCGAGGCCCGGCGGCCAGGCGTCCGGCTCCGGCGCGATCCAGAGCACCGTGCCGCCGGCTCGGGCCAGCGCCAATGCTGCGAAGCCTGCAGCGGCGCCGGGTTCGGCGGCGAGGATCTCGTGCAGGGCTGCGCGCGGTAGCCCGCCCCAGGGCAGGGCGGAATCGACGGCGGAGGAGAGGGGGATGGCGTCCTCCCCGCGCGCGGCCAGGGCCCCGGCCGCGCCGGCGCGCTCCAGGCGCGCGATGCGGGCGCGGAGGGCCGAGATCAGGGCGGGGCGGTCGAGCGGAGGGGCGGGGTCGTGCTCTGTCATGGCCGGGGGGAGGGGCCGCTGATGTTCGCTTTATGTTCTTATATCGCGCCATCTAAGGTCAAGGCGCGCGAAGGCCTTGGTTCGCCAGGGCGCTTGCGCAGCCAAGGCATTCTGCAGGCAAGGCTTTGGAGAGAAACGCTTTCCCTCCTCTTGTCCCGCCACCTTCGCCGCCCGACCATCATCAGCCAGAACGCAAGGAACGGCAGACCATGGACGCAGTCCCGCCCCCCGCCAGCGGCATCGTCGACGGCTTCGAGGGGGCGATCGGCAATACGCCGCTGATCCGTCTCCGCCGCGCCAGCGAGGCCACGGGCTGCGAGATCCTCGGCAAGGCCGAGTTCATGAACCCGGGCGGATCGGTGAAGGACCGGGCTGGCCTCGGCATCATCCTCGACGCCGAGCGGCGCGGCGTGCTGACGCCTGGCAAGCCCGGTACGATCGTGGAGGGCACGGCGGGCAACACCGGCATCGGCATCACCCTTGTCGCCAATGCCCGCGGCTATCGCAGCGTGATCGTGGTGCCGGAGACGCAAAGCCGGGAGAAGATCGACTTCCTGCGCATGATCGGCGCCGACTTGCGCCTGGTGCCGGCGAAGCCCTTCTCCGACCCTGGGAACTACGTCCATGTCAGCCGCCGACTCGCGGAGGAGATGGGCGCCGTCCACGCCAACCAGTTCGACAACATCGCGAACCGCGCTGCGCATGAGGCGACGACGGGCCCGGAGATCTGGACGCAGACGGATGGGCATATCGACGCCTTCACCTGCGCCTGTGGAACGGGCGGCACGCTTGCCGGCGTCGCGCGGGCGCTCAAGGCGCGCAAGCCGGGGGTGCGCATCGTGCTCGCCGACCCGATGGGCAGCGCCCTGTTTTCCTGGGTGAAGACCGGCACGCTGAAGGCGGAGGGCAATTCCATCACCGAGGGGATCGGCCAGGCGGCCCGCGTGCCTGGCAACCTCGAGCCTGACCGGGCGCTGATCGACGAGGCCGTGCAAGTGACGGACGAGGAGGCGCTCGAGCAGGTCTTCGACCTGCAGATCCATGAGGGCATCTCGATCGGCGGTTCGGCCGGCATCAATGTCGTGGCCGCGATCAAGGTGGCGAAGGCGCTCGGGCCCGGGCATCGGATCGCGACGATCCTTTGCGATGGTGGTGCGCGCTACCAGTCGAAGCTGTTCAACCCGGAATTCCTGCGCGGCAAGGGCCTGCCCGTGCCGCCCTGGCTGGCCTGACCCGCGAGGCTCACCCCATGGAAGCGATCGAACTTGCTCGCGCCATCCGCAGCCGTGACCCGGCCCGGCCATCCTGGCCAGAGACGATCCTCTGCTATGCCGGGCTGCATGCGGTGCTGTGGCATCGCCTCGCGCACGCCGTGTGGCGTGCTGGGCTGAAGGGCCTCGCGCGCTTCGTCTCCCATATCGGGCGGTTCCTGACGGGGATCGAAATCCATCCGGGCGCCCGGATTGGCCGGCGGCTGTTCATCGACCATGGCATGGGCGTCGTGATCGGAGAGACGGCGGAGATCGGTGACGATGTGCTGATCTACCACGGCGTCACACTCGGGGGGCTTTCGGGCCAGCCCGGCAAGCGGCACCCGACGATCGGGAACGGCGTTGCGATCGGCGCGGGGGCGCAGGTGCTCGGGCCGATCATGATCGGCGATGGGGCGCGCATCGGCGCCAATGCCGTGGTGACCAAGGATGTGCCGGCGAACTGCACCGTGGTGGGGATTCCGGCGAAACCGCCGGCAGGGTCGGTCTGCGTTGACCCGACCGTCGGCTACGGCCTGACCCATCCAGAGGACGACCCCGTGGGTGAACAACTGGCCGCCATGCGGGCCGAACTGGCTACGCTTCGCTTGCGGGTTGCAGAACTGGAGCGCCAGCCCGAGACGACGCGCTGACCTGGCTCGCATGGAAAAGGCCGGCGCCGTTCGGACGCCGGCCTTGTTGCGAGGGGACGGGCCTTCAGCGCCGCGGCGGCGTCAGGTCCCAAGGGGCACGGGTGGCTTCCCGTATCGCATCGGTCCGGCTGATGCCGATATCGGACAGCATGCGGTCATCCATCTCGACGAGATGGCGGCGGCTTTCGACGGCATGGAGGACGCGGCGCAGCCAGTCGAGCCAGGTTGTGCCGCGCACCGCGGTGTTGCGCATAGTCCGGGTGGTGGAGAGGCTGCTGCTGCTCATGGGGCGGTCCTCCTTGTGGCGCCTGGGCCAGGACCATGGCAGCGGGTGCCGCATCAGAAAAACGAAATCTCTTGACGTTTATCATCAGAATATCTGATCCCTCTTGCTCGAGGGAACATCCATGCTGGCCATCCCACCGGGCCTTGACCCCGACCTGCTCCGCTCCTTTGTCCTGATCGCCGAGGGCGGGTCCTTCACCCGTGCCGCCAATGCCGTCGGGCGCACCCAGTCCGCGGTTTCCATGCAGATCCGACGCCTGGAGGAGGCGCTCGGCCAGCCCCTGCTGCTGCGCGGGCCGCGCGGGGTGGAGACGACGCCGCACGGCGCCTGGCTGCTGGAACGGGCGCGCCGGCTGCTCGCAATGCATGACGAGATCGTCGCGACTTTCCGCACGCCGGCGGTCGCCGGGAATGTCCGGCTCGGCACGCCCGACGATTACGCGCTGCGCTGGCTGCCAGGGATTCTCGCGCGCTTCGCCGAGGTGCATCCGGCCGTCGAGGTGGAGGTGACCTGCGCGCCCTCGAACGAACTTGCCGAGCGGCTGGAGCGGGACGAGATCGACCTGACGCTCCTCTCGGCCGGCAACGAAAGGCCAGGCATGGTCGGCCAGCCGCTTTGGCATGCGGGCCTGCGTTGGATCGGGTCCAGTGCCCATGCGGCGCATCGCCGGGCGCCAATCCCGCTCGCTACCGCACAGCCACGTTGCGTATGGCACCGTGCCGCGGTGCAGGCGCTGGATGAGGCCAGCCGTCCGTGGCGGGTCGCATACCGGAGCACATCCCAGGCGGGGACGCTGGCGCCGGCGCTGGCTGGCCTCGCGGTCACGGTCGGTCTGCCGGGCCCGCTTCCACCGGGGCTCCGCTTCCTCGGTGCGGAGGATGGAATGCCTCCTCTGCCGGATTTTTCGATTGTGCTTGTCACCGGCCAGGGGGGCGGTCCTGTGGTCGAGACACTGGCGGAGGCGATCCGCGCCGGCTTCGCCGAGGCGGCGGTGACCCAGGCTTGAGCAGCCACGGCCGGCGTGCCATGTCCGCGCGACGCCGCGCGGCCGGCATTGGCATGCCGGGGGAAGGGGAGCCATGAATCGTTCCACGCTCATCGCTTTCAGGGCGGGCGGGATGTCCGCGCAGAAGCAACTGCTTCCCCCTGACGTGGAGCGCACGCGATCCGGCCGCGTCACCCGCGCCGCCCGCATGACGGCGGGCTCCTGAGATGGAGGAGGCCGCGCGTTTCGCGGCGATGATGGAGGAGGGCGCCGCGCTCAGGCGCCGTCTCGTGAGCGAGGCCACGACGACGCTGATCGCTGTTGTCGATGCCTGCGAGACGGCGATCCGGGCGGGCGGTCGCCTGTTCTTCTGCGGTAACGGCGGCAGTGCTGCGGATGCGCAGCATCTCGCGACGGAGTTGCTGGTGCGGCTGCGTTCGAGCGTCGAGCGTCCTTCCTGGCCTGCTATCGCGCTGACGCTCGATCCGACTGCGCTGACGGCGGGCGGCAATGACTATGGGTTCGAGGAGGTCTTCGCGCGGCCGCTGTCGGGCTTGGGGCGGCCGGGCGACGTGCTGTTCGGGATCACGACGAGCGGAAAGTCGCCGAATGTGCTGCGCGCGCTCGAGACCGCGCGCGGCATGGGCATCGCGACCGTCGGGCTGCTCGGCGCGGATGGCGGACCAGCACGCGCACTCTGCGACCTCGCGCTTGTGGTGCCGAGCGCGGTGACAGCGCGCGTCCAGGAAGCGCACATCGCCCTGGGTCATGCCGTGATGGAACTGCTCGAGGATCGGCTGGTGCGGTCATGACGGTGCTGGTGACCGGCGCGGCCGGCTTCATCGGCATGCATGTCACCGAGGCGCTGCTTGCGCGAGGGGATCGCGTGATCGGTCTCGACAATCTGACCGCCTACTACGACCCGGCGTTGAAGCGTGCACGTCTGGCGCGGCTCGAATCGCGTAGCGGATTTACCTTCCTGCCGGTCGACGTGGCCGATCGCGCCGCGATGCTGCCGCTTGCCGTACGGCATACCGAGGTGACGCGCATCGTTCATCTGGCAGCACAGCCCGGCGTGCGCCATTCGCTGGTCGATCCCTTCGCATATGTCGAAGCGAATGTGATGGGGCATCTGGTTGTGCTCGAGATGGCGCGCCGGATGCCGCGACTCGGGCATCTCGTCTACGCGTCGTCGTCATCGGTCTATGGCGCGAATCGACGGCTCCCCTTCACGGAGACGGACAGGGTGGACCATCCGGTGTCGCTCTACGCCGCTACGAAGCGTGCAGCGGAGTTGATGAGCGAATCGCACGCGCACCTGTTCGGCCTGCCGCAGACCGGGCTGCGCTTCTTCACCGTTTATGGGCCCTGGGGGCGGCCGGATATGGCGCCCTGGATGTTTGCGGAGGCGATCCTCGCTGGGCGTCCGATCACGCTCTATGAGGGCGGACGGCTCAAGCGGGACTTCACCTTCGTGGAGGACATCGTCGCCGGCGTCCTCGGCTGTCTTGACCGGCCGGCGCCTGCGCAAGCACCGCGGATCCTAAATATCGGGAACCATCGAAGCGAGGAGGTGCGCCGCTTCGTGGCCGTGCTGGAGCATGCGCTGGGGCGGAAGGCGAGCATCGTGGATGCGCCGCGCCCTGCAACCGATGTGGAGGAAACCTTCGCGGATATCTCGGCGATTGCGGCGCTGTGTGGCTTTGCGCCGCGGACGCCGATCGAGGACGGCGTGCCGCGTTTTGCGGAATGGTATCTCTCCTGGCGGAAGGGGGGTTGACCGCCCTGGCGAAGCCGCATAGAAGCCCGTCCACGCCAACGACGGCGGGGTCTTGACCGGAGTGGATGCTTCCACTAGGTTCTTCGCCCCGCCACAAGCGGTGTTTCACCGGATCGGTGTGTGTAGCCTCACCTGAGGTTGCTCGGGCTGGTTTGGTGTTGTTCTTTGACAATTGTATCGGTTTTGGAAGTGTTTTGAGTGATCTTGGCGATCCTTGAGTGGGTGGCTT
>NZ_JACADQ010000238.1 GCF_016106015.1 Neoroseomonas rubea
CGGGCGCGGGCGCGGGCAGGCCGCCGCCGGGCTTCGCGGGCGGGCGCGGCGCCTCGCTCATGGCGGGTTCGCGCCCGTCAGCCGCGCCGCCTGGACCACGTAGGCGATGCCGGAGGCGAGCGTGGTGAAGGCAACGAGCCCGATCATGAAGGCAAGCAGCCCCGGCGCCGCCAGCCCGAAGCCCTTGAGCAGCAGCGCGAGCGCCGCGAGCGCGATCTGCGCCGCCGTATTGGCCTTGGACACCAGGATCGGCCGGATGCGGGCCGGCACGCCGAGCACCCAGAGGAAGATGACGCCGCCCACGATGAGCAGGTCGCGGAACACGACCAGGATGGCGAGCCAGTCCGGCAGCACGCCGATCGCGGCCAGCGTGACATAGACCGAGACGAGCAGCGCCTTGTCCGCCACCGGGTCCAGCAGCGCGCCGAGCGCCGAGCGCGCGTTCCACACCCGCGCGAGCCAGCCATCGACCGCATCCGACACGCCGGCCGCGACGAACACCAGGAAGGCGAGGTCGAGCCGCTGCTGCAGCATCAGCCACACCGCCGCCGGCACGGCACACAGGCGCGCAAGCGTGATGAGGTTGGGCAGGGTGAAGAGCCCTGCCTCGATATCGGCCGAGGCCGGGGCGGCCGGCCGGCGGACGCGGTCAGGAGCGTCCGGCAAGGCCCACGCGCCAGGCGTCGCCGGGCGCCCCCGACCCCGGGGTCATGCTGACGCCCTGGCGGGCGAATTCCTCCGCCACCACGCCGGGCGCCGCGCGGAGCGACAGGCGCAGCCGCGCCCGGTCGGTCGAGATCGCCACGACCTCCATCCGCGCCGCGCCGGCATTGAGCCGCCGCCGCAGTTCGAGCCAGTCCTGCAGCGATCCGTAGAGCGCCACCGCTTCCACCGTCGCGGCGACCGGCACGGGGCTGGGCGGGCGTCCCGTCTCCCCTTGGGTGCCGCCGCCGGTCCCGCCGCCCGTCCCGCCGCCATCGCCGGCGATCGCCCCGCCGGCCAGGGCGCGCACGCGGCCCGGGTTGAAGTTCACCGTGATCCGGCCGGTGTAGCGCGTCGGCGCCGTCCGCTCCTCCTCGATGATGATGGAGGCGGTCATCTGCTCGATCTGCGCATCCGACAGCTGGCGGGAAATGCCGGCGGAGGCGGCGAGTCGCTCCCAGGCCGCGCGGCGGCCGTTGGCGAGCGCCCTTTCGCGGGCGATCACGCCGTTCTCGGCGGTCGCCTCGGCGGGCACGCCGCGCTGGGTGAAATTGATCGCCGCGGGCGCCGCGGGGGCATCCTGCGCCATCGGCGTGGCGAGCGGCGCGGCGAGCATGAGCAGCAGGGCGGTTGCGAAGCGGCCCGCCCTATGGTTCCTCTCGCGCACCCGCGCGGTGCGGGACCTGGCCGGCATCGCGTTCCCCAACCCCTTCATGCCGGCCGTCATGGCCGGCGACACGGCGCAGCCACAGGCGGCGCGCCCCGCCCAGCCATTAGCCGATCGGAGGCCGCCCTGACCAGTTCCCCGTCTTCCCCCCTCACCTACCGCGCCGCCGGGGTGGATATCGAGGCCGGCGACGCGCTGGTCGATGCCATCAAGCCGCTCGCCCGCGCCACCGACCGCCCGGGCACCATGGGGAGCCTCGGCGGCTTCGGCGCGCTGTTCGACCTGAAGGCGGCCGGCTTCACCGACCCGGTGCTGGTGTCCTCCACCGACGGCGTCGGCACCAAGCTGCGGGTCGCGATCGATGCCGGGCGGCATGACGGGGTCGGCATCGACCTGGTGGCCATGTGCGTGAACGACCTGGTGGTGCAGGGGGCGGAACCGCTCTTCTTCCTCGACTACTTCGCCACCGGCGCGCTCGAGGTCGCCGCGGCGCGGGAGGTGATCGCCGGCATCGCCGAGGGCTGCCGCCTCGCCGGCTGCGCCCTGGTGGGCGGCGAGACGGCCGAGATGCCGGGGATGTACGCGCAGGGCGACTACGACCTCGCCGGCTTCGCGGTGGGCGCGGCGGAACGCGGCCGCCTGCTGCCCGCCGGCGTCGCGCCGGGGGATGCGCTGCTGGGCCTCGCCAGTTCCGGCGTGCATTCCAACGGCTTTTCCCTGGTGCGCCGGGTGCTCGAGGCACGCGGCATGACGCTGGCCGATGACGCGCCCTTCGCGCCGGGGCTCAGCCTCGGCACCGCGCTGCTGGCGCCGACGCGCATCTATGTGAAGCCGCTGCTGGCGCTGCACCGGGCGGGGCTGCTGAAGGCGGCCGCGCACATCACCGGCGGCGGCCTGCCCGGCAACGTGCCGCGCGTGCTGCCGAAGGGCATGACGGCCGCGATCGACGCGCGCGGCTGGCCGGTGCCGCCGGTCTTCGCCTTCCTGGCCGAGGCCGGGAACATCGACGCGGAGGAGATGCTGCGCGTCTTCAACTGCGGCCTGGGCATGGTGCTCGCGGTGCCGGGCGATCGGCGGGAGGACGCGGCCGCGATGCTCTCCGCCGCCGGGGAGACGGTCTATCGCATCGGCACCATCGAGCCCTCCGACGGCCCCGCCGGCGTGCGCATCGACAACCTGCCGGATGGCTGGCCGCGCGCATGACCCGCGCCCGCGTCGCGGTGCTGATCTCCGGGCGCGGGTCGAACATGGCCGCGCTGCTTGCCGCCGCCGAGGACCCGGCCTATCCGGCCGAGATCGCGCTGGTGCTGTCCAACCGCGCCGACGCGGCGGGGCTGGCCCATGCCGCGGCGCGGGGCGTGCCGACGGCGGTCGTGGAAAGCCGCGCCTACCGCGGCGACCGCGCGGCGTTCGAGGCGGCGATGGAAGCCGAGATCGCCCGCCACGGCGCGCGGATCATCGCGCTGGCCGGCTTCATGCGCGTGCTGACGGAAGGCTTCGTCACGCGCTGGGAGGGGCGGATGATCAATGTCCACCCTTCGCTTCTGCCGGCCTTCCCGGGGCTCGACACGCATGAACGCGCGCTGGCCGCCGGGGTGCGGCTGCATGGCTGCACGGTGCACCTGGTGACCGCCGGGGTGGATGAGGGGCCGATCCTTGCCCAGGCCGCAGTGCCGGTGCTGCCGGGGGACGATGCCGCCAGCCTCGCGGCGCGGGTGCTGGACCAGGAGCACCGGATCTACCCGGCGGCGCTCGGCTGGCTGGCGGCCGGGCGGGTGCGGCTCGCGGATGGCCGCGCGAGGGTGGACGGGGTGGCGCCGGCGTCCGGCGCGCTGCTGAACCCCTTGCCCTCGGCGGCGGCTGTTCCTAAACGCTGAGGCGAAGATCGAGACCGGTTGGGGACGTATCGTGGCCGAACAGCAATCCTACGAATTCGTCGAAGTGAAGGCCGCGGACATCATGGCCGAGCGGACGGCGCTCTGGGGCGGCTTCACCCGCTTCGTCACCATCTCGACGGTCGCGATCATCGTCGCGCTGGTGCTGATCTACCTGCTCTGGGGCTGAACGCCCGCCGGGTTCAGGCGGCGAGCGGACCCGGGCGGCCGAGCAGCCAGCCCTGCAGGGCATCGCAGCCGGCTTCCCGAAGCACGCGCATCTGGCCGGCTGTCTCCACCGCCTCGGCGATGGTGGTCGCGCCCAGCGCGTGCGCCATCTCGACGACCGAGGCGATCGCGGTGCGCGCGCGGTCCGTGCCCTCATCCGCGAGCCCCGCCGTCAGGGCGGCATCGAGCTTCACGACGGCGAAGGGAATGTCGCGCAGCGCCCGGGCCGACCCCGCCGCGCCGCCGAAATCGTCGAGCGAGACGACGATGCCGAGGCCGCGCAGCTCCGCCGCCAGCGCCGCGGCGCCGGGAATGTCGGCGACCACCGCCGCTTCCGGCAGTTCGAGCACGATGCCGCGCGGGTCGGTGCCCGTGGCGGCGAGTGCGGCGCGCACCATCGGCGCCGCGTGGCCCTGCAGCATGCCGCCGGCCGAGATGTTCACGGAAAGATAGGGCCCGCCCGCGGGCCAGGTGGCGCGCAGCCGGAATGCGCCGACCATTGCCCAGGCATCGAGCGCAACGCCGCGCCCGATGGCGGCCGCGGTCGCAAGGATTTCCCGCGGCGGCACCGCGCCATGCAGCGGGTGCTCCCAGCGCAGCAGCGCCTCATAGCCCACGGGGGCCAGGCTGGCGGCGGCGCAGATGGGCTGAAGGTCGAGCCTCAGGCCGCGGCCACCCGCGGCCAGTGCCGCGGCGAGGTCCGCCCCGAGGTCGGGCGGGTCCGCCCGTTCAGGGTTCGCCTGTGCCGCCATGCCGTCCATCGCCCGCTCCAGGAGTGGAGCGGGCACTAAGGCATGGCGGCGATTAACGGCGCGTGTGCGCCGCGGGCCTGTCAGCCGACGAGTTCGGTGCCGGCGAAGAAGTAGGCGATCTCGATCGCCGCATTCTCCGGGCTGTCGGACCCGTGCACGGAATTCGCCTCGATGCTCTCGGCGAACAGCTTGCGGATGGTGCCCTCGGCCGCGTTGGCGGGGTTGGTCGCACCCATCAGCTCGCGGTTCTTGGCCACCGCGTCCTCGCCTTCCAGCACCTGCACCACGACCGGGCCGGAGACCATGAAGTCCACGAGGTCGTTGTAGAAGGGGCGGGCGGCGTGCACCTCGTAGAACTTCTTGGCGTGCGCGCGGGACATCCAGATGCGCTTCTGGGCGATGATGCGCAGGCCGTTCTTCTCGAAGATGGCGTTGATGGCGCCCGTGAGGTTCCGCCGCGTGGCGTCCGGCTTGATGATGGAGAAGGTGCGCTCGATGGCCATGGGGCTCTTTTCCTCGGGTCGGTTCGGGATCGGCCGGCCGGATAGGCGGGATGGGGCGCGCGCGCAACCCCCGCGCGGCGCCTGGCAGGGCGCGCGGGGGCGGCTCCAGCGCCATCCGATCACACTGAATCAGTTTGTTCGGATTTCGTGCAGCAGGATCAATGGTTTCTGGAGCACGACATGCGATCGCCCGCTCCCGGCGGATCGGATATTGCTCGATCGGATATTGCTCTAGAAGCGGCGTTCCATGACCGTCCTGACCCTCCGCGACCTGACCATCCGCATCGCCGGCCGCACGCTGCTCGACGGCGCCGACCTGCAGGTCGACACCGGCCGCAAGGTCGGCCTCGTCGGGCGGAACGGCGCGGGGAAGTCCACCCTGCTGCGCGCCATCACCGGGGAATTGCAGCCCGATGGCGGGGAAATCCGCCTCGCCGCCCGGGCGCGGATGGGCCATGTCGCGCAGGAGGCGCCGGGCGGCGAGGACAGCCTGCTCGAGATCGTGCTCGCCGCCGACACCGAGCGCGCCGCCCTGCTCGCGGAAGCCGAGACAGCGACGGACCCGGCCCGCATCGGGGAGATCCATGACCGGCTGATCGCCATCCGCGCCGACAGCGCGCCGGCGCGGGCGGGCGCCATCCTCTCGGGCCTCGGCTTCGATGCCGCGGCGCAGGCGCGGCCGTCGCGCGAATTCTCGGGCGGCTGGCGGATGCGCGTGGCGCTCGCCCGCGCCCTGTTCCTCGAGCCCGACCTGCTGCTGCTCGACGAACCCACGAACCACCTCGACCTCGAGGCGACGATGTGGCTCGAAGGCTGGCTGCAGCGCTTCTCGGGCGCGGCCATCGTCGTCAGCCACGACCGCGGGCTGCTCGAACGCTGCGTCGATGCCATCGCGCATCTCGATCGCGGCGACATCACGCTCTATCCCGGCAGCTTCGCCGATTTCGTGCGCATCCGCGCCGAACGCCAGGCGCAGCAGGTGGCGCAGAACACGAAGGTCGCCGCGGAACGGGCGCGCATCCAGTCCTTCGTCGACCGCTTCCGCGCCAAGGCGACCAAGGCGCGCCAGGCGCAGTCGCGGCTGAAGGCGCTGGAACGCCTGCCGCCGATCGAGGCGGTGGTGGAGGACGCGCCGGTCCGCTTCGCCTTCCCCGCGCCCGAGGAACTCGCCCCGCCGATCCTCTCGCTGACCGGCTGCGCGGCGGGCTATGGCGGGCCGCCCATCCTGCGCGACCTGAACCTGCGGCTCGACCAGGATGACCGCATCGCGCTGCTCGGCGCCAATGGCAACGGCAAGTCCACGCTGGCGAAGCTCTTCGCCGGGCGGCTCGCGCCCGAGGGCGGCACCGCCTTCCGCACCCGCGGCCTGCGCGTGGGCTATTTCGCGCAGCATCAGGCGGAGGAACTGGATCTCGCCGGCACGCCGCTGACCCATGTGCAGGCGGCGCTGCCCAAGGCGACCGAGACGCAGTGCCGCGCGCAGCTCGCCCGCTTCGGCCTCGATGCCGACCGGGCGGAGACGCGCATCGCCGCGCTCTCGGGGGGCGAGAAGGCGCGGCTGCTGCTCGCGCTGACCACGCGCGACGCGCCGCACCTGCTGATCCTGGACGAGCCCACCAACCACCTCGACATCGATGCGCGGGAAGCGCTGGTGAAGGCGCTCGCCGAATTCGGCGGCGCGGTGCTGCTCATCACCCACGACCCGCATCTGGTGGAACTTGTCGCCGACCGGCTCTGGCTGGTGGCGGACGGGACGGTCACGCCCTTCGAGGGCGACCTCGACGACTACCGCGCGCTGCTCGCCGAGCGCGCCCGCGGCGGCGCCCGCGCGGAAGCCCGACGCGTGATTGGAAGAGCATACGTCTGAACTCCTGTTT
>NZ_JACADQ010000239.1 GCF_016106015.1 Neoroseomonas rubea
GACTGCGGCGCTGACACGCGGCGCTGTCCGCCGGGATGTTCGGCGGGCGGCGCGGCGGTGCGCGGGGGCGGCGCGGGGCCGCTCCCGCGCCTATCCTCTCACGGCGCGGCGCCGGACCGCGTGCGGGCGCGAAAGGCGTCCGGTTCCTCGAAACGGCCTTCCCAGATCCCGCGCCGGGCGCGGCGCGCTTCGGCTTCCTGCCCAACATAGTCGAGGCTGAAGCGGCGGAAGGCGATCGCCCAGCCCTGGCGGACGAGTTCCGCGGCGATGTCCTGCCCGGCCTCGTTGCGGCAGCGGGCGATGCGGCGGCCATACTGGTCGGCGCCGAGGATCTCGCACGCGACCGTGCCGCTGCCGAGGATCGCCGCCATGGCCTCGCGCGCCATGCGCCCGCAGGGATAGGTGGTGCCGGCACGCTCACAGGACTGCGCCATCTCCGGCGCGTCGATGCCGTTGATGCGCAGCCGCTCGCTGCCCGCCGCGAGCGTGTCCCCGTCCACCACGCTGGCGCGGAGCGTCGTCCGCGCGATCGACCGGGGCGTGGACGGGCCGGTGATGGCAACGCCGTCGCCAAGCAGACCCGCCTTCCAGGCGCCGAAGCCGAGCAGGACGGCGAGCATGAGCCAGGCCAGCAGGGGCATGCGCGCCACGGCGCGGATTCGCGCGGCGATGCGGCGATGCAGCGGCGGACGGGCGGCACGCTCGGCGGCGCGCAGCGCGTCGCGCAGGTCAGGCGGCAGTCTCGATCGGTGGAACCACATGGCGGTCCGAGGGAGATGGTCGCGGCGAGCGGATTTGAACCACTGCCACCGGCATCACGAAGGAAAAATGTCGGGCGCTGCTCTCCGGTCCGCCCGCGGAGAGGCAGACGGCGCGGATATGACGATTGCGTCAGGACGCCGGTCTATCGGCTCTCGAACGTTTAAGGCTTTCGGACCGAACAGCATTTCCGCATCTGGATTTCGTTACGAGGTCAGTGGCCAATCTTCTGGGGCTGCTCTATACCGGTCTTGTTCAAAGTGACGCGCTCGGGATGATCGACCATGCAGCGGCCGAACCTATACCAACTGTTCCAAGCCTCCCCCGAGCTCCTTTTCGAAGACCTGTCGCACCGCCTGCGCGATATGGATGAGAGGATCCAGCGTCTTTCGGGGCGTATCGACGACCTCGCCGAGGCGATGGAGAACTTCATCCGCCACGATCTCCCGGCGCAGCGGGCACGTCCGGACGTAAGTGCGTGGACCTACCACGCGCTAATGCCCAACGCCGTGTTCGACACCGTCTATGAGCCAGAAATCCTGCCCAGCAGCGCGAAGCGCTGGGTCAAGGCCACGGGGCGTTTGTCGGCGCGTCTCGTGCTTGCGCGCGCGCGGCAGTACCATTTCGAGGTGCAGGTCGCCGATTTCGTGAACCCCGAGGTCGAGGCCAGCTTCGCTCTCAAGGTCGGCGGGCAGCCCTGTCCTTGGCTGAGCCGAGAGGGCCGTCTCTTCAAGGCGCTCGTGCCCGAGGAGCAGGACGCCGCCACGCTCGACTTCGCGCTGGAGGTCGACCCGGCCGCGGTGGGCGATCATGACGTTAGCTTCTCCTTCGAGACGATCCGTGTCTACGCGAACGCGGCGGCTGACGACGCCCCGCCCGACCGCCGCCCTGCCACGCCGGATCTGCAGGAGCCAGGATGCTAGAGCTCAGCGTCGTCATCTGCACCTATGACCGCTACCCCGTTCTGCAGGAGGCGCTGGAGACCCTGGAGGCGAACGGGCGCCCCACCCCTGGCCAGCATGAGGTCGTGGTTGTCGACAACACCCCGGCCGCGAAGCGCCGCCCCATCGCGAACCCGATGCCCCGCGCCATGCGCGTCGTGACGTGCGAGGCGACCGGCCTGTCGCATGCGCGCAATGCTGGCATCGATGCCACCACGGCCCCGGTCATCGTCTTCCTGGATGACGATGCTTTCGTCGCGAAAGGCTGGTGCGACGCGGTGGTCGAGACCTTCCGCGCGCGACCGGGTCTTCGGGTGGCCGGAGGTCGCGTGCTGCCGCGCTACGATAGCGCGGTGCTGCCGCGCTGGTACGACGCGAAGCGGCTGTCGGGCTACCTCTCCTGCCTCGACTGGGGAGCAAAGGGGCGCTTCCTGCGACGCGGGGAATGGATCGTCGGTGCCAACATGGCCTGGCGGCGCGACGTCTTCGAGGAGTTCGGCACGTTCAAGACCGAACTCGGCCGCAAGGGATCAGCCTCGCTGCTCAGCAACGAGGAGCTCGAGCTGCTGGAGCGTATCGGCATCGAGAACATCTGGTACGATCCCGCCTTCACGGTCGAACACCTTGTCGCGGTGGAGCGCATGACGCTCCCGTTCTTCCGTCGCCGGGTATACTGGCAGGCCGTATCGGACATGGTGGCAGGCATCGCCGAGGCGGACCCCGTGCGACTGCGCGCCGAATACGCCGACACGGTTCTGCGGCTGCCGGCGGAGCACCGCAACCTCACGGCGCTGAACTTCGACCCCGCCGATGCCGACCAGTTCGGCCTGCAGCTGCGTGCGATCTACGCCGCCGCGCTGATGATGGGCCAAGGCATCGCGCCCACGCCATGAAGTCCGCCCTGGTCCTATCCCCCTTCGCATCCTGGCCACCGGATGTCGGGCACAGGCGCCGGGTGCTGCAGACCACGGCACTGCTGAAGTCGCTCGGCTACCGCATCACCTTCCTGCTCTACGCCTTCGAAGGGGGCTGGTACTGGCGCTTCCAGACCGAGGATTTCGACCGGATGTGCGCGCAATGGGACGAGGTGATCGTCCATGCCGCCGAGCACAGCGTGGGCCTGCCGCCCAAGTCCGGACGGGTGCACCAGCTCGACGAATGGTGGTCGACAAGCTTCGACACCCTGCTCGTGAACCTGTTTTCGCGGCGCAGCTTCGATGTCTTCGTCGTGCACAACGTGTGGCTGTCGCGGGCGCTGTCCCTGGCACCCGCGGGCACCGTGAAGGTGCTCGAGACGCACGACCTGTTCCACAAGCGCCGCGCCATCCTGGACCGCTACGGCATCGGCCACGATTTCTTCGAGATCGATGAGGGACCGGAGATGTTCGGCATCGACCGCGCCGACATCGCCATCGCGATCCAGGACCAGGATGCGCGCGAATTGCTCGGCCGCACCCGCGCGCGCGTGGCCAGCCTGCCCTTCTACGACGAGGCGCTGGAAGCCGAGGCGCCGGCACTGCGCCGCGCCGACTACCTGCACCCGGGGAAGGTGACCTTCGGCTTCCTCGGTTCGGCGCATACCTACAACCTGCACGGCATGCAGGCGGTGCTGCGCGCGCTGGAGCCGCGCATCGCCGCAACCTTCGCGCCGGTGGACATCGCCCTGGCCGGCACCGCGAGCGGCGTGCTGGAAACCCGCCTGCCCGTGCGCCGCCTGGGCCGCGTGCCGACCGAGGCCGGCTTCTACGCGCAATGCGACATCGCCCTGGCACCCACCTTCGACGGCACCGGCTTCAAGATCAAGGTGGGCGACTGCCTCGCACTCGGCATGCCCTCGCTCGTGGCGCGGCATTCGGCGATCGGCACCGGGCTGCGCGGTGCCGCCGTGGTGGAGACGCCGGAGGATATGGCCGAGGCGATGGTGCAGATCGCGCTGCGCCGACCGGCCATCACGACCCTGCGCGCCCCGGTGCTTGAGGCGCGCGAGGACCTCAAGGGTCGCGTCGAATTCGGCACCCGCAACCTGGTGCAGTTGCTGCGCGACGCACGGCCGGTGCTGGCGGTGGACCTTTCGGTCTGGGGGCCGGAGCGGGGTGCGCTGGCGCTGATGTCCTGGCTGTCGGTTGCGCGCCACCTGGTGGGCCAGGCGGCGGTGGTGCTGCTGTTGCGCGAGGATGTGCGCCGCCTGGTGGAAGCGGTGCTGCCGCTCGGCGTACGCGCCCTGGCGCGGGAGGACTTCGCCGCGCTGCGCCGCGACCATGGCCGCGCGGTGGTGGTGGATGCGAGCGGGACGGGCAGCCGGGGGCTTGGCCTGCGGCGCGGGGACCAGTGGGAGCTGGACGGGCGGTGGTGCTGGCTGCGGGGGGAGGAGTCGTTGGATGAAGCGGCGCCGTCCGTCGTGGCGAAGATGCCCGTCCTGCATCCGGATGCGGCCTGGGACCCGGCGGTGCAGGCGGTGCAGAAGGCGGCACGGCAGCACCGGGATCGCAAGGCGCTGGATGCTGAGCGGTTGGTCTTCGGCGTGTGGGCGGATCGAGGGCGGATGGCGCGGGTGATCCGGCTGAAGCAGCGCGTGGCGCGGGTGGAGATCCGCGATGCGCGGGCGGTGGAGGCGGCGCTGCTGGAGTTGCTGGATGCGCCGGCGGGGAGTCGGGAGGTGGTTTGGTGTGGGGATGATGGGTTGATCGTGCGCCTTGTTCTCGGGGTTTGCGGCTTTGCAGCGCACGATACGAACGGTGTGCTTAACACCGCGATCAGCGTGCGTTCGGGCAGAACGCTTCGCCAGGAATTCGCTACCATCATACCGCAATCCCTGGCGTCAATACGGGATGAGGGGTTCCGCCCCTTAAATACAAAGTAAATCTATTTCTCACTAAAATAGAGGCAGAACTCTGATGAATCGGATGATTTTTCTATCGCCGCAAATAGAGAAAGGTGATTCATTCTTATTTTCTGGCAGCGAATATTATTACTGGATAGGCGGAAATACGGGAAATATGGCGTTCATTCATGCAGTAAATATGCATTTATTGGGAGAAAGGACGTCATTTTACGATATGAAATTGAAGCCGGCGCATTGGCGTGAAGAATATGATCTTATTGTTTATCCTGCTGCAAATCACCTGGCTGCAGATACAGATATCGGCTGGATTTCACGTTTGGTGGAGTTGTCCGGGCTTCCGATCCTGGTTGTTGGACTCGGCGCTCAAGCCTCCTTCGGTGATAGTCGCGTTGAACTTCCGAATGGAACGCGTCGATTCCTCGACGTGCTGCGCGACCGAGGCACCGCTGTGGGCGTCCGCGGCGAATTTACCGCGAGTATTCTAGCCGATTATGGCTTTCCTCACGCCACCGTCATAGGTTGCCCATCGAACTTCCTAAATCCTGACCCACAACTCGGTATACGAATTGCAGATCGCTTGCGCGGTATGCCAAGCGATCCATCTATCGCGCTGAATCTTACTTACTTTACTCTCGAACCGTACAAGGTCCAGCACCTTAGCGCACTTGTTTCGCGGGGTGGTGGCTCACTTGTTTTTCAGTCGGATCAAGATATTCTAAACATAATTCGCCGATCCGAATCAGTTGATAAAGCTAAGATCGAGTATTTCGCAGATTATTTTACGGGGAGCAGCGATGTTCAAGATTTTTTGAAATTCATGGCGCGATCCGCTCGGTGTTTTTCTCATATTCCATCATGGATCGACTATCTTCGTTCTGTAGATATTTCAATTGGACCAAGATTTCATGGTAATATTTTAGCAATGCAAGCCGGAACGCCAGCCGTCGTGTTTCCGCACGACACGCGGACGAAGGAACTTGCAGAATGCATAGGCATTCCGACCTATGAATGGGAATCCATCTCCAGAAATACCAATATTCATGACATTCTGGCTCAGATAAACTTCGATGCGGAGGCATTTTCTTTCAAAAGGCAAATCCTTGCGAGAAAATACCTTGAGATTATTCAGCAGTTTGGTGACATTTCATCAAACAATCTAAAAACACTAGCTAGAACTTTGTGATGTTTTGCCGATTTTACTGAAATTCCATTCTTGGCGCGACCGTTAGGGATCATCAAACCCTTCTCGTGTAAATCACCCAGAGCCAACCGCCATGGGGCCGCCGCGCCCGCTCTCTTCCATTTCTTTCATCTCCTAGAGTCGTACTGCCGGCCACAGCCCCGCCGCCCCCAGCCGCAGCCGGAAATCCACCCCCTCCTCCCGCGTGAACCACAGCGCGACGCCCGGCAGCACCCGGCCCTCCGACTCCTCGAACCCCGCCGCCGGGCGTTGCCCGACCATGTTCATCGCCTGCGGCCGCGGCATCTGCACGGTGAGCGTGTCGCGATACGCCCCATCGGCCCCATGGCGCCCCAGCACAAGCAACGCAGAGCAACTGGCGGGCAGGGTCCCCGCCGCCAGCCGCCACGGCGCTTCCAGCCACAGACGCTTCACGCCAAGCGCCTCCTCCCGGCAGCCGAAGCGCACCGTGATCTGCGACTGCGCCGGCGCCACGCCGCGGTAGTGCAGTTCCACGAAGGGCACGCCGAAATCCCGCCCGGTCGCGCTCACGCACCACGAAACCCCCTCGGGGAGAACCTGCCACCATCCCGGCGGCAGCCTGCCGGGCTCGCCCACCACGGCTTCGGTCGGGCATACCGGCAGCAGCAGGTTGGGCGCACCCGCCTCGGGTCCTTCCCACTCCAGCGAGCCCTCGATGGAGCAGGTCACGCGATCGCCAATGCGCGCGGGCGTGCCGGGCGGCAGCGCGACCCAGCCCCCCCCCGCCTCGCGCGGCGCGGCGCCCGGCCGGGCGGGTGGGGCCGGCCGCTCGGCCTGGGCTGAGTCCGGGCTCCGGGCGGTGGGCCGGGGCGAGAGGCCGG
>NZ_JACADQ010000024.1 GCF_016106015.1 Neoroseomonas rubea
CTCTTCCGTCTCCCCCCGCGCCACGCCCGACGCGCGCGACGCCGGCCGATCCCTATGCCGATGCCGTGGTGCCGGAGCCCGAGGCTTGAGCGCAGCGCCGGCGCATGACTGCCCGCTCTGCCCGCGCCTGGTGGCCTATCGCGCCGCGAACCGCGCGGCCAATCCCGCCTGGCACAACGGGCCGGTGCCGTCCTGGGGGCCGCGCGACGCGCCGCTGCTGGTGCTCGGCCTCGCACCCGGCGTGCGCGGGGCGAACCGGACGGGGCGGCCCTTCACCGGCGACTATGCCGGCCGGCTGCTCTACGGGACGCTGCTGAAGTTCGGCCAGGCGCGCGGGGAATTCCGAGAGGACCCGAATGACGGCATGGAGCTGACCGGCTGCCGCATCGCCAACGCGGTGCGCTGCGTGCCGCCCGAGAACCTGCCCACCCCGGCCGAGATCAGGACCTGCAACGGCTTCCTCCAGGCGGAACTCGCCGCGATGCCGGGGCTGCGCGCGGTGCTTGCGCTGGGGGTCGTCGCGCACAACGCGCTGCTGCGCGCCAAGGGCATCCCGGCATCGCGCCACGCCTTCGCGCATGGCGCGATCCATGTGCTGCCGGACGGGCTGATGCTGGCCGATTCCTACCATGTCAGCCGGTACAACACCTCGACCCGGCGGCTGACGCCGGAGATGTTCGAGGCGGCGGTGGAAGCGCTGCTCGCGCGGCTCACCTGAGCGCGGGGCTTGCCGGAACGGCGGCACAACGGCTTCGATGAACTCGCCGACGGAGATCGCCCCCATGCCGCGCCGCCTCGCCTGTGTTCTTCTGCTCGGCCTGCTGATGGCGCCGGCCGCCCTGGCCCGCCCGCCGGCGCCGCCCGAGGCGGAGCGCGCCGTCCCCGGCCGGCCCGGATGGTCGGTGGCCGAGGACAGCGGCTGCTGGCTCTGGAACAAAAACCCGAAGGAGGGCGAGACGCTCGCCTTCACAGGCCCCTGCCCCGCCGGACCGGCCGATGGCGAGGGCGAGGGCGTCTGGCGCTGGACCGAGAATGGGCGGGCGGAGGTGGAACGCTTCGGCGGCACGCTCCGCGACGGGCGGCTCGAAGGACAGGGCTGGTACGAATACGGCGAAAACGAGCGCTACGACGGCGCTTTCCGCCGCAACGACTTCCACGGCCACGGCGTGCATGTCTGGCCCGGCGGCGGCCGCTACGAAGGACTGTGGGAGGACGACTTCCCCCACGGCCAGGGCGTCTACACCGATGCCGATGGCCGGGTCGCCGGCATGTGGCGGTCCGGCTGCTTCTTCGAAGGCGGGCAGCTGGTGATGACGATCGGGCGGGAGGACGCGGAATGCGTCGCCTTCATCCCGCGCCTCGCGCCGCTGCTCAGGCCGTAGGGGCGGCGAGCGCGGCCTCGATCGCCTGGATCATCTCGCGGCTCTCCGGCTCGATGCGCGTGGCGAAGCCCTGCACGCGGCGCCCGTCGCGCGCGACAAGGTACTTGTGGAAGTTCCAGCGCGGTTCCCCGCCCGCCCGCACGCCGGCCCAGCGGAAGAAGGGATGCGCCTGCACGCCGCGCACGCGCGTCAGCCCGGCCATCGGGAACTCGATGCCGAACTGCGCGTCGCAGAATTCGCGGATCTGTCGGGCGTTGCCGGCTTCCTGGTTGAAGTCGTTGGACGGGACGCCGAGCACGACGAGGCCGCGCGCCTCATATCGGTCATGCAGCCGCTGCAGCGCGGCGTATTGCGGGGTGAAGCCGCAGAAGGACGCGGTGTTGACGACGAGCAGCACGCGCCCGCGCCAGGCGGCGAGGTCGAGTTCGCCGCCTTCGAGCGAGGCGAAGCGGAAGGAGAAGGCGTCGGGCTCCGACGCCCCGGCGGGAATGGCGGCGATCAGCGGCAGCGCGGCGAGCGCGCGGCGGGAGAGATCAGCCATAGCGTTCCTCCATCCAGGGATCGCCGCGATTGTGGTAGCCGCGCACCTCCCAGAAGCCGGGCCGGTCAGCGGCGAGCAATTCCACCCGCGTGATCCATTTCGGGCTCTTCCAGAAATACAGCCGCGGCAGCACGAGGCGCACCGGCGCGCCGTGCTGGCGTTCCAGCGGCCGGCCTTCCCAGCCATGGGCGAACATCACCTCCGGGGCGGCAAAATCCTCGAGCGCCAGGTTCGTCGTATAGCCGTCGTAGCAGGTGAGGCTGACGAAGCGCGCTTCCGGCTTCGGGCGGGCCAGCGCCAGGATGTCGGCGACCTTCACGCCCGTGAAGCGGTTGTCGTAGCGGCTCCATTGCGTCACGCAGTGGATGTCGCAGACCATCTCGCTCTGCGGCAGCGCCATGAAGGCGTCCCAGTCGAGGGCGAGGCGGTCCTCCACCAGCCCCTCGACCCTGAGGCGGAACTTCTCGCGCGCCACGTCGGGCTGCACGCCGAGGTCGAGCACGGGCCAGTCCTTCACCAGCGTCTGGCCGGGCGGCAGCCGGTCGCGCGCCGGGTCGGCGGTGGTGCCGGTCAGCAGCCGGCCTTCCTCGGCCCATTTTTCCTTGGTGCGGATCAGCTTCTCGCGCACCGCCCCGGTCGTCGGGACATCGTCCTCGGTCATCGCGATCTCCTCGCCGCGATTACGTGCGACGGGACGGCGCGGATGCAAGCCCCGGCGGCGGGCTGCTCAGGGGACGCGGCAGAGACGCGCGACGGCGGCCGTCAGGTCGGCCGGGTCATAGGGCTTGGGCAGGACGGGGGCGTTGCGGTGGTTCGCCGGCACGCCCGCCGCACCGTATCCGGTCGCGACGACGAAGGGGATGCCGCGAGCGGCGAGCAGGTCCGCCACGCCACCGGAACACTCCCCCGCCAGGTTGAGGTCGAGCACGACGGCGTGCGGGCGCTCGCCCTGGAGCAGGCTCATCGCCTCGGCCACCGTGCGCGCGGGGCCGATCACGCCGAAGCCGGCCTCCTGCAGCGCATCCTCGACAAGCATCGCGACGAGGGTTTCGTCCTCGATGATCAGGATCCGCTGGCGGGCGTCGATCGTGTCCATGGGGCCTCCGTTGCGCCTGGCCGTGGGTGTTACGCGGCGGGACGCACCACGCGGTGAAGGCTATTCGCTCCGCAGGTTACTTCTTCCTTTGGACGTTTGGATCAGATTCAAGAAAAAGTGATTGTCAACATGAATTGACGCTCACCGTCGCGACAGGACCGCGGCAATCGCCAGCGCCGCCAGCCCCGCCATCGCCATCCCCGCGATCGCCGCCCGCGGCCCGAAGCCATCCGCCAGCGCGCCCACCACCAGCACGCCGATCGGCCCCATCCCGATGCAGGTCGTGGTCAGGCCAAGGATGCGCGAGCGCGCCTCGATCGGCGCCTGCATCATGACCAGCCCGGTCTGCAGGCTCGCGAAGCAGGCCGTGCCGATGCCGCCCAGCATCAGCAGCAGCGCCGCCATCCACAGCCCCGGCGCGAGTGCCGCGACGCAGAGCACCGCCAGGAAGCCGGCCGAGCCCAGCGCGAAGGCGAGCCGCCCCGGCGGCGGCCCGCGCCGCAGCGCGATGGCCAGCCCCGCGAGCAGCGCGCCGAAGGGCTCGGCCGCAGCGAGCAGCCCGATCTCGACCGGGCTCGCCTGGAAGGCGATCGCACCGAAGGCCGGCAGGATCGCGGTGTAGGAAAACCCGAAGACGTTCATCGCGATCGTGACGCCGAGCACGAGCCGCAGCGCCGGCATGGACAGCGCGATGCGCAGCGCCTCCGCCACATCCCCCACCAGCCGGCTGGCGATCAGCCTGCGCCGTTCCTGCGTGTGCGCGACGCCCATCACCAGCAGGAAGGCGAGCACGTAGATAGCCGAGGCGATGACATAGGCCGCCGTGACGCCGACCGTCTGGTAGAAGATGCCGCCCGCGAGCGGTCCCACCATGCGCGTCGTGCTGCCCGTCATGGTGTCGAACGCCACCGCCTGGACGATGCGATGCGGCCCCGCCGCTTCGGCGACCATGCGCCGGCGCGTGGCCAGCTCGTTGGTCCAGACGAGCCCGCCGAGCAGCCCGTTCAGGAACAGGTGCCACAGCGCGAGCTGCCCCGTGGCGGACAGGATCGCGATGACGATGGCGCCGGCCGCCGTCGCAGCCTGCCCCGCCATGAGCAGCCGCTTGCGGTCGAGGCTTTCCGCCAGCGCGCCGGCCAGCGCGCCGGCCGTGAGCATCGGCAGCGCGCGCGACATCAGCACGAGGGAGACGGCGAAGGCCGATCCCGTCAGTTCATAGGCGAAGAGCCCGCTGACGAGCATCTCCACCCAGCGCATCGAGTTGGTCATGCCGCCCGCGGCCCAGAGGCGGACGAAGGCGCCGTCCGCGAGCAGGTCGCGGACGGGACTTCGCTCCGGGCCGGTGGCGCTCAATACCCGGAATCGTCCAGCCGCAGCAGCGGGAAGGCGCTGTGCACATGCGGCAGGTTGGTGGGCGTGGAGGGTGCCACGAAGGACGGCCCGAGCTGCCCGACCGAGGTGACGCCGAGCAGGCCGAGCGCCGAGCGGAACTCGTTCTCGAGGATTTCCAGCAGCCGGACCACGCCCGCCGCGCCATCGGCCGCCAGCGCGTAGCAGTACAGCCGCCCGAGCCCCACGCATTCCGCGCCCAGGCACAGCGCCTTCACGATGTCCGTCCCGCGCGAGAAGCCGCCATCGACCCAGACCTTGGCGCGGCCGGCGACGGCCTGCACCACCTCCGGCAGCACCTCGATGGACCCGCGCCCGGCATCGAGTTGCCGGCCGCCATGGTTCGAGACGTACACCACCTCGACGCCGTGCTGGCAGGCGATCAGCGCGTCCTCCCCCGTGCCGATGCCCTTGAGGATCAGCGGCATGGCGGGATGCGCGTCCTTGATGCGCTTCACGTCGTCCCAGTTCAGCGCGGCCTGGTAGCGCTGCGCGTCGCCGGTCGCCGTCGCGCGCCAGGGCTTGGCGAAGCGGCGGGCGATGTCGCGTTCGCGACGGCTGTAGATGGCGGTGTCGACCGTCAGGCAGAAGGCGTCGTAGCCGTTGTCCTGGGCACGGCGGATGCTGTCCTCGACCGATGCCGCGTCGCCGCGGACGTACAGCTGGTAGATCTTCATCCCCGTCGCGGCGGCCGCGACCTCCTCCAGCCCCGGCTTGGAGACGGAGGAGAGCATGATCGGCACGCCGAAGCCCGAGGCACCCTCGCCTGCCGTCACCGCGCCATTGGCGCCGACCGCCATGAATTCGAGCCCGCCGACCGGGGCGAGCAGCACCGGCAATCGCACCTTCTTCCCGAACAGGGTGGAGGAGGTGTCGATCTCGGACACGTCGCGCAGCACGCGCGGGCGCAGTGCCAGCGCATCGATGCCCATGCGGTTGCGGCGCATGGTGGCCTCGGTCTCGGTCGCGCCGACCAGGTAGTCCCAGATATTGGCGTCGAGCCGGTTCTTCGCGGCGCGCACGAATTCATGCAGCACCAGGTACTTGTCCTGCAGCGCGGCCAGGGTCTCGGGATTGACGGGCATGGGTGGTCTCGTCCGGGGTCAGAGGAAGTCGCGGGTGAAGGCGGCGTAGTCGCCTTCCCGCGTCACCGCCTTCATCAGCGCGGCGGGGGCGATGTTGGGAAGGTCGGCCGGCGCCGTGCCGTCGCGCAGCGCCTTGAGCGTGGCGTGCAGCGCGGCGACGGCGGCGGCGAAGGGCTGGTGGCCCTGCAGCGCCACGCGCACGCCATGGGCGGAGAGCCGCGCGCGGTCGCTCATCTTGGGTGGCGTGCCGCCGAGGATGATCGGCAACCCGCCGGAGACCGCCTGGATGGCGGCGAGCTGCTCCCACTCGTTCACGCCGGTGAAGAACAGCGCATCCGCCCCGCAGGTGGCGTAGGCGGCCGCACGGCGCACGGCCTCGTCCAGGCTGACGAGGTTCAGCGCGCTGGTGCGCGCGACGACGACGAGCCCCGCTTCCTGCCGCGCCGCGACGGCCGCGCGCATCTTGCCCAGGCCGGCATCGAGGCTCAGCAGCCCGGGCTCGCCCCCGCCATGGGCGCGGGGCAGGTCGGTGTCCTCGATCGTCAGCGCCGCGATGCCGGCGGCTTCCAGCTCCTCGACCGTGCGCATGACGTTGAGCGCATTGCCGTAGCCATGGTCGGCATCGACCAGCAGCGGCGGCGCCCCGGCGCGGCAGATGCGACGCGCCTGCTCGGCGAACTCGGTGAGCGTGACGAGGATCAGGTCCGGCGCGCCGAGCACGGCGAGCGAGGCGACGGAGCCCGCGAACATCGCCGCCTCGAAGCCGAGATCGGCGGCGATGCGCCCCGAGACCGGATCATGCACGGAGGCGGGATGGATGCAGGCGCCCCCCGCCAGGATCGCGCGAAAGGCGGCGCGGCGCGCGGCCGCGGTCGGTGGACGTTCCATCCCGGGTTCCCGTTTCTGTCCCGCGCACTCTGCAACCGCCCCGCCGACGGGTCTAGGCTGCCCCGGCACATGCGGGGGATGCGCGATGAGCGAAGCGGTGGCGGAGCGCCTGGTGGCGCGGCAGGGGGAAATCCTGGAGCGGCTGAAGGCCCTGCTCCGCCTGCCCAGCGTCAGCACCGACCCGGCCTATGCGGCGGGGATGGACGCGACGCGGGACTTCCTGATGGCCAGGCTGCGGGAGGCGGGGCTGTCGGATGTGCGGCTGCTGGATGGCGGCGGCCAGCCGGCGGTGACCGCGGCCTGGGATGGCGCGCCGGGGCGGCCGACCATCCTCGTCTACAGCCATTACGACGTGCAGCCGCCCGACCCGCTCGAATTGTGGAAGACCCCGCCCTTCGAGCCTTCGATCCGTGACGGGCGGATCTATGCGCGCGGCGCGTCGGACGTGAAGGGATCGACGCTCATCGCGATCGAGACGGTGGCGGAGTTCCTCGCCGCCGGCGGCTGCCCGGTGAACATCCGCTTCTTCCTCGAAGGGGAGGAGGAGACGGGCAGCCCGTCGATCCGCACGCTGATCGAGCGGCACCGCGAGTCGCTGCTGGCCGATGCCGTGCTCTCGGCCGATGGCGGGCGGGCGAGCACGTCCCTGCCCTGCATCAATGTCGGATCGCGCGGGCTGACCGCGCTGCGCTTCACGCTGCGCACCGCGGCGAAGGACCTGCATTCGGGCCGCTTCGGCGCGGCGGTGCGCAACGCGCTGCACGAGATGGCACGGCTGGTCGCGACCTTCCACGACGATGCGGGGCGCATCGCCATCCCCGGCTTCATGGACGACCTCGCGCCGATCGGGCCACGCGAGCGCGCGGATGCGGCGGCGCTCGCGGTGGACGAGGCCGAGTTCTACGCCGCGATCGGCGCAACCCCCTGGGGCGACCCGGCGCATGCGGTGCAGGAACGCCTGACCCTGCTGCCGAGCATCGAGGTGAACGGCATGTGGGGCGGCTACACCGGGGCGGGCAACAAGACCGTCCTGCCGTGCGAGGCGCATGCCAAGATCACGATGCGCCTCGGCCCCGGGCAGGACCCGGCGCGCTGCCAGGCCGTGATGCGCGACCACCTGCTGGCGAAGGCGCCACCCGGCGTGACGCTGGCCTTCGAGGAGAGCGGCCCGGGGTCGGCCGCCTTCACGCTGCGCGACGGCCACCCGCTGCTGACCTCGGCCGAGCGGGTGCTGGAACGGCTTTCGGGCCGCCCGCCGGTGCGCGCGCGGATCGGCGGCACACTGCCCATCACCGCCGTGTTCCAGGAGATGCTGGGCCTCGACACGCTGATGTTCGGCTTCGCCATGCCGGACGAGGACATCCACGCGCCGAACGAGTTCTTCCGGCTGTCATCGCTGGAGGAAGGGCTGCGCGCCTGGCCGATGCTGCTGACGGAACTCGGCGCCTTGGCGCCGGGGGATTTCCGTCAGGCGGCCAGCGCCTCGACGAAGGCGGTGCAGTAGCGGGCGGAGGTCACGTCGAAGACGGACCGCCGCAGCGCCGCGTGGCGCGCCTGGCGTTCCTCGAGTGGCATCTCGAGCGCTGCGTGCATCGCCTCGGCGATCTCGTCCGGGTCGTAGGGGTTGACCAGCAGCGCATCGGGCATCGCCTCCGCCGCGCCGGCGAAGCGGGAGAGGATCAGCACGCCCGGATCGGCCGGGTCCTGGGCCGCGACATATTCCTTCGCGACGAGGTTCATCCCGTCGCGCAGCGGCGTGACCAGGCCGATGCGCGCCATGCGGAACAGGCCGGCGAGCTTCGTGCGCGCGACGGTCTGCGTCATGTAGCGCAGCGGCACCCAGTCGAAGGCCGAGAAGCGGCCGTTGATGTCGCCGGCGAGCCTGTCGAGTTCCCGCCGCAGCGCCTGGTATTCCGCCACGTCCTCCCGCGAGCGCGCGGCGATCTGGAGCATGGAGACGCGCCGCTGGTGCTGCGGGAAGCGGTCGAGCAGGCGGGCGAAGCCCTCGAAGCGGTTGGGCAGGCCCTTGGAATAGTCGAGCCGCTCCGCGCTGATGGCGAGCGCGCGGCCGACCAGGCTTTCCCGCACGCGCTGGATATAGGCGGTGCCGACGGAGCGTGCGGCGAGCCGCGCGAAGCCCGCCGCGTCGATGCCGATCGGGTCGGTGATGGCGCGCACGCGGCGGCGATCGGTCACCACCTCCTCCCCCTCCACGGCGAAGCCCGCGAAGCGGCGGGCGCAGTCGAGGAAATCCTGTCTGTGCGTCTCGGTCTGGAAACCCACCACGTCGAAGTCGCACATCGCCTCCATCAGGCCGCGGGCGGGGGGCAGCGCGTCCAGCACCGAGGGCGGCACGAAGGGGATGTGCAGGAAGAAGCCGATGCGTCCCTTGAAGCCGAGCGCACGCAGCGCCGTGGCGAGCGGGATCAGGTGGTAGTCGTGCACCCAGACCAGGTCGTCGTCCCGCAGCAGCGGCATCAGGGCCGCCGCGAAGGTGGCGTTGACCGAGAGGTAGGCGGCGAAATCCTCCCGCCGGTAGCGCATCAGCCCGAGCCGGAAATGCAGCAGCGGCCACAGCGACGAATTGGCGAAGCCGACATAGAAGCGGTCGTAATCCTCCGTCCCGAGGTCGATGGTCGCATAGGTGACGCCGTCGGCCTCGACGATGCTCGGCCGCGTTACGGTCTCTTCCATCACGCGGCCGGACCAGCCGAACCACAGCGTGCCGGGTGCGACGAAGGATTGCAGCGCGACGGCCAGCCCGCCCGCGCTCGCCGCCCCCCGCGCGCGCGGCAGCGGCACGCGGTTGGACACGATCACGAGGCGCGCCATAGCCCGTCCTCCCAGGATCGCGACAGGCGCATGGCGGACAGGATCAGCCCGACCTGGGAATAGGTCTGCGGGAAATTGCCCGACAGCGCGCCGGTGCCCGGGTGCACGTCCTCGGCCAGCAGGCCGACATGGTTGCGCCAGGACAGCGCGCGCTCGAACAGCCGCCGCGCTTCCTCCCGCCGCCCGGTGCGGGCCAGCGTGTCGATGTACCAGAAGGTGCAGACCAGGAAGCCGACCTCGGGCGTGCCGAAATCATCGGCGTGGTCGTAGCGCAGCACGATGCCGTCGCGCACCAGGCGGCGTTCCAGTTCCTCGACCGTGCGGAGGAACAGCGGGTCGGTCGCGCGGATCAGGCCGATCTCGGGCAGCAGGAAGGTGGAGGCGTCCGCCACCCGCTCCCCGTCCAGCGCGCCGGAGATCCATCCCTCCCCCGGCACCGTCGCGGCATCGAGGATGCGCGTGCGCAACGCGGTCGCGCGCGCGTCCCAGTCCTCCGCCTCGGCATCCAGGCCGAGATGCCGCGCGATGGCGCCGAGCCGGTCGAGTGCGGCCCAGCACATCGCCGCCGAGTGGGTGTGCGCGACGGCGCGGCCGCGATACTCCCACAGCCCCGCATCGGGGACGAAGGCGTCGCGTTCCGCGAGCCGTCCGAGCGAGGCGAGCTGGCGATAGAGCGCGACATCCCCAGTGCGCTCCAGGCGCTGGTCCCAGAACATCTGGGTCGCGGCCATGACGATCGCGCCGTAGCCGTCATTCTGCCGCTGCGCGACCGCGGCATTGCCGATGCGCACGGGGCCATCGCCCCGGAAGCCGGGAAGTGCGGCAGCGATGCGTTCTTCCACCGGCGTGCCCGGCGCGATGGGAAACAGCGGCGGGATCGGCCCCTCCGTGCCTTCCGGGACCACGTCCATGATGTAGCGG
The DNA here is from genome assembly GCF_016106015.1 of Neoroseomonas rubea. Lineage (GTDB taxonomy): Bacteria > Pseudomonadota > Alphaproteobacteria > Acetobacterales > Acetobacteraceae > Neoroseomonas > Neoroseomonas rubea. Next base: position 10,135 of record NZ_JACADQ010000024.1, read on the forward strand.
AGGAAGCCTTCCATGGTGCGCGTCGCGTTCAGCCGGTTCAGCGCGCCCACGGTGAAGAAGGCATCGCGCAGCCAGCAGAAGCGGTAGTCCCAGCAGCGGCCGCTGCCCGGCGCCTCGGGCACCGAGGTGGTCAGCGCCGCGACGATCCCGCCCGTATCCTCGAAGGAACAGAGTTTCAGCGTGATGGCGGCGCGGATCACCGCCTCCTGCCAGTCGAAGGGCAGATTCAGCCCACGCACCCAGTCGAGCCAATAGGCCTCGGTCTCCGCGATCGCCTGGCGGGCGACGGCGTCAGGGCTTTCCGGCAGGCTCTCATCGGAGCCGAGGATGAGGTTGAGCGGACGGTCGAGCGCGAATTCCGCTTCCTCCGCCACATAGGTGAGCGGCGCGTCGGTGGTCAGGCGCAGCACCGCCTCGCCGCCCATGTAGCGGATGTGGTTGCTGCCGAGGCTGACGCGCCCAGCATCCGCCCCATAGGCGAAGGACGGGCGGACGCGGATGCGAATGCGCGGCCGGCCCGCCAGCGGCTCGATCCGCCGCACGATCGCGGGCGGGCGGTACATCCGCCCGAAGCGCCGGAAGCGCGGCGCGAGGTCGAGGATGCGCAGCGCCCCGCCGCGCGCATCGGTCAGACGCGTCTCGACCACCGCCGTGTTGCGCAGATAGCCCTGCGCGCATTGCGAGAGGTCGCGCAGCTCGATGTCCATGAAGCCGCGCTCGGGTCCGACGCCGCCGAGCAGCGCGTTGAACACGGGTTCCGCATCGAGGCGCGGGAAGCAGAACCATTCGTGCCGGCCGCGCGGGGAGATCAGCGCCGCGACCGCGCAATTGCCGATGACGGCCAGATCAAGCCCCTGCATCGCGTCCTCCCTTCCCTGTTCCGCCGGCGAGCCAGGCGCGCACCGCGGCCGGGCCGCCGGAAAAGTCCCGGCCCACATGCAGGCCGAGCCCGCCCATGGCGCGCGCGGCGGCCATGCCGTCCTCATCCGTCACGTCGTCGCCGACAAAGACGGGGCGGCGGCCGGCGAAGGGCCGCGTGCCCATCAGCGCTTCGACGGCGCGTCCCTTGGTCGCCACGCGCGGGCGGATCTCGAAGGCCATATGCGCCGGCAGCAGGTCGAAGCCGGTCGCCTCCCCGGCCAGCAGGGCGAGCATCGCCGCGCGCACCGCGTCGCGCGCCGCGGGCACGGCACGGTAATGCAGCGCGAGGCCATGCGGTTTCGCTTCCAGGAGCAGTCCTGGATGCGCCGCGGCGAAGCGCGCCAGTGCCGCGTGCCAGTGCGGCGGCGGGCGCGGCACATCCCCGGCAGGGATGGCGCGGCCGGCGCTGTCGCGCAGTTCCGCCCCATGGCCGAAGCCGCCCGCGGGCAGCAGCGGCGCGAGAAGACGGTCCACTGTCTCCCGCGCGCGGCCGCTGACGATAGCGAGCGCGCCGTCGAGGCGGTGCGTGAGCAGCCCCAGCGTGGCGATGAGGCCGGGCGGCACGCGGACCGCATCCGGGCTGGGCGCGATATCGAGAAGGGTGCCGTCGAGATCGAGGAAGAGCGCCCAGCCAGCCTCGATCTCGGGAACACCTTGGATAATCACCCGACTGATTTAGGCCGAGATGATCCCAATTACAGACTTGTCATTCAGCATCGCCTGGCGCAGGCGCGCACGGTTTCATGCCGGAACTTCGATCGCTGTACGGATCGTTCGGTGGTATTTCACGGCGAAGCGGCGGGTTGCAGACCACCCGGGGCCTTGGCGCGCCCGGGAAGATTCGAACTCCCAACCCCCAGATCCGTAGTCTGGTGCTCTGTCCAGTTGAGCTACGGGCGCTGATGCTGCCCGGTGGCGAATGGCGCGCCCGAAAGGATTCGAACCTCTGACCCCCAGATTCGTAGTCTGGTGCTCTATCCAGCTGAGCTACGGGCGCGCAGCCGCCACAGCGGCAAGGCGGGCGGAATAGCGGAGAGGCGGCGGTGACGCAACCCCTCCGCTGCGCTTTCAGGCCGCCATCTTGTCGAGTTCGCGCACGACGGCCTCGCCCATCACCGAAGTGCCGACGCGCGCCATGCCCGGCTGCATGATATCCGCCGTGCGCAGGCCGCCCGAAAGCACCTTGGCGACCGCGGTCTCGAGCAGCGTCGCATCCTCGTCGAGCGCGAAGGACCAGCGCAGCAGCATCGCGAAGGACAGGATCTGCGCGAGCGGATTCGCGATGCCCTTGCCCGCGATGTCCGGCGCCGAGCCGTGGATGGGCTCGTACAGCGCGTGGCGCTTGCCGGTGACCGGGTCGACCGCGCCGAGCGTCGCCGAGGGCAGCATGCCGAGCGAGCCCGTCAGCGCCGCTGCCAGGTCCGACAGCACGTCGCCGAACAGGTTGTTCCCGAGGATGACGTCGAACTGCTTCGGACGCGAACAGAGCTGCATCGCGCAGTTGTCGGCGTACATGTTCTCGAGCTCGACGTCCGGATATTCCGCCTTCTGGATTTCGCCCACCACGGCGCGCCACAGGCGGCCGGACTGCATGACGTTCGCCTTCTCGACGCTCGTCACCTTGTTGCGGCGCTTGCGGGCGAGGTCGAAGGCGACGCGCGCGACGCGGGCGATCTCATCCTCATGATACACGTCGGTGTCGAAGCCGCGGCGCTTGCCGTCAGGCAGCGTCTCGACTCCGCGGGGTTCGCCGAAATAGACGCCGCCGGTCGATTCGCGCACGACCATGATGTCGACGCCGCGCACGATGTCGGCCTTGAGCGAAGAGGCATCGACCAGCGCGTCGAGCACGAGCGCGGGGCGGAGGTTGGCAAACAGGCCGAGATCCTTGCGCAGGCGCAGGATGCCGAGCTCCGGGCGCTGGTCGAAGGGCAGGCTGTCCCAACGCGGGCCGCCGACGGAGCCGAACAGCACCGCATCCGCGGCCTTCGCCTTCTCGACCGTCACGTCCGGGCAGGGGCTGCCTTCGGCCTCGATCGCCGCGCCGCCGACCAGGCCTTCCTCCATGTCAAAGGAGATGGCCCGGCGACGGGACATCCAGTCGATGACGCGACGGACTTCGCGCATCACCTCCGGGCCGATGCCGTCGCCCGGCAGGATGAGAAGCTTCTTGTTGGCGGCCATGGTCGCAGGCGTCCTCTGGAAGGACGGACGGCGCCCCGGGTGGGACCGCCGCCCGGGAATGGCTTCAGGTCAGGCGTAGAGCCAGGGCTGCGCGGCCTTCTGCCGCGCCTCGAAACTGTCGATCGCCGGAGCGTGCTGCATCGTCTGGCCGATGTCGTCGAGGCCGTTCAGCAGCAGGTGGCGGCGCAGCGGGTCGATCTTGAAGGGGATTTCCTCCCCGTTCGGGCGCACCACCACCTCGCGCTCGAGGTCGACGGTGATGCGGGCATTGGCGCCGAGCTTCGCATCCTCCATCAGCTGCGCGCAGACCTCCTTCGGAAGCCGCACCGGCAGGACGCCGTTCTTGAAGCAGTTGTTGTGGAAGATGTCGGCAAAGTCGGGCGCGATGACGCAGCGGATGCCGAAGTCGAGCAGCGCCCAGGGCGCGTGTTCGCGCGAGGATCCGCAGCCGAAATTCTCGAAGGCAATCAGGACCTCGGCGCGCCGGTAGGGTTCCTGGTTGAGCACGAAGTCCGGGTTCTCGCTGCCGTCTTCCTTGAAGCGGAAGTTGGCGAACAGGTTCTTCCCGAAGCCAAGGCGGGAGATCGACTTCAGGAAGCGCGCCGGGATGATCTGGTCGGTATCGACGTTCGCCTTGGGCAGCGGCGCGGCGATTCCGGTGAGCTTGGTGAAGGCCTGCATCACAGCGCTTCCTTCGGCTGGTAGTCGCGCACATCGGCCAGGTGGCCGGAAATCGCGGCGGCCGCGGCCATGGCGGGGGAGAGCAGATGCGTCCGGCCGCCCGGGCCCTGGCGCCCCTCGAAGTTGCGGTTGGACGTGCTCGCGCTGCGCTGGCCCGGCGTAAGCTTGTCCGGGTTCATGCCGAGGCACATGGAGCAGCCGGCCTCCCGCCACTCGAAGCCGGCTTCCTTGAGGATGCGGTCGAGCCCTTCGGCCTCCGCCGCCTTCTTCACCAGGCCCGAGCCCGGCACGACCATGGCGCGCACGCCATCGGCCACGCGGCGGCCCTTGGCGATCGCGGCGGCAGCGCGGATATCCTCGATGCGCGAATTGGTGCAGGAGCCGATGAACACGACATCGACCTTGAGATCCTGCAGCCGCTGGCCCGGGACGAGGCCCATGTAGTCGACCATGCGCTGCATCTGCGCGCGCTTGGCTTCATCCGCCACATCGGCCGGGTTCGGCACCACGCCGGTGATGGGCAGCACGGCTTCCGGGTTCGTGCCCCAGGTGACCTGCGGGGCGATGGCATGGGCGTCGATGCGGATCTCGGTGTCGAAATGCGCGCCGGGATCGGAGGGCAGCGTGCTCCACCATTCGATCGCGCGCTTCAGCGCGTCGCCCTTCGGGCCGTTCGGTGTGCGGGCGATGTAGTCGAAGGTGGTCTGGTCGGGGGCGACCATGCCGGCGCGGGCACCGCCCTCGATCGTCATGTTGCAGACCGTCATGCGCCCGGCCATGTCGAGCGCGCGGATCGCGTCGCCCGCGTATTCGATCACATGGCCCGTGCCGCCCGCCGTGCCGATGCGCCCGATGATGGCGAGGATGATGTCCTTGCCCGTGCAGCCGAAGGCCAGGTTGCCGTCGACGCTGATGCGCATGTTCTTCGCCGGCTTCTGCAGCAGCGTCTGCGTGGCGAGCACGTGCTCCACCTCGCTCGTGCCGATGCCGAAGGCGAGCGCGCCCATCGCACCATGCGTCGAGGTGTGGCTGTCGCCGCAGACGATCGTCATCCCCGGCAGCGAACGGCCGAGCTCGGGCCCGATCACGTGCACGATGCCCTGTCGGTCGTCGAGCAGCGGGATGTAGGGGACGCCGAACTCGACGACGTTCTTCTCGAGCGTCTCAACCTGCAGGCGGCTTTCCGGGTCCACGATGCCGGTGCGGCGGCTGTCGTCGGTGGCGATGTTGTGGTCCACCACCGCGAGCGTCGCATCCGGCCGGCGGACCTTGCGGCCCGCCGCGCGCAGCCCGTCGAAGGCCTGCGGCGTAGTCACCTCATGCGTCAGGTGAAGGTCGATGTAGAGCAGCGCCGTGCCGTCGGGGAGCGTCTCCACCACATGGGCGTCCCAGATCTTGTCGAACAAGGTGCGCGGCTTCTGCGCTGACATCGCTTTCCCCCGGGGCAGTGCGCGAGGGGCGCCGCGCGTACCGCGGCACCCCTGGATGGTTCAGGCTTCGGTCGTGGCGGCGGGCTTGGCGGCCTCGGTCCGCATGCCGAGCTTCTCGGCGATGCGCGCCGACTTGCCGGTGCGGCCGCGCAGGTAATACAGCTTCGCGCGGCGCACCTTGCCGCGGCGGATCACCTGGATGTCGGCCACGTTCGGGGAGTACAGCGGGAAGACGCGCTCCACGCCCTCGCCATAGCTCAGCTTGCGCACGGTGAAGTTGCTGTTCACGCCCTTGTTCGAGCGCGCGATCACCACGCCCTCATAGGCCTGGGTGCGGGTGCGCTCGCCTTCGACGACCTTCACCATCACGCGCACCGTGTCGCCGGGCGCGAAGTCCGGCACGGCGCGGGCGGCGGCGAGGCGGGCCATCTGCTCGGCCTCGAACTGCTGCAGCAGGTTCATGACAGGTTCCTTTCTTCGGGTTCGTTTAGGCGGCGGCGGGGCGGCCGTCCATGCCCCCCGCGCCGGCCGGTTTCGCTTCATGCCGCGCCCAGAGATCGGGGCGACGCTCCTTCGTGATCCGCTCGCTCTCCGCCCGGCGCCAGCGCGCGATTTCCGCGTGGTGGCCGGACAGCAGCACGTCCGGAATGGTCCGACCCTGCCATTCGGCCGGGCGGGTGTAGTGCGGGTATTCCAGCAGGCCGTCGGCGCCGTGGCTTTCTTCCGCCGCGCTGTCGGCCGCGCCCATCACGCCGGGCAGCAGCCGCACGCAGGCATCGAGAAGCACGAGTGCCGCCGTCTCCCCCCCGCTCAGCACATAGTCGCCGATCGAGAGCTCGATCATGGCGCGCGCATCGATCACGCGCTGGTCCACGCCTTCATAGCGGCCGCAGAGCAGGACGCAGCCGGGGCCCGCGGCAAGGCCGCGCACCATCGCCTGGTCGAGCAGCCGGCCGCGCGGCGTGAGGTAGATCAGCGGCCTGGCGTCGTCCGCCGGCATCACGCCCGCGATCGCCGCGTCCAGCACATCCGGGCGCATCACCATGCCCGCCCCGCCGCCGGCCGGCGTGTCGTCCACCGTCCGGTGGCGGTCCGTGGCGAAGCCGCGGATGTCGGTAGGCTCCAGCCGCCAGAGCCCATCGCGCAGCGCACGCCCGGCGAGTGAGAGGCCGAGCGGCCCGGGGAACATGTCCGGGAAGAGCGTGAGGACGGAGGCGTGCCAGCTCATGCCGCGTCCTCCTCCTTGCTCGGCGCGACGATGATCTCGTCCGGCAGCACGACGGTCACGCGGCCGCCGGGGATGTCGACCACCGGCACCACGGCATGGGTGAAGGGCAGCAGATGTTCGCGCCCCTCCCCCTCGACCACCAGGAAGGCGCCCGCGCCGTGGTCTTCCACCGCGCGCACGGTGCCGAGGCGCGCCCCGCCTTCCGTCATGGCCGCGAGGCCGATCAGGTCGGCGAGGTAGAACTCCTCATCCTCCGGCGGCGGCAGGCGGTCGCGCTCGACATACAGGCGCGTGCCGGTCAGGCGCTGCGCCGCGTCGCGGTCGGCGACACCCTCGATGGCGGCGATGTCACCGCCCTTGAGGGTGAGGACGAAGCGGCGCGTCCCGCTCTCATCGGTCAGAGGCGAATAGCGCGCGATGGCGGACGGGTCCTCGGTGAAGGCGCGCAGGCGCACGAGCCCGCGCACGCCATGCGGCCTGCCGATCTCGCCCACCATCACGCGCTTGCCCGCCACGTCACGTCACCCCGCGCGGCGTGCCTCAGCCAGCCGCGGCGGCGGCGGCCGCGGCGCGCTCCTGCGCCTTCTTCTTCGGCGCGGACTGCTTCGGCTGCTCGCGGAACACCGGCATCGGCGCGAGGCCGGCCTTGCCGAGGAACTTCGCCACGCGGTCGGTCGCGACGGCACCCTGGCTGATCCAGTGCGTGATGCGCTCGTTCTTCAGGCGGACGCGCTCGGCATGCTCGGCCGGCAGCATCGGGTTGTAGGATCCCACGGCCTCGATGAAGCGGCCGTCGCGGGGCGAGCGGCTGTCGGCCACCACGATGTGGTAGTAGGGGCGCTTCTTCGCACCGGCGCGGGCAAGGCGGATCTTGAGGCCCATGAGGCTTCCTTTCGTCTGTCGTCTTCTAGAAGGGTCGCTTGTTTCCGGCCCCGGGGAGCAGCGCGGCGAGCCCGCCACGCATCAGCCCCTTCTGGCCGAGCTTGTTCATCCGCTTCATCATCGCGGACATGTCGTCGAACTGCTTGAGCAGCTTGTTCACCTCCTGAACGGAAGTGCCCGAGCCGGCGGCGATGCGCTTCTTGCGCGACGCCTTCAGGATTTCCGGCGTGCGGCGCTCACGCGGCGTCATGGAGGAGATGATCGCCGCCTGGCGGCCGAGGATCGCCGTGTCCAGGTTCGCGTCGTTGAGCTGCTGCTTGATCTTGCCGACGCCGGGCAGCATGCCGAGGATGCCCTGCAGGCTGCCCATCTTGCCGATCTGCTTCAGCTGGGACGCGTAGTCCTCCAGCGTGAACTGGCCCTTCTGCATCCGGGCCGCGAGCTTCTCGGCCTCCGCCTGGTCGATGTTCGCCGCGGCCTTTTCGACCAGCGACACGATGTCGCCCATGCCGAGGATGCGCGAGGCGATGCGGTCGGGGTGGAAGTCCTCGAGCGCGTCGAGCTTTTCCCCAGCGCCGAGCAGCTTGATCGGCGCGCCGGTGACCGCGCGCATGGAAAGTGCGGCGCCGCCGCGCGCATCGCCGTCGATGCGCGTCATGACGATGCCGGTGACACCGACCTTGTCCTGGAAGGCCTTGGCGGTGTTCACCGCGTCCTGGCCCGTCATGGCGTCGACGACGAGCAGCGTCTCGTGCGGGTTGGTGGCGAGCTTGACCTGCGCCACCTCCTCCATCAGCGCCTCGTCGATCGCGAGGCGGCCGGCGGTGTCGAGCACCACCACGTCGTAGAGTTCCCGCCGCGCCACATCCATCGCGCGCATGGCGATCTGCATGGGCGACTGGCCGGCGACGATGGGCAGGGACGTCACTTCCGCCTGCTGCGCCAGCGTCTGCAGCTGCAGCTGCGCGGCGGGGCGATGCACGTCGAGCGAGGCGAGCAGGACCTTCTTGCGGTCCTTCGTGCGCAGCCGCAGCGCGATCTTGCCCGAGGTCGTCGTCTTGCCCGAGCCCTGCAGGCCGACCATCAGGATCGGCACGGGCGAAGGCGCGTTCAGGTCGATGCCGCGCTTGCCGTCATCGGCTTCCCCGCCGCCAAGCGCTTCGACCAGCGCGTCGTTGACGATCTTGATGACCTGCTGGGCGGGGGAGACGGAGCGGATCACCTCCTGCCCGACCGCACGCTCGCGGACCTTGTTGACCAGGTCGCGGACGACAGGCAGCGCGACATCGGCTTCCAGCAGCGCGACGCGAACCTCGCGCAGCGCTTCCGTCACGTCGGCTTCCGACAGCGCGCCGCGGCGGCGCAGCCGGTCGAAGACCCCGTTGAGCTTGCTGGAGAGTGCCTCGAACATCGGGCGGTCCGTTCAGTCCTTCATCACGCTTTGGCCCACCCCAAACGCTTTTGCGCCGCTGCGCGAGCCTTCGCGGAGCGGCGGAGTCCAACCCATCGGGGGCCGGACCGGGCGGTTCGGGGTGAACCTGGATGCCGCGGACATAGCGCCGGCCCCCGGCAGGGTCAAGGAAGGCGAGATGGGACAAGCCGGACCCGCCGGAAGAGGCCGGTGGTGTCCGGGTAACGACACCAGGCGCCGCTCGGCCCATGCGATCACATGCTTCGTCCCCCTCCGAACGCAGGACCGCGGCCAGCCGTCTGGCAGCGTTCTGCGATGCGGGCGATGTTGCTGGCCCCCTCGCTGACCCGAGTGATCACCATGCGCACCGAACAGAATGTCCTGAAAGCATCGATCGGCGTCACCATCTGCGTCGCCGCCTTCGGGATCGCCTTCGGCATCGTATCGGGATCCTCCTCGATAGCCTTCGACGGCGCCTATTCGCTGATGGATTCGGGCATGAGCCTCCTTGCCCTCATCGTCGCGAGGCTGATCACCAGTTACGCCACCGACACGATGCGCTCGAGCAGGCTGCGCGACCGGTTCTCCGTCGGCTTCTGGCACCTGGAACCTATCGTTCTCGGAGCGAACGGGATGCTGCTGATGGGGGTATCGGCCTACGCGCTGATCACCGCCATCGGAAAGCTGCTGGCGGGCGGGAACACGCTGCTGTTCGACTACGCCATCATCTATGCAGTTGTGACCCTCGTCGCCTGCCTTGCCATGGCGACCTTCGGACGCTGGGCGAACCGGACAATCCGTTCGGAGTTCATCGCCCTGGACGTCACGGCGTGGCTGATGTCGGCCGGAATCACTGCCGCCTTGCTGGTTGCGTTCATCGGGGGGCTGCTGATCGAGGGGACGCGGGTCGGCTGGCTGATGCCATATATCGATCCCGCGGTTCTGGCGCTGGTGTGCCTCGTGCTGATCCCGATGCCGATCGCGACCGTGCGGCGCGCATTGTCCGACGTATTGCTGATGACGCCGGACACGCTGAAGGCGCATGTCGATGCCGTGGCCGCCGCCACCGTGGCCCGGCAGGGCTTCCTGTCGTACCGCGCCTATGTCGCAAAGGTCGGCCGATCGACCCAGATCGAGCTCTATTTCATCGTCCCGTCCGGCATGCCGGCCAGGACGATCGAGGCTTGGGACACGCTGAGAGATGAGATCGGCGAGGCGATCGGCGACGAAAGCCACAATCGCTGGCTGACGATCGTGTTTACGGCGGACGAGTCATGGGCCGACTGACTCGACGGCCGAGACCTGCCGCCGACCCTTAGCCGGAGCGGTGGCCGGCAGGAGCGCTACTTCGGCGCGAGCACCATGATCATCTGCCGGTTCTCCAGCCGCGGAAACTGCTCGACCTTCGTCGTCTCCGCCAGTTCCGTCCGGATGCGATCCAGCACCTTCACGCCAAGGTCCTGGTGCGCCATCTCGCGGCCACGGAACCGCAGCGTCACCTTCACCTTGTCGCCTTCGGAAATGAAGGTCTTCATCTGGCGCATCTTCACGTCGTAGTCATGGTCGTCGATGTTCGGACGGACCTTGATTTCCTTCAGCTCGACGATCTTCTGCTTCTTCCGCGCCTCGTTCGCCTTCTTCTGCTGCTCGTACTTGTACTTGCCGTAGTCGAGGATCTTGCATACAGGCGGCACCGCGTTCGGCGAAATCTCGACCAGGTCGAGGCCGACATCATAGGCGCGGATCAGCGCTTCCCGGGCGGTCATCACGCCCTGCATCTCGCCGTGCTGGTCGATCAGGCGGACCTGGGGGACGCGGATCTCGTCGTTGATGCGCGGGCCGTCGCGGGTCGGGGCCTGGGCGGCGGGCATTGGGGGTCGGGCTATGGTCGTCTCCTGTCGAAGTTCAAAACGAAAGCAATGCGCTTTATGGAGCGGCGCTCACGCCGCCGCAACAGGCAGGTCGGGGGGCGCGGCCTCCGCGACCAGCCGGGCGATGGCCGCATCGAGGGGCATCGTCTCCTGCTCCCGCCCCGGCAGGCGGCGCAGCACCAGGCTGCGCTCCTCCGCCTCCCGCCGCCCGACCACGGCCAGCACCGGCACGCGCTGGTCGATATGGTCGACGATCTTGCGGTTAATCTTCTCGTTGCGCAGGTCGAGCACGGCATGCACGCCGGCCCTGTTCAGCGCCGCCGCGGCTTCGCGGGCGAAGTCCGCCGCCTCGTCCACGATGGTCGCGACCACCACCGGCACCGGGGCGAGCCAGAGCGGGAAGCGCCCCGCATGCTGCTCGATCAGGATGCCGAGGAAGCGCTCGAAGGACCCGAGGATCGCGCGGTGCAGCATCACCGGGCGCTTGCGCGTCCCGTCCTCGGCCACATACAGCGCATCCAGCCGTTCCGGGAGGACGAAGTCCACCTGCAGCGTCCCGCACTGCCAGTCCCGGCCGATCGCGTCGCGCAGGACGAATTCCAGCTTCGGGCCGTAGAAGGCGCCCTCCCCCGGGTTCAGCACGTAGTCCACGCCGGCGATGCGGCAGGCTTCCTTCAGCGCGCCTTCCGCCTGGTCCCACACCTCGTCGGACCCCGCGCGCTTGGCAGGCCGGTCGGAGAACTTCACCCGGAACTCGGCGAAGCCGAAGTCGCGGTAGATGGACGACAGCAATTCGACGAAGCGCACGGTCTCGTCGGCGATCTGCTCCTCGGCGCAGAAGATGTGCGCGTCGTCCTGCGTGAAGGCGCGCACGCGCATGATGCCGTGCAGCGCGCCGGACGGTTCGTAGCGATGGCAGCAGCCGAATTCGGCCATGCGCAGCGGCAATTCGCGATAGGACCGCAGGCCCTGGTTGAAGATCTGCACGTGGCAGGGACAGTTCATCGGCTTCAGCGCGAGGATGCGGTCCTTCTCCCCCTCATCCTCCACCGTCGCGATGAACATGTTCTCGCGGAACTTTTCCCAGTGGCCGGAGGCTTCCCACAGTTTCCGGTCCACCAGCTGCGGCGTCTTCACCTCCTGGTAGTCGGCCGCGTCCAGCCGCCGGCGCATGTACGATTCGACGGTGCGGTACAGCCGCCAGCCCTTGGGGTGCCAGAAGACCGAGCCGACCGCTTCCTCCTGGAGGTGGAAGAGCCCCATCTCCTTGCCGATCTTGCGGTGGTCGCGCTTCTCCGCCTCCTCGATCTGGGTGAGGTAGGCGTCGAGTTCCTTCTGGTCGCGCCAGGCCGTGCCGTAGATGCGGCTCAGCATCGCGTTGCGGTGGTCGCCGCGCCAATAGGCGCCGGCCACCTTCATCAGCTTGAAGGCGGTGCCCACCGCGCCCGTGCCGGGCATGTGCGGGCCGCGGCACAAATCGATCCAGTCGCCCTGGCGATAGAGCGTGATGGTCTCCCCGCGCGGCAGGTCGCGGATCAATTCGACCTTGTATTTCTCGCCCTTGGCCTCGAACAGTTCCATCGCCTCGTGGCGGGAGGTCACGATGCGCTCGAAGGCGGCGTTGCGCGCGACGATCTCGCGCATCTTCGCCTCGATGGCCGCGAAGTCCTCGGGCGTGAAGGGCTCGTTGCGGGCGAAGTCGTAGTAGAAGCCGTTCTCGATCGACGGGCCGATCGTCACCTGCGTGCCCGGATACAGCGCCTGCACGGCTTCGGCGAGCACATGGGCACAGTCGTGGCGGATCAGGTCGAGCGCCTCGGGATCCTTGCGGGTGATGAAGCGGACCGTCGCATCGGACTCGATGGTCCGCGCCAGATCCTGGATCGCGCCATCCACCTGCATGGCGAGCGCGGCCTTGGCGAGGCCCGGCCCGATCGCGGCCGCAACCTCCGTGCCCGTCACCGGCCCGTCGAAGGACCGGACGGAACCATCGGGGAGCGTGATCGCGGGCATCGTGCAGGCGTCTCCAGGCTTCGGGAAAAGGCGGGCGCGGACCATGGGCAGCGCGCCCGGCGCGGTCAAGTCACGCGGGCGAGGTCCGCCCTGACCTGCTCCATCGGCAGGTCGGACAGCGGCACATGGCGCAGGAAGAAGGCCGCCCGGCCGCGCGGGGCGCAAAGCGCCGGGTCGCTGTCCTCCCCGAACAGGGCCAGCGTGGGGCAGCCGCAGGCCGCGGCAAGATGCGTCGGCCCCGTGTCGTTGCCCAGGCAGAATTCCGCCCGGCGGGCCAGCGCCGCGATGTCCGCAAAGCTGGTCCGGCCGGTCAGGTCCGTAGCGCCCGGCGCGGCGGCAAGGATGGTCGCGGCGAGCGGCGCCTCCCCCTTCCCGCCGATGACGGCCACCGGCAGGTCGAGCCCCGCCGCCAGCGCGGCGAAGCGGTCCGCCGGCCAGCGCTTCGCCGGCCGGCCGGGGGAGGCGCCGGGGACCAGCAGCGCAAAGCGGCCCGGCAGGGCGAAGCGGGCGATGTCGGCATCGAGCCAGCCGAGGTCGGGCGGCGGAAAATCCCGGATGCCGGCCATCTCAAGCTGCTCCCGCTGGCGATCGACCGTGTGCATCTCGTCCCGCGCCGGGTTGGCGTGCGGGTGGGAACAGCCCCGCGCGATGCCCGACCACTCCACGCCGCGCCCCACGAACCACCGGTACCGGGAGGATCGCGAGGAGGTCTGGAGGTCATAGACCCGGTCGAAGCGCGCGGCCCGCAGCCGGCGGGCGAGGCGCAGCACCGCGGGGATGTTGGTCCAGTCCGGCCGCCCATCCTCCCAAACCTCGTCGAACCACGGCGCCATCCGGGCGAGCGGGGCATAGGCGCGGGTGGTCAGCAGGGTGATGCGCGCGCCCGGATGATGCGCGCGGATCGCGGCGAAGGGCCCGAAGGCCTGGGCGAAGTCGCCAAGGGCCGCGAGCTTGATGACGAGCACGCGCATCACAGCAATTCCCGATAGACCGCGAGAGTCGCCGCCTGCATCCGCGCGGTGGTGCAGTTGGCAAGCACCCAGGCGCGCGCCGCCGCCCCCATGGCCGCGCGGGCTTCGGCGGGCAGCGCCAGCACGCGCCCGATCGCCGCCGCCAGCGCATCCGCGTCGCCGGGCGGGGTGCGCCAGCCCGTCGTACCCTCCTCCACCGTCTCCCGCGGGCCGCCCAGGTCGCTCGCGATCACGCAGCGCGCCATGGCCTGCGCCTCGATCACGGTGCGGCCGAAGGCCTCCGGGTCGGTCGAGGCATGCACCACCACATCCGCCAGCAGCAGTGCGGCCGGCATGTCCGCGGCATGGCCCACCAGCCGGACCCGCTCCCGCAGGCCGAGGGCCGCGATGCGGGCCACGAGTTCGTCGCGGAAGGCCGGCTTCGCCCCGGCATCGCCGACCAGCAGCGCGATCGGCTCGCCCGGCAGGCGGGCCATGGCCTCGACCAGCACCCCCTGCCCTTTCCAGCGGGTCACGCGGGCGGGCAGCATCACCACCGGTCGGCCCTCGGGCAGGTCCCAGGCGGCGCGCAGCGCCTCGATGCGAGCGGGGTCCACGCGCGCCGGGTCGAAGGCGCGCTCGTCCACGCCGCGCAGGATGACGCGCACGCGGTCTTCCGCCACGCCGTGCCGGGCGCGCAGATGTTCGGCGATGAAGCGGCTGATGGCGATGACGCGGTCGCCCCGCGCCATCACCGAGTTGTACAGCCGCTTGCCCGGCAGCCCTTCATTGTAGGTGCCGTGGTAGGTGGTGACGAAACGCGCCCCGGTACGTCGCGCGGCGACCAGCGCCGACCAGGCCGGCGCGCGGGAGCGGGCATGCAGGATGCCGATCCCTTCCGCCCGCACGAGGTCGGCCAGCGCGGCGGCATTGCGCCAGATGCCGAGCGGCGACTTGGTCGCGAGCGGCAGCGTCACGTGCCGGGCGCCGAGTGCCTCAAGGGGCGCGACCAACGGCCCGCCGGCCGAGGCCACGAAAGCGCGGAATCCGGCCGCGACCAGCGCCTCGGCAATCTCGAGCGTGCCGCGTTCCACCCCGCCCGAGACGAGCGAGGGCAGGATCTGCAGCACGGCGGGCGGCGGGGCGGCGGGCAAGGGCGCTCACGGTCGGGTCAGGGGGCGCGGCGGGTCTTGCGCGCAAGCCGGCCGGCACGCAAGTAGCGGCCCATGTCCACCTACCTGATCGCGATGATCCTGCTCTCGGCCGGGAGCTTCATCCGCACGCGCTCCGAAGCGCCAGAGATGCGCCCCGCCTCGGCCGCGGCGGACATGGTCTGGGGCTGGATGGCGCGGGCCTCGTTCTGGATGTGGCTCGCGCTGATCGCCTGGGGCGCGTGGTATCTCCACTGGTCGCAGCCGGTGGCGGCGGTGCTGGCCTCTCTCGGCGTGAACGCGCTGATCGCGACGCGCGGGCCGATGCGGACCTGGCCCGGGCTGTCGATGATGTTCTGCGGCGCCGGCCTTGCCTCCGGCGCCGTGACCTTCCTGCAATAGGCGGCGGTCAGCCCACGGGGGGCAGGTGCAGCGCCACCACCTCCCCGTCCTGCCCCGGCACGGCGGGGAATCGGTCCCGCACCGCCGGGTCGTGCCCGGGGATGACGCGGCTGTCGTCGCCGCCCGCGAGCTTCTTCGCCGTCCGCCACCCCGCCGCCATCGCGCCGAGGTCGAAGATGATCGGGAAGGGATTGCCCGACAGCGCATTGGCGTAGAAGTGCATCGCATCCGAGGCGAGCACCACCGGCCCGCGCGCAGTCTCGACGCGCACCACCTGCAGCCCGTCCGAA
Source organism: Neoroseomonas rubea (assembly GCF_016106015.1). Taxonomy (GTDB): domain Bacteria; phylum Pseudomonadota; class Alphaproteobacteria; order Acetobacterales; family Acetobacteraceae; genus Neoroseomonas; species Neoroseomonas rubea. The sequence continues at coordinate 25,549 of NZ_JACADQ010000024.1, forward strand.
TGGCCGCCGACGCGGTGCACCGTGACGCCCGGCGCGACCTCCGCATCGCCCTCGTGGAACTCGACGCGGTCGGCATAGAGCGCGCGGACCATGGCGACGACGTGCTCCGCCTCGAAGGGCATGCGGATGGCGTGGACGCACATGTGCCGGCCGACGGCGAAGTGGATCTCCCGCTCCTGCAGGTGGAAGCGGGCGTTGGGGAAGATGCCGAGGCTGCCCGCATGGTCGTAGTGCAGGTGGGTGATGATCACGTCCCGCACCGCGGCGGGGGCCGTGCCCATGGATGACAGGCAGTCCGCGACCGAGCGCGACAGCTTCCGCCCGCGCTTGGCGGCGAGTTCATGGTCGAAGCCGGTGTCGACCACGATCTCCTGCCCGCCGGGGCCGCGCAGCAGCCAGACATAGTAGTCGAGCGGCATCGCCTCATGCGGGTCGGGCAGCGGCAGCAGATGGTTGGTCTGCGCCGTGCGCTCATGGCGCCCGTAGCGGATGGCATAGGCTTCCCATGTCTGGCGGATCGGATCCAGCTCTCCGGTGCTCGCCGGCTTCGCCGTCTCCGCCCTCCGATCATCCGATCCGGTCATTTCTCGACATTCCCCCCGAGCACGGTGCCCGACATCTGCTCGGACAGCTTCGCGACCGCCGTGTGGTCCGCCCCCGGCCCGAGCATCGCAGCCGCCGAGGCCCACATCTCCCGGCAAAGTGCTGCGAAGGGTGTCGGCGTCGTTGTCTCGCGGCCCACCTCCAGCGCGATGGATAGGTCCTTGACCATCAGGTCGAGGCCGAAGCCCGCGTCGAAGCGGCGCGACAGCACGTATTCCTTGAACTTCTTCTGCGTCGAGTTGTTCATCCCGGTGCTGGCGTTCAGCACATCGACCATCTTCGCGGGGTCGAGGCCGAAGCGCTGGCCGATCAGCAGCGCCTCGATGCCGATCAGGTAGCCGCCGGCGGAGACGAGGTTGTTCAGCGCCTTCATCGCCTGCCCCGCGCCAATCGGCCCGCAGCGATGGATCGAGGTGCCCATTGCCTTCAGCACGGGCTCGGCGCGGTCGATCTCCGCCTCCTCCCCACCCGCCATCAGGGCGAGCTGGCCGGTCTTCGCACGCGGCACGCCGCCCGAGACCGGGCAGTCGATCATCGCCACGCCATGGCCGGCGAGCATGGCAGCGATCTCCCGCGTCCGGCCGGGCTGGCCCGACGTCATGTCGATCACGAGCGTGCCCTTCGCGAGCGAGGGCAGCATCGCCTCCACCGCCTCGGCCACCTGCTTGCTGGTGGGCACGATGATGACGACGGCCTCAGCGCCGGCGGCGGCCTCGGCCGGCGTGGTGGCGGCCTTGCCGCCGGTCTCGGCGGCGAAGGAGGCGGCGCGGCCGGGCACGGCGTCGCACACTGTGACCTCGAAGCCGGCCTTCACCAGGTTGGCCGCCATCGGCCAGCCCATGTTGCCGATGCCGGCGAACGCGATGCGCTTGATGGCGGCCATGTCGGTCACTTCTTCCCCGGCAGCGCGCCTTCGGCGATCAGCACCTCATGCGCCGCCTTGAAGGCGTCGAGGCCGGCAGGAATGCCGCAATAGGCCGTCGCGTGCAGCAGCGTCGCCTTGATCTCGTCCACCGTGATGCCGTTGTTGAGCGCGCCCTTCACGTGCAGCTTCACCTCCGGGATCTTGCCCAGCGCCGTCAGCATCGCGAGGTTGAGAAGGCTGCGCGTCTTGCGGTCCAGCGTCGGGTCGCCCCAGGCCCAGCCCCACGCCCAGGCGGTGGTCGCGCGCTGGAAAGACATCATGAACTCGTCGGCCTTGGCCATCGACGAATCCACGTACTCCGGGCCCAGCACCGCGCGCCGGATCGGCAAGCCCTTGTCGAACAGCGCCTGATCGTCGGACATAGAACGTCACTCCCTCGGGATGATTGCGCGCGCAGGCTTGCGCGGTCCCGCCGGGCGGTCAACGGGAGGCGAGGATGTTCTTCGACGGCTTCACCCTGCAGTTCCAGGAAGCGAACGGCAGGCGCGTCCGCCTCCGCCGCGGTGGCGAAGGCGCCCCGCTGCTGCTGCTGCACGGCAACCCGCAGACGCATGCCATGTGGCACCGCGTCGCCCCCGTGCTTGCGCGGCGCTACGACGTGATCTGCCCGGACCTGACGGGCTATGGCCTGTCCGACAAGCCCCCGGTCAGCGACGACCACGCGCCCTACGCCAAGCGCGCCATGGCCGCCGACATGGTCGCGCTGATGGCGGCCCTCGGGCATGAGCGCTTCCAGGTGGTCTCCCACGACCGCGGCGCGCGCGTCGCGCATCGCATGGCGCTCGACCACCCGGCGGCGGTGGAACGCCTCGTCACCATGGACATCATCCCGACGCTCGAACATTTCGAGCGCGCCGACATGGCCTTCGGCATGGGCTACTGGCACTGGTTCTTCCTCGCCCAGCGGCATCCCGGGCCGGAGGCGATGATCCGCGCCGACATCGAGCCATGGTTCGACTTCCACACCTCGCGCGAACCCAAGCCCGCGGATTTCTTCCACCCGGAGGCGCGCGCCGACTACCTCGCGGCACTCCGCGCCCCCGGCACGATCGAGGCGATCTGCGAGGACTACCGCGCCGCGACGACGATCGACCTCGAGCACGACCGCGCATCGCGCGAGGAAGGCCGCAAGGTCGCCTGCCCGATGCTCGCGCTGTGGGGTGCGAAGGGCAGCCTGCCGAAATGGTATGACCCGGCGGCGATCTGGCGCGGCTACGCGGCCGGGCCGCTCGCGACCGGCGCCGTCGCCTCCGGCCACTACCTCGCGGAGGAAGCGCCGGAGGAGGTGCTCGCGCGGCTCGACGGCTTCCTCAGCCGGTAGCTTCCTCCTCCCCGCGCAGCAGGATGTCGAGGCGGTTCACGCCGCGCCCGTCCCGCGCATAGGAGACGTGGGCGGCCGTGCCATGCAGCAGCGGCAGGCCGAGCCCGCCGATGCGTGGCTCGGCACCCGGCGGGTGCGGCGCGCGCTCCGCCGTCGGGTCGAAGGGCGGGCCGGCATCCTCGAAGACGAGGCGCGCGCGGCCATCCTCGACCGCGACCGTCAGCCGAACCTCCGGCGCGCCGCCATGGCGGAGCGCGTTCAGGGCGATCTCCTCGATCAGCAGCCCGGCGCGGGCCTGGCCGCGCGGGCCGGCGCCGGCCTCGGCCA
>NZ_JACADQ010000240.1 GCF_016106015.1 Neoroseomonas rubea
GACGCCGAGCGCCAGCCACGCCGCGCGGCGCGGCGGGCGGGCGGCCGGGCTGCGCGGGGCCGCCCTCACAGCACGGGAACGCCTTCGTGCTTGGCCTTCGCCTCAGGCTCGACATGGATGGTGATGATGGCGGTCTCGAGCTCGGCCTTCAGCGCGGCCTCGATGCGGTCGCAGATGTCGTGCGCCTCCCGCACCGACATGGCGCCCGGGACCACCAGGTGGAATTCCAGGAAGGTGAAGCGGCCGGCGTGGCGGGACCGGAGGTCATGCGCCTCGATCGCGCCGGCGGCTTCCTTCGCGACGATGCGGCGGATGCGCTCCATGGTGGCGGGCGGCACCGCCTCGTCCATCAGCCCGCCGACGCTTTCGCGCAGCAGCCTGAAGCCGGAGAACAGGATGTTGGCGGCGGTCAGCGCGGCCAGCAGCGGGTCGAGCCACAGGATACCGGTCAGCGTCACCAGCGCCACGCCCAGGATGACGCCGACCGAGGTCACGACATCCGACCAGAGGTGCCGCGCATCCGCCAGCAGCGCGGGCGATTTCAGCGCCCGGCCGCGGCGCGTCAGCAGCATCGCCCAGGCGGCGTTGGCCGCGCTCGCCACGGCGGAGACGGCAAGGCCGACCGCCGCCTGTTCCGGCGCACGGGGGGCGAGGAAGGCGCCCCAGGCCTCGTTCAGGATCAGCAGCGCCGCGACGATGATCAGCGCGCCTTCCAGCACGGCCGAGAAGTATTCCGCCTTGGCGTGCCCATACGGGTGGTTCGCATCCGCCGGCAGGGCGGAATAGCGCACGGCGATCAGCGCCGCGGCCGCGGCGGCGACGTTCACCACGCTCTCCAGCGCATCGGCCAGCAGCGCGACGCTGCCGGTCAGCCACCAGGCGGCCGCCTTCAGCGCCAGGACGACCACGGCAACGACGACGCTGCCCGCGGCGAGCGCAGTGGCCCGGTTCGACACGCCTTCCCTCATGCACGGGGTTTACCCCCCGCCGGTCAGACGGAAAAGTATTTCGCCCGCGGGTGGTGCAGCACGATGGCGCTGGTGGACTGTTCGGGGTGCAGCTGCCACTCGTCGCTGATCGAAACCCCGATCCGCTCGGCGCCCAGCAGCCGCAGCAGCGGCTCCTGGTCCTCGAGCCGCGGGCAGGCCGGATATCCGAAGGAATACCGCCCGCCGCGGTAGCCCTGCGAGAGCATCTTCTCGATGTCGCGTTCGTCCTGCGCGGCGAAGCCCCATTCGGCGCGGATGCGCTTGTGCGTGTACTCGGCCATCGCCTCGGCCATCTCGACCGACAGGCCGTGCAGGTACAGGTAGTCCTGGTAGCGGTTTTCCTCGAACCATTCGCGCGCCAGGTCGGACGCCTTCTGGCCGACGGTGACCACCTGCAGGCCGATCACGTCGCGCTCGGCATCGTCGATGTCGCGCACGAAGTCGGCGATGCATTCGCCATCCTGCTTGGGCTGGCGCGGCATGTTGAAGCGTGCGACCTCGGTGGTGCCGTCCTGGTCGAACAGGATCAGGTCGTTGCCCTGCCCGGCGCACTTCCAGTAGCCGTAGATGGCCTGCGGCTTGAGGATCTTCTGCTCCTCGGTCAGGGTCAGCATGCGCTTCAGCACCGGGCGCAGTTCCTGCTTCGCCCAGCCCAGGAAATCATCCAGCGAGCGCCCGGCTTTCCGGAAGCCCCACTGGAACTGGTAGAGGCTGCGCTCGTTGATGAAGGGGACCAGCGCGCGCGGGTCGGCCTCCATCACGCGCGCGCCCCAGAACGGCGGATTCGGCGCTTCGCTCTCGGCGGCCACGCGTCGGCGGCGTTCCTGCGCATAGCCCAGGTCCACCGGCGCGAAGCCGCGCGGATCGGCCTGGCCCAGCACGCGCTTCTCGTTCTTCGACTTGCCGGCGCGCTTCGACTGAATGGTACCGAGGTAGCCGTCGAAATCGTTGCCCATCACCTTGTCCATCAGGTGCAGGCCGTCGAAGGCGTCGCGCGCATAGACCACGCGCCCGCAGGCATAGGCCTTGACGCAATCCTCCTCGACATAGTTGCGCGTCAGCGCCGCACCGCCGAGCAGCACCGGCAGGTCGATGCCCTGGCGCGACATCTCCTCCAGGTTCTCGCGCATCACCACGGTGGACTTCACCAGCAACCCGGACATGCCGATGGCATGCGCCTTGTGCTCGACCGCGGCCTCGACGATCTGCGACAGCGGCACCTTGATACCGAGGTTGATCACCTTGTAGCCGTTGTTGGTCAGGATGATGTCGACCAGGTTCTTGCCGATGTCGTGCACATCGCCCTTCACCGTGCCAAGCACGATGATGCCCTTCTCCTGCCCCTCGACGCGTTCCATGTGCGGTTCGAGGTAGGCGACGGCAGCCTTCATGGTCTCGGCCGATTGCAGCACGAAGGGCAGCTGCATCTTGCCAGCGCCGAACAGCTCGCCCACCACCTTCATGCCATCCAGCAGGATGTCGTTGATGATCGCCAACGGCGCGATGCCCTTGGCCAGCGCATCGGCCAGTTCGTCGTCGAGCCCCTTGCGGTCGCCATCGACGATGCGGTCCTTGAGGCGCCCCTCGACCGTCTCGGCCTTCACCTTCGCCACGTTGTCGGCGGCCTTCCGGCCGGCGAACATCTCCAGCAGCTTCTGCAGCGGGTCGTAGCCCTCGGCGCGGCGGTCGAAGATCAGGTCCTCCACGACCTTCACCTCCTCGGCCGGGATCTTGTGCAGCGGCTTGATCTTGGAGACATGCACGATCGCCCCGGTCATCCCCGCCTTCACGGCATGATCGAGGAACACGCTGTTGAGCACGTGCCGCGCCGCCGGGTTCAGGCCGAAGGATATGTTGGACAGGCCGAGGATGATCTGGATGTCCGGGAACTCCTCCCGGATCATGCGGATGCCCTCCAGCGTCCACAGGCCGAGCTTGCGGTCATCCTCGTTGCCGGTGGCGATGGTGAAGGTCAGCGGATCGATCATCAGGTCGGATTGCGGCAGCCCGTGCTGGTTGCAGGCGAAATCCACGAGGCGGCGCGCGATGCGCAGCTTGTCCTCGGCGGTCTTCGCCATGCCCGCTTCGTCGATCGTCAGCGCGATCACCGCGGCGCCGAACTTCTTGGCCAGTATCATCCGGTCGCGTGCCGCGCCCTCGCCTTCCTCGAAGTTGATCGAGTTGATGATCGGCTTGCCGCCATGCAGCTTCAGTGCCTGCTCGATCACCGGCGTCTCGGTGGAATCGATCACCAGCGGGCTGTTCACCGAGGCGGTGAAGCGGGTGATGACCTCGCTCATCTCGCGCATCTCGTCGCGGCCGACGAAGGCGGTGCAGATATCCAGGCTGTTGGATCCCTCGGCCACCTGCTCGCGCCCGATCGCGAGGCAGCTGTCCCAGTCATTGGCTTCCTGTGCCAGCCGCCAGGCCTTCGATCCGTTCGCGTTGCAGCGCTCCCCGATGGAGAAATACGCGTTCTCCTGGCGCAGCGACGTGGCCGAATACAGCGACGCGACCGAGGGCACCCAGTGGAACTTGCGGCGCACCGGCGCGGGACGCGCCGAAGCCCCGCCCAGCCGCCGCAGCATCGCATCCAACGCCGAGATATGCGGCGTTGACGTCCCGCAGCACCCACCGATCAGGTTGAAGCCGTCTTCCGTGACGAAGCGCTCCATCCAGGTCGCCATCTCCTCGGCACCCAGCGGGTAGTGGGTCTTGCCGTCCACCAGCTCCGGCAGGCCGGCATTGGGCTGCACGCTCAGCAGGCCGGGCCAGTTCTGCGACAGCCAGCGGATGTGCTCGGCCATCTCCTGCGGCCCGGTCGCGCAGTTCAGCCCGATCAGCGGCACATCGAGCGCATGCACCACCGCGGCGGCGGCGGCGATGTCGGGGCCGACCAGCAGCGTGCCGGTGGTCTCGACCGTCACCTGCACGAAGATGGGGATGTCGGACTTCGCCTGCGCGCGCGCGATCTTCGCCGCATTCACCGCGGCCTTGATGTAGAGCGTGTCCTGGTTGGTCTCGGTCAGCAGCGCGTCGGCGCCGCCGGCGATCAGCCCGCGGCATTGCTCGACCAGCGCGGCTTCCAGCGCATCATAGGTGATGTGCCCCAGGCTCGGCAGCTTGGTGCCCGGGCCGATATCGCCCACGACCCAGCGGTGGCGGCCATCGGCGAAGCCCTCCCCCGCCTCGCGCGCCAGCTCGACCGCCAGCTTGTTGATCTCGAAGGCGCGCTCGCCGAGCTGGAATTCCTCGAGCGTGATGGGGCTGCCGCCGAAGGTGTTGGTCAGCACCATGTCGGCGCCGGATTCGAAGTAGCTGCGATGGATCTCGCGCACGATGTCGGGGCGCGAGAGATTCAGCACCTCGGTGCAGTTCTCCTTGTCCCAGTAGTCCTTCGCGACATCGAGCGTCATCGCCTGCACGCGTGCGCCCATGCCGCCGTCGCAAAGCAGCACGCGGTCGCGGAGCGCATCGAGGAGGTGCGGGCGGGACATGCGGGAAACCCTCTAGACGTTCGAGACGGAAGCAGGCTGGGTCCGGCGTTCGGCGACCCAGAGCCGGACGGGCATTGGCCCGTCGATGGAGGCGGTGCGGGCCGGCACGCAGCCCGCCGGGCCGAGCCAGCCGGCGATGCCGGCATCGTCGAAGCCCGGCCAGCGATGCGCGAAGGCGCCGCCCAGCAATTCGGCGCGCCCATGCGGCGCGAGGTCGAGGATCAGCAGCGTACCGCCCGGCTTGAGCACGCGCGCGGCTTCGGCGAGCGCGGCCGCCGGGTCCTCGGCATAGTGCAGCACCATCTGCAGCGTGACGGCGTCGAAGACGGCGTCGGGCAGCGGCAGCCGGTACATGTCCGCCTGGCGGACCGAGACATGCGACAGGCCGCGCTCGGCCAGCCGCGTACGAGCGAGTGCCAGCATGTCGCGGGAGGCATCGACGCCGACGCCTTCCTCGATCCGGGGCGCGAGCCGTTCGAGCAGCCCGCCCGTGCCGCAGCCGATGTCGAGCAGGCGGCCGACGCGCTCCGGCAGGGCGCCGAGCAGCGCCGCCTCGATCGCCGCGCCGGGGAGGCCAAGGGCGCGCATCTCGTCCCAATCCGCGCCGTGGCGGCGGAAGGACTCGGAGGCCGCCCGGGCGCGCTCGGCCGCCAGCCGCGCCGCGACGCGCCGGTCCGCGGCGAGCAGCGGGTCTTCCTCCGGCAGGCGGGCGAGGACCTGGCGCGCGAGGTCGGCTTCCGCCGCCAGCTGGAACCAGGCGTTGGAGCCTTCCGGCGTGCGCTGCAGCAGCCCCGCCTCGACCAGCAGCTTCAGGTGGCGCGACAGGCGCGGCTGGGACTGGCCGAGTATGGAGACCAGTTCGCTGACACACCAGGCGCCGCGCGCGCAGAGCGCGAGCAGACGCAGGCGCGTCGGCTCGGCGGCGGCACGAAGCTGGGCCAGCAGGTCGTCCATGGGGCTTGCTATAGTCATAAAGATATCCTTATGTCCAGCACGCCATGGCCTGGACCCTCGACGCCCGCATTCCGATCACGCTGGTTTCATCGCCCGAGGCGCTGGAGGCGTCGCTGGCCGGCCGCCCCGCGGCGCTGCTGGCCGAGGGGGGTGTGCCCGAGGGCGCGCCGTCGGCGACAGAATGTTTCGATCCTGCGGCGGCGCCGCATCTTGCGGGCTGTGCCTGCTGCGCCGGACGCCTGCCGGCCGCGCTCGCCCTCGACAGGCTGTTCCAGGCCCGCGTGCGCGGGCAGGTGGGCTGGTTCGACCGCGTGGTGGCGCTTGCCGGCACCGAGGCCGGGCGGGCGGAGATCGTGGCGGCGCTGCGGGAGGACCCGCTGACGCTCGCCCGCTACAGGCTCTCGGCCTAAGCGGGCAGGGTCTTCTCCCCCTCGCCGAGCGCGCGCTGCATCTGCACCACATCCACCCAGCGGCCGAACTTCATTCCCACCGCCTTCAGCACGCCAACCTGGCGGAAGCCGAGGGAGATGTGCAGGCCGATCGAGCCGACATTCTCGGCATCGCCGATCACCGCGACCATCTGGCGGATGCCCATCGCCTCGGCGCGGGCCAGCACCTCGGCGACCAGCGCCTTGCCGACCCCCTGGCCGCGGATGTCGTCGCGGACATAGACGGAATCCTCCGCCGTGTGCCGATAGGCCGCGCGGGGGCGGAAGGGCGCGCAGTAGCCGAAGCCCAGCACCTCGCCGCCCTGCTCCTCGGCGACCAGCCAGGGGAAGCCTGCGTCCTGCACGCGGGCGATGCGCGCGGCCATCTCGGCGGCGTCGGGGGGCGTTTCCTCGAAGGTGCCGGTGCTGTGCAGCACGTGGTGGCCGTAGATCGCCGTGATGGCCGGGAGATCGGCCGGCGTCGCATCCCGCACGCGCATGGTCAGCCCGGCAGCCCGGCGGCCGCGGCCACCTTCTCGGCCAGCGCGAGCAGCGCCCGGTCGCGGCCGGGCCCCGCGACGAGCGAAAGCCCGACCGGCGCGCCGGCGATGCGCGCGACCGGCAGG
>NZ_JACADQ010000241.1 GCF_016106015.1 Neoroseomonas rubea
GCGGATGGCGGGCCGCTGCCCCTGCCGTCTCCCGGCGCGGCGCCGATCGCGGTGCACCTGATGCCGCTGGCCGGCGCGGCCGCGGCGCTGTTCCTGCCCGACCCCGCGGCCGATCCTGCCTCCGGCCTGCGCGGCCTGGTCGCGGCCTATCGCCTGACCGGCGCGGAAGGCGCGCTTCTGGCGCTGCTGCTGCGGGGGGAGACGCTCATCGGCGCGGCGCGTGCGCTCGACGTCGCGCCCTGCACGGCGCGCACGCATCTGTCCCATCTGTTCGCCAAGACCGGCACGGCGCGCCAGGCGGAACTCGTCGCGCTCGCGGCACGGCTGACGGCGCCCGTGCGCGGCTGACCGCTCTCATGCCCTCCGCCCACAGGCCCTGGCTGCGGTGCGGACGGAATGGCGCGCGGGGCCGCCGGGACGGCCGCGCGCGGGACAGGCTCGGCGACGCCGGCCGTGCGACGCCTCGTCCTTCGCGCGGTCTGGATCAGGCCAGCGCCGCGCGCGCCTGCCGCGCATCCTCGGCGATCGCGGCCTTCAGCTCCTCGAGCCCCGCGAACTTCGCGTCGGCGCGCAGGAAGCGGACGAGCCGCACGCCGATCTCCTGGCCGTAGATGTCGCCGGACCAGTCGAAGATGTAGGTCTCGAGCCGCGTCTCGGGGTCGCCGCCCAGCGTCGGGCGGCGGCCGACATTGGCCACGCCCTTCGCCTCCGTCCCGTCCGGCAGCGCGACCGCCACGGCGTAGACGCCGCGCGCGGGCTCCAGGTGCCGGCCGAGCCACATGTTGGCCGTCGGCCAGCCGAGCACGCGGCCGAGCTTGTCGCCATGCACCACCGTGCCGCGGATCTCCCATGGCCGGCCGAGCTTCTCCGCCGCGCGCTCGGGATAGCCATCCTGCAGCAGGCGACGGATGCGGCTCGAGGAGACGGCCTCCCCGCCATGATGCACGGGCGGGACGATGGACAGGCCCATGCCGCGCTTCTCGGCTTCGCGTTGGAGGAAGGCGACGTCGCCGCCGCGCCGGTGCCCGAAGGCGAAGTCCGGCCCGCAGGCGAGGTGCTTCGCGCCGAGGCCCTTGTGCAGCACCTGCTCCACGAAGTCCTCCGCCGTCAGCGCGGCGAAGGCGGCATCGAAGGGCAGGGCGAAGACGAAGCGCGCGCCGCCCGCCCGCAGCGCGGCGGCCTTGGCGGTCAGAAGCGTCAGGCGGAAGGGCGGGTCGTCGGGACGGAAATGCTCGCGCGGATGGGGCTCGAAGGTCAGGGCCGCGAGCGGCAGGTCGGGGCGCGCGCCATGGGCGGCGCGCAGCACGGCGGCATGGCCCAGATGGACGCCGTCGAAATTGCCGAGCGCGATGGTCGCGCCGCGGGCCTCGCGGGGGATGTGGTGCCAGGTGTCGATGAGCATCTTGGTCAGTGCGGGGGAGGGGAACCTCCCCCGTACCCCCTCCCTTCTTGATCCGTTTGGCGCCAGGACGGGCCGGGGGCGCTAGGCCTCCCCAGGCACCAGCCAGCGCGGCACCTCCGGCGCGGCGAAGCCGGCCAGGGCATCGAGCGCGCCCTCGCCATCCGGCGCGATCATCGCCATGCGCCGCATCTCGGGCTTCAGGAAGCCTTCCTCGACCATGTGGTCCAGCATCGCCATCTGCCGCGACCAGAAGCCGAGCGTGTCGATGAAGGCGACACCCTTCCTGTGGATGCCGAGCTGCAGCCAGGTCAGCGCCTCCACCACCTCCTCCAGCGTGCCGTAGCCGCCGGGCAGGACGAGGAAGCCATCCGACATCTCCGCCATCATCGCCTTGCGCTCGTGCATCGAGGCGACGACGCGCAGGTCGGGCAGGTCGCGGTTGCCGGCCTCCCGCATCACCAGCCCATGCGGGATGATGCCGGTCACCGGCGCGCCTGCGGCGAGCGCCGCGCGCGAGACGATACCCATCAGCCCGACGGCGCCGCCGCCGAACACAAGGCCCATGCCGCGCGCGGCGATGGCGCGGCCGAGCGCCTCGGCGGCCGCGGCGTATTCGGGCCGCGCGCCGGCGGCCGAGCCGCAGAAGACACAGACGCGGCGCATGCTATTCCGCGGCCTTCACGGCCTGGCTGGCGCGGGAGGGAACGGAGACATAGGCCTCGCCCTCCAGCACCGGCTCGCCCTTCACGGTGCAGACGGTGCGCAGCGTCGCACGGTGCTTTTCCGGGTGCAGCGCCATGACCTCGACCGTCGCGGTCACCGTCTCCCCGATCTTCACCGGGGCGCGGAACTTCAGCGACTGGGACATGTAGATGGTGCCGGGCCCGGGCAGCTGCGTGCCGAGCACCTTGGTGATCAGCCCCGCGGCCAGCATCCCGTGCGCGATGCGTTCCTTGAAGATGGTCGTCGCGGCGTATTCGGCGTCGAGATGCATCGGGTTGGTGTCGCCGGTCACGGCGGCGAACAGCACGATGTCCGCCTCCGTCACGGTCTTGGAGAACTTCGCCGTCAGGCCGACCGTCAGGTCCTCGAAGAAGTAAAGCTCGGGCATGGGCGATCCGGGTCCCGCTTGCTGCGCTGCGGGATCGGTCGTTACCGGCGCGGCGCGGGATGGACAAGCGAAAAGGCCGCGGCGAGAAGAAGCTCCTTCCAGCACAGGGGTTCAGCGCCATGCCGCAGGCCGAGATCGGAACGTCGGAACGGATTCTCGAGGAACTCCGCAGCTGGGTGGAGCACGAGACGCCGACCACCGACGCGGCCGCGGTGAATGGCCTGATCGGCCGCGCGGAGGCCGAGCTGCGCGCGGTGGGCGCGGCGATCGAGCGCATTCCCGGCACCGACGGCTATGGCGACACGCTGGTCGCCCGCACGCCGGGGGAAGGGGCGCCGGTGGTGGTGGCCGGGCATCTCGATACCGTCTGGGACCACGGCACGCTCGCCGGGCCGATGCCCTTCCGCATCGATGGCGCCAAGGCGCATGGGCCGGGCATCTACGACATGAAGGCGGGGTCCTTCTTCGCCTTCCATTCGGTCCGCGAGATCCTGCGCGGCAAGGTCGCGACGAAGCGCCCGATCGTGCTGCTGCTGACGCCGGATGAGGAAGTGGGGAGCCCGACATCCCGCGCGCCGATCGAGCGTGCGGCGGCCGGCGCGCGCGCCGTGCTGATCCCCGAGCCCGCCGGGGTGGGCGGGTCCTGCGTGACGGCGCGCAAGGGCGTGGGCCGCTTCGTGATGAAGGTGCATGGCGTTTCGGCCCATGCCGGCGGCAACTGGCAGGATGGCCGCAGCGCGGTGGTGGCGCTGGCGAAGAAGATCCTCGAGATCCATGCGCTGACCGACCTCGCCGGCGGGACGACGACCAACGTCGCGCCGATCTGGGGCGGCACGCGGCCGAACGTCGTGCCGCCGGAAGCGGGCTGCGAGATCGACTGCCGCGTCACCTCCATCCCCGAGGGCGAGCGGATCGAGCGCATCATCCTCGGCATGGCCGGCGAGGCGGACGGCATCCGCATCGAGGTGGAGGGGGGCATGAACCGCCCGCCCATGGTCGAGACGCCGGAGATCACGGCGCTGCACGAGATGGCGCGCGGCATCGCGGCGAAGCATGGCTACGACCTGCCCAAGGCGCATCGCGGCGGCGGGTCGGACGGCAACTTCACCGCGGCGATGGGCGTCCCCACGCTCGATGGCCTGGGCTGCACGGGGGCGGGGGCGCACGCGCCCTTCGAGCACATCCTGTGGCGCGACCTGGCGCCGCGCTGCGCGACGCTGTGCGAATTGCTGGAGACGATCGCATGAGCAGCGCGGCCTTTGGGTGTGGCGCGCCTGCGGCGCGACGCTGCGCGCACGGCCGGCGACGATCGGCGGCTGCGTGATCGCCGTGCCGGCCGCCCTGCGCGGAATCGTCCGCGCGATGTGGGACCGCGAGCTGGCGGACGGCCTCGCCAGGCTGGCGCGCACGCCCTGCGAACGGGTCCGCACAGTGGCGGTCGAAGTCGCGGCGGAACCTCGTCGCTGGGACCTCGACCTCCTCACGCGACTCGCGATGGGGGAGTTGCCGGTCGAGGAGAGGGCGGCGTTCTTCGCCGCCTGCGACCGCCATCGGGAAGGCGGGCCGCTGTCGGGCATGGCCCACCTGCCGACGACGGCCGCGCTGCGCAAGGTGCTGTTCCCGATGCTGGCCGCCCGCTTCGGAGACAAGCCGGTCGCCCTGGGCCGCGCCGAGTTCCTGATGATCGCCGCGCGCGCCCCGGTGCCGATGCGGCTGTGGATGGACACGGCGAGCCGCGGTCAGGGGCTGCGCTGGTCCGTCCAGGTGGTGCGGCTGCCGGAGCAGCGGATGCGCTACGCCGTGTCCGACGCGTCGCTGCTCGGCATCACGATGGGGATGGGCGGCTGGGACCGCATGCGGGCCGACCGGTTGGAGGAGCATGCGGCGCTGCTGGTCGAGCGCGTGGCGGAGACGGTGGCCGCGCTGTCGGGCGTGGACTGGGACGCGGCCGATCGCTGACGACGCGACCGGGACGGCCGGGGCACGCCGCGATCATGCCGGATCGGGGTGACCCGGATTTTGCGCGGCGGACCGGGCGCCTTCCTAGGCTGAGGCATCGGATCGGCCGGCTCCGGCCGATCGGATCCTGCCCTATTTTCCCAGCCGCTGCGCCTGCTCCTGCGTGCGCTTCACCGCCTCGGCCACCTGGCTGACGGCGGTGTTCACCTCGGCGATGCTCATGTTCACGCTGGCGACGGCCTCGGCCGCGCTGCGCATGTTGCCGGACATGCCGCGCGTCGTCGCCTCCTGCTCCTGCACCGCGGCCGCCGTCGTGCCGACATTCTCCGTCACGGTCGTGACGGCGGCGCGGATGCCGGCGAGCGCGGTCGCGACGCCCCGGGACGTCGCCTGCACCTGGTTGATCTCGGTCTTGATCTGCTCGGTGGCGCGGGCGGCCTGGACGGCGAGGTTCTTCACCTCCGAGGCGACGACCGCGAAGCCCTTGCCGGCATCCCCCGCGCGCGCCGATTCGATCGTGGCGTTCAGCGCGAGCAGGTTGATCTGGCTGGCGATAGTGCCGATCGCCTCGACGATGCCGGTCATGGACTGCGCCGCGGCGGCCATCGCGTCGGCGCTGCGGCCGACCTCGACCGCCTGCTCGAGCGCGCCCTGTGCGGCGGTCTGGCTCTGCGCCATGGCCTCGGCGATCGAGCCCGCGGCGGCCGCGAGCTGCTCGCTCCCCGCGGCGACCTCCCGCACATTGCCCGCGGTGCTTTCGGCAGCGGCCGTCACGTTGCGCGCCGCGTCGGCGGAATGGCCGATCGCCGCCGTCATCGAGTCGATCAGCTGGCGCAGATGCTCCTGCACCTCCATCTGCGCCGTGACCTCATGGGCGAACTTCACCACCTTGGTGATGCGGCCCGTCTCGTCCGCGATGGGGTTGTAGGCGCCTTCGATCCACACCGTGCGGCCGCCCTTGGCGAGACGGCGGAAGCGCCCGGCGTTGTAGGTGCCGCCGGCGAGGCTCGGCCAGAAGGCGCGGTATTCCTCCGACGCCACGTGGACGGGGTCGATGAAGATGCTGTGGTGCCGGCCGGCCAGTTCCTCGGCCGTGTAGCCCATCAGCGCCAGGAAGTTCGCGTTGGCGCGCAGGATGGTGCCGTCGACGTCGAATTCGATCGCGGCCTGGTTGCGCTCGATCGCGCTGAGCTGCGCCGCCTGGTCGCGCACGATGCGCATCGCCCGCGCATCCGTCCATTCGACGCTGTATCCGAGCCGCGCGCCCTTGTCGGTCAGCGGCGTGACCAGCAGGTCGAACATGCTGTCGGCGATCCGGATGGACGCCGCGTGCGGCTTGTCGAGCCGCGTCAGCATGGTGCGCTGGTGGGTCGGGTTCTTGTGGAAGACGTCGATGTTGCTGCCCACGAGCGCGGCGGCCTTGAAGCGCGGCAGCTCGCGCCTGAGGTCTGCTTCCGCCGCGGCCAGCAGCGCCATGGCGGCGGGATTGACGTAGGTGATGTTGAGATCGTTGTCCGCGATCATCACCTTCGCGCCGAGTGCCTCGAGCGCGGCGATCCGCGCCAGCGGCGCCTCCGATTTCGTGCGTCTGACGAACATGCCCCGGCTCCTTCCTTGGACGCGCCGCGGATCGCGACGCGCCTTCGGAGGGGATCCTAGGGAGCGTTCCGTAAATGCATCGTTTCGGAGCCGGACATTCCTGCATGAAGGGTCAGCGACGTGATCCGTCCCGCCTCGATCTCCACCTCCGCGACGGCGCGCCCGCCCTCCGCCTCGCCGAGGATCCGGTAGCGACCGGGCGCGAGGGGAATGCCCGCGCCGGCCCCGGCCGGCACCTCGATCGGCGGCGCGTCACCCTCCGCGCGCGCGATCGCGACCTGGGCGGGCGCCGCGCCGAGCCCTTCGAGGCGCAGCGCGAGCAGGCCGAAGCGGAGCGGCGCGGACAGCCGCGCCACCTCTCCCGCCGTGAGCCGCG
>NZ_JACADQ010000242.1 GCF_016106015.1 Neoroseomonas rubea
GCGGCGGCGGGCATCCCGGTTTCAGGTGTGACTGGATTCAGGCGTGTGCTCTTCCGTTCGCCGCGACGCCCGCCGCGACGCGCAGCCCGAGCAGCGCCGGGAAGGCCGCGACTGCGACGATGGCGAGGTTGAGCGCGGCGAGCACGAGAAGGGCGAGGACCATCACGCCCCGCCTTTCGCGCCGCGCGAGCAGGGCCGCGACCGGCGGCGCGGCCAGCGCGAAGGCCAGCGCATAGACCGTGGCGAGCTGCCCCGCCGTCGCGACCGGCACGGCGAGGTCCGCCGCCATCTCCGCCAGCAGCCCCGCAAAGACGAAGGATTGCGTCGCGGTGGCGAAGGAGGCGGCCGCGAGGACCGGGATGCGCGGAGCGGCCATGCCCTGAGTATGGCCCGCTATTCCGCCGGCGCCAGCGCCGCACCCGCCACCGGCACCGCCCGCGCCCGCCGCCAGGGCAGGGCAAGCGCATACAGGGCGGGCACCACCAGCAGCGTCGCGAAGGTCGCGAGCGACAGCCCGCCGATCATCGCGATCGCCATCGGCCCCCAGAACACCGACAGCGTCAGCGGCACGAAGGCGAGCACGGCGGCGAGCGCGGTCAGCAGCACCGGGCGCGCGCGGCGGACCGTGCTCTCGATGATGGCCGCGCGCAGCGCCACCCCGGCCTCGAGGTCCTGCCGCACCTGGTCGACCAGGATCTGCGTGTTGCGCATCACCATCCCCGCCAGCGCGATGACGCCGAGCAGGGCGACGAAGCCGAAGGGCGCATCCATCGCCAGCAGCGCGAAGGCCGCCCCCGGGATGCCGAGCGGGGCGGTGACGAAGACCAGCGCGGTGCGGCCGAAATGGCGCAGCTGCGCCATCAGCAGCAGCAGCATCGCCGCGACCATCAGCGGGAACATCGCGAACAGCGCCGCATTCGCCTTGCCCGATTCCTCGGCCGCGCCGCCGGCCTCGATGCGCAGGCCGACCGGCAGGCGCTCGATTACGGGTGCGAGCCGCGCGGCGACCGCGGCGCTGACATCGGGCGCCTGGAGGCCGGGGGCGATGTCGGCGCGCACGGTCAGATAGGCTTCGCGGTTGCGGCGGAACAGGATCGGCTCCTCCGCCTCCGGCACCAGCCGCGCCACCTGGGAAAGCGGCACCGGCCCCGCCGGCGTGCCGAGCGAGAGGTCGGCGAGCGTGTCCATGGTCAGGCGCTCGGCGGCCGGGGCGCGCAGCACCACGTCCACCAGGCGGTTGCCTTCGCGGTGCTGCGTCGCCGTCACGCCGGTCAGCAGCAATTGCAGGGAGGAGGCGACCTGTTGCGGCGACAGGCCGAGTTCCGCCACGCGCGCACGGTCCAGTTCGAGCCGCAGCGACGGGGCGCGTTCGCCCCAGGCGAGGGAGACGTCGCGCGTGCCGGGGGTGGCGCGCATCACCGCCATCACCTCCTCCGCCGCCGCGCGCAGCGCCGCCGGGTCGTCCCCATGCACGCGGAACTGCACCGGGTGGCCGACCGGCGGGCCGAAATCGAGGCGGGAGACGCGCACCCGCGCCTCCGGCACCAGGCCCTGCTCCACCAGCCCGATGAGCCGCGCGCGCAGCCGCTCGCGGGCGGGGACGTCGCGCGCCTGGACCACCAGCTTCGCGAAGGCCTCGTTCGGCAGGTCGGGGTTCAGCGCGAGGAAGAAGCGCGGACTGCCCTGGCCGAGATAGGTGGTGACGAGCCGCGCATCCGCGTCGCCCTCCAGCGCCTGCTCGATCCGCCGCGCGGCGGCGAGCGTCGCACCTTGCCCCGCCCCCTGGCGCAGCGTGACGTCCACCAGCAGTTCGAGCCGCGCGGAGGTCGGGAAGAATTGCTGGCGCACCGCGCCCATCGCCGAGAAGCCCGCGACCAGCACGACCAGCGTCGTGCCGATGACGATGAGGCGATGGTCCACGCACCAGCCCACGACGCGTCGGAAGGCGCGATAGCCCGGCCCGTCATAGCCATGCCCGTGCCCACCCCGCTTCGGCGCGGGCAGCAGCTTCACCCCGAGCCAGGGCGTGAACAGCACCGCGACGAACCAGGATGCGATCAGCGCGAAGCCCACCACCCAGAAGATGCCGCCCGCATATTCCCCCGCGGTGGATCGCGCGAAGCCCACCGGCAGGAAGCCCGCGACGGTGACCAGCGTGCCCGACAGCATCGGCCCCGCCGTCGAGGTCCAGGCGAAGGTCGCCGCCCTGGCGCGCGTCCAGCCTTCCTCGAGCTTCACCACCATCGCCTCGATGGCGATGATCGCGTCGTCCACCAGCAGGCCGAGGGAGAGGATCAGCGCGCCGAGCGTCACGCGTTCCAGCTCCATCCCCGTCGCCAGCATGACGATGAAGACGATGGCGAGCGTCAGCGGCACGGAGAGTGCGACGATCACCCCCGCCCGCAGCCCGAGCGAGAGGAAGGAGACGAGCATCACGACGCCCAGCGCCGCGGCGAATTTCAGCAGGAATTCCGAGACGCTGTCCTGCACCACGCCGGCCTGGTCGACGATCTGCGTCACCGCGATGCCGGTCGGGATGACGCGGCGCTCGGCCTCCATCGCACGGGCGAGATCGGCGCCGAGCGTGACCACGTTCACCCCCGGCTGCTTGCCGATGGCGAGCAGCACCGCATCCTGCCCGCCCTGGCGGATGCCGGTCGAAGGCGGGTCGGCGAAGCCGCGTGTCACCTCCGCGATGTCGCCCAGGCGCAGCGAGCGACCCTGGGCTGCGACCGGAACGTCGCGGATGGCGGCCAGCCCGTCGAAGCCGCTGCCGAGGCGCAGATGCAGCCGCGTGGCCTCGCCCTCCACCACGCCGGCGGGGGCGACCGGGTTATGCCGCGCCAGCGCGTCGAGGATCGCCTGCGGCTGCAGGCCGAGCGAGGCAAGGCGCGCATGCGCGACCTCGACATGGATGCGCTGCGGCTGCTCGCCGAAGATGCGCACCTTGTCCACGCCGGGCACGCGCAGCAGGCGGGCGCGGATGCGGTCCGCCTGGCGGATCAGTTCCGCATTGTCCGCGCCGGCCACGGCGTAGATCGCCGACCAGACGTCGGAATACTCGTCGTCGAAGAAGGGGCCCTGCACGCCGCCGGGCAGGGTGTGGCGCATGTCCCCGACCTTCTTGCGCACCTGGTACCACAGGCCCTGCACCTGGGCGGGCGGCGTCGTGTCGCGCAGCACCACGGTCATCACCGCCTGGCCGGGGCGGGTGAAGGTTTCCACCCGGTCGAGCCAGGGCAGGTCCTGAAGGCGGCTTTCGATCGGGTCGGCGACGTGGCGCTGCATCTCCTCGGCCGTGGCACCCGGCCATTGCGCGGTGACGACCATGACCTTGATGGTGAAGCCGGGGTCCTCGGCGCGGCCGAGGCGCAGATAGGCCATCGCCCCCGCCGCGCCGAGCATCAGGATCAGGAAGAGCGTCAGCGCCCCGTTGCGCACGCCCCAGTCGGAGAGGTTGAAGCCCATGGCGGCGGCCCCTCAGCGCAGGGTCGCGAGCGCGCGCGTCTGCACGACGCGCACCGGCGTGCCGGCATCGAGCAGCTGCGGGCCGAGGGCGACCACCTTGTCCCCTTCCGCCAGCGCGCCGCGCAGCGCGACCTGTGTCACGCCGAGGGAGGCGACCTCCACCGGCACGGCAATCAGCCGCGCGCCCTCCACCTTCCACACCATCGGCCCCTGGCCGCGGTCGTGCAGGGCCGAGGCCGGCAGCAGCGCGACCGGGGCGGACTCCGCGCGCAGGCGGATGGTCCCCGTCATGCCGAGCGCGGCCCAGTCGGGCGCCTCCGGCAGCGTGAAGCGCGCGGCATAGGTGCGCAGCATCGGGTCGGCCTGGGGGGCGACTTCGCGCAGCCGCGCGGCGATGGGCCGGTCGGGCCGCGCCCAGAGCACGGCCTCGGCGGTCGCGGCGAGCAGGCCGGGCAGCGCGCCTTCGGGCACCTGCACCATCACCTCGCGCTCGGCCGGGTCGGCCATGCGCAGCACGGCCTGGCCGTCCGCCACCACCTGGCCCGATTCGGCGAGCAGCGCCGTGATGACGCCATCGGTCGGGGCGCGGAGGATGGTGTGCTCCAGCCGGTTGCGCGCGAGCGCCAGCGACGCCCGGGCCGAGGCCGTGCGTTCCTCCGCGCTGCGCGCGGTGGCCTGGCGCTGGTCGTCGAAGGCGGCGGCGACATGCCCGGCGGCGAGCAGGCGGCGGGACCGGTCGGCGTCCGCCAGCGCACGGCGCATCTCGGCTTCCGCCGCGGCGAGGTCGGCTTCGGCGGCGCGCATGGCGAGCGCGATGTCGGCGGGGTCGAGCCTGGCCAGTTCCTGCCCCGCGACCACCGTGGCGCCGACATCGACGAGCCGGACGGCGATGCGCCCGCCTGCGCGGAAGGCGATGTCGGCTTCCCGCCGTGCCTTCACCACGCCGGCGAAGGCGCGGGGCTGTTCGGCGGGGGCGAAGCGGATTTCCGCCACCTGGACGGGCCGCGGTGGTTCCGGCGCCGCGGCCTGGGGCCCGCCGTCGCGGCAGGCGGGAAGAAGGGCGAGGGCGGCAAGGGCGGACAGGGCGGCGCGCATGGCGGGTCTCCTGGGATGTCCCAGGGAATCGCATACGAACTGACGAAAGTCAATATTCGTCAGTGATCAGGAGTCAGGCCTCAGCCCCCGGATCAGCAGGTCGAGCATCCCGTCCAACTCGCCCGCCATCTGCGCTTCCTCGACCTGCCGCTTGTCCATCGCATCCGCGATCAGCACCGGATGTGTCCAGCACAGCGTCGCCTGCTTGAGCATCCGCGCGCCCTCCGCCGGGTCGATCGGGGCGAATTCGCCCCGCCGGGCGCCGTCGGCGATCACGCGGCCCATCGCGGCCTCGATCCGAGCGATGAAGCCGGAGATCACGCCCCAATGCTCGCTCATCGCCGCGGAGACCATGTCGTGCATCCGCTTCTGGGAGAAGAACAGCGCCAGGTGCCGCGCGTGCAGCGCGCGCAGCATGGCGCGCAGCCGGTCAGGGGCCGCGCCCGGCCCGTCGGCGATCGCCTCCAGGTCGCTTGCCACGCCTTCCAGCAGCCGCGCCGTGATCGCCTCGTTGATCGCGCTTTTCGACGGGAAGAAGAGGTAGACGTTCGCAGGCGACATGCCGAGTTCGCGCGCGATGTCGGCGACCGCGGTCTTCTGGTAGCCGATGGCGCGGAACAGCCCTTCCGCCACCTCCAGGATCCTCTGGCGGGTGGCGGCAGCACGATCTTCCTGGGATGCCAGTGCGGGGGAAGCCATGGGCTGAGGGAATCCGTCACGCGTCAGCATGTGATGTAGGCGCCCGGGGGGATCGCTGCCAGCACCGTTGTTGCCCTTGATCCCGCGCTGCACCATGTATGCCGCCCGATCAGCGCGAGGACACCACCGTGGCAGGCGTGCCGGATATCAGCCCCGAGGAGACCTGGGCCGCGCTGCGCGACGACCCGCAGGCGGCCCTCGTCGACGTGCGCACCGATGCGGAATGGAACTTCGTCGGCATTCCGGACCTGGCGAGCCTCGGCAAGCAGCCGGTGCTCATTCCCTGGCAGCTCTACCCGACGATGCAGATGAACTCCCATTTCGCGGACCATCTGCACAAGGCGGGGCTGACGCCGCTGCACCGCATCTACTTCATCTGCCGGTCCGGCGCGCGTTCGCTCGCCGCGGGCCAGGCGGCGCAGGCGGCGGGCTTCCCGCATGCCTTCAACGTGGCGGACGGCTTCGAAGGCCCGGTGGATGCGGAAGGCCATCGCGGCAAGGTCGCCGGCTGGAAGGCGGACGGGCTGCCCTGGCGGCAACGCTGACGTCGCGGCATCCTCCCCGCCTCGTCAATTCAGGGGAGAACGCCATGACGCCGCTGCCGCTCAAGACCGAGTTCCTGTTCCGCGTGGTGCTGTCCGTCGGCGCACCGCAATCCGTGGGCGCGACGCGCAACGGCGAACTGCGCATCGTGCCCGTCACCGGCGGCACGGCCGAGGGGCCGCGCTTCAAGGGTGAGGTGCTGCCCGGCACCGCCGCCGACTGGCTGCGCGTCGATGCCGACGGCACGGCGCATATGGATGTGCGCCTGACGCTGAAGGCCGAGAGCGGGGGCATCGTCTACATGCACTACACGGGCATCCGCACGGGCTCGCCGGAGGTGCTCGCGCGGCTCAACTCGGGCCAGGCGGTCGATCCGTCCGAGTACTACTTCCGCACCGCCGTGCGGTTCGAGACGGGGGCGGCGGAGCTGGCCTGGATGAACAAGATCATCGCCGTGGGCGTGGGGCAGCGGCCGCCGAGCGGGCCGACCTATGATGTGTATGCGATTGCCTGAGAAAGGTGGGGGGAGGGGAACCTCCCCCGAGCCCCCCTCCCTTCTTTGAATTCAAAGAAGGTTGAGGGGGGTGCGGGGGGAGAAGTTCCCTTCTCCCCCCGCTTCTACCGCCGCCCCGCCAGCTG
>NZ_JACADQ010000243.1 GCF_016106015.1 Neoroseomonas rubea
GGCGCGCGGCGCGCGAGTCGCGTCCGCCGGCCGCCCGCACCTGATCGCGATCGGCTGTTCGACCGGCGGGCCGCAGGCGCTTGCCGCGCTGGTGAAGCGGCTGCCGCGGCTGCCCCTGCCTGTCGTGGTGGTGCAGCACATGCCGCCCGGCTTCACGACCATGCTGGCCGAGCATCTCGACCGGCTCGGCACGCTGCGCTGTGCTGAGGCGGTCGATGGCGAGGCGCTCGCCGCCGGGCGGATCTACCTTGCGCCCGGCGACCGGCACCTGCTGGTCGAAGGGCAGCAGGGCGCGTTCCGCGCGCGGCTGACGAGCGATCCGCCAGAGAATTTCTGCCGCCCCGCGGTGGACCCGATGCTGCGCAGCGCGGTCAAGGCAGCGGGCGGCAGGATCACGGCCGTGATCCTGACGGGCATGGGCCATGACGGGCTTGCCGGCTGCCGCGCCGTCGCTGCGGCGGGCGGCGAGATCCTGGCCCAGGACGAGGCCAGTTCCGTGGTTTGGGGCATGCCCGGCGCCGTTGCGCGGGCGGGCCTGCCGACCCTGCTGGCGCCGCCCGAGGCGCTGGCGGACCGCATTGCCGCGATCGCGGCCGAAAGGGTGATCGCATGACGCCGGACAGCTTCAACTTCCTTGCCGGCCTGGTGAAGGCACGGTCAGGCATCGTGCTGACCGCGGACAAGGGCTACATGCTCGAGACCCGGCTTGGCCCCATGCTGCGGCGCGAGTCGCTGCAGGGTCTCGACGCGCTGGCCGTGCGCCTGCGCGCGCCGCGGGCCGAGGCGCTGGCCGCGGAAGTGGTGGAGGCGCTCACCACCAATGAGAGTTCCTTCTTCCGCGACGGCAAGCCCTTCGAGCATCTGAAGAAGCTGCTGCCGAAGCTGGCGGCGGCGCGCCCGCCCGGCCAGCCGATCCGGGTCTGGTCGGCGGCCTGTTCCTCCGGCCAGGAAGCCTATTCGATCGCGATGACCGCGGCCGAGCTCGGCCCGGCGCTCGGCGGGCGGAAGCTCGACATCCTCGGCACCGACATTTCGCGCGAGATGCTCGATCGCGCGCAGGAAGGCGTCTTCACCCAGTTCGAGGTGCAGCGCGGCCTGCCGGTGACGATGCTGGTGAAGCATTTCCGGCAGGAGGGGCAGCGCTGGCGCGTGGCGCCCGAGCTGCGCGCGCAGGTGCGCTGGCAGTTCTTCAACCTGATGGAGGATCCGCGCACGCTTGGGCGCTTCGACATCATCTTCTGCCGCAACGTGCTGATCTATTTCGACGCGCCGACCAAGTCGCGCGTGCTCGGCACGCTGGCGGGGATGCTGGCGCCGGATGGCGTGGTCTATCTCGGCGGCGCGGAGACGGTGCTCGGCCTGACCGAGCGGCTGGTTCCGGCGCCGGGCGAGCGCGGCGTGTACGAGCCCGCGCGGGCGACGGCGAAGGCCGGCTGAGACACGCGGCGAAGGCGCGAACAGCGCCTTCGCATCACGCCTTGGCCCGCTGTGCGGGACGCTTCGCGCGGCCGGTCGCCTGTGGTCTCGCGGCAGACGCGCATCGCGTCCGGCGATGCTTCGGCCGTCATGCGGCCTGCATCAGGGTCGCGTCCGGCCTGATGCGATCTTCCCGCATTCGCGGTGGCAGGATCCTGCGACGAGCGACGACCGAGCCGCGGCTGCGGGCTGTCGTCCGCCGCGTCCTGGCGGGGGGGACAAAAAAATCGCGCCGCGGATTTTCCGCGGCGCGAGTTGGGAACCGAGAAGTCCGGCCCTTTTGGCCGGGGGAGAGAAGGATGTCAGGCGGCGCGCACGTCCAGGCTCGCGGCGGTGCCGACGGCGGGCGCCTGCCAGGCGGGGGTGCGGCCCTGGTTCGGTTCGCGCAGCACGTAGCCGCGGCCCCAGACCGTGCCGATCAGGTCGGGCGCGCCGGCCTGGGTGAGCTTCTTGCGCAGCTTGCAGATGAAGACGTCGATGATCTTCACCTCAGGCTCGTCGATGCCGCCGTAGAGGTGGTTGAGGAAGGCCTCCTTCGTCATGACCACGCCCTTGCGGAGCGCGAGCAGTTCCAGGATGGCGTATTCCTTGCCGGTCAGGTGCACGGTCTTGCCGGACACGGTGACCTCGCGCGAGCCGAGGTTGAGGTTGAGCGGGCCGACGGCCAGCGTCGGCTGGCTGAAGCCCTTGGCGCGGCGCACGATGGCCTGGATGCGGGCCACCAGTTCCTGCTGGTCGAAGGGCTTGGTGATGAAGTCGTCGGCGCCCATGCCGAAGACCTTCACCTTGGTCTGGGGGCGGGAGACGCCCGAGAGGATGAGGACCGGCGTCTCGATGCGCGCGGCGCGGAGGCGGCGGACGACCTCGGATCCGTCGATGTCGGGCAGGATCAGGTCGAGGATGACGATGTCGTAGTCATAGAGGCGGGCCAGTTCGACCGCCTCCTCGCCCGTGTCGGCCGTGTCGACGATCATGGCGCCCTGACGGAGCATCATTGTGATGCCGCGTGCTGTGGTGAGATCATCTTCAACCAATAAGACGCGCATTTTGGTGTCCTCTCGTTCCGTGAGATGAGGATACCACCAGGACGGGTATCATCAAGCGAATTTTCGCCATTTAACCTCTCAAGAATGAGACCTAGACAATTTAAACGATCAGATAGGTTAAGAACGCGACGTTCAGCGACACTTCACGGTATGCCTAGACCGAGCAGGGATACCACCCAGGGTTGCGGTGCCTCGCGGGGGATAAAGTGACCCGCCCCCGGAATCACCTCCCGCCGGAAAAGGCCGGAAAACCGCGATTCACAGCCGATGCTGTTCGCAGGCGGATCGACCCCGTCCTCCGCGCCGTGCAAGACAACACACGAAATTGTGATCTTCGGGCGGGCCGCCAAACGCGCCTCGATCGCGTCCAGAGCCGGGTCTCCGGCCGCGGCGCGGTGCCGATGGCGGTACGAGTGAACGGAAACGTCAACGAAATCGGGGTTACGGAAGCTTTCCGCCGTGCGCGCGTATTCGGCATCCGTGAACCGCCACCCCGGGGACCATGAACGCCAGAGAAGGCGACAGAACCCGTCCCGGTCGGCCGCCAGCCCCGCCGCCCCCCGGTCGGTGTGAAGATACCATTGGTACCAGTAGCGCTGTTCCTGCTCCGCCGGCGCCGGCCGGATCGAGCCCGCAATGTCCTGGATGTTGTAGCCATTGGCGGAGACCAGCCCGGCCACACGCTCCGGCCACAGCGCCGACACCACGCAGGCCGCCCGCCCGCCCCAGTCATAGCCGGCAAGCAGCGCCCGCCCGATGCCCATCGCATCCATCAGCGCCAGCAGGTCCGCCCCCAGCGCCGCCTGCTGCCCGGATCGCGGCGTTGCCGCATCCAGGAAGCGCGTCGGCCCGTAGCCGCGCAGATAGGGCACCACCACGAAATGACCCGCCGCGGCCAGCGCCGGCGCCACCCCGTCCCAGGCCCGCGCATCGTCGGGGAAGCCATGCAGCAGGATCACGGGCGGCCCATCCGCCGGCCCGTGCAGTTCCACCGCCACCTCGAGCACGCCCGCCTTCACCATCGCCTGCCGCATCGCCCGTCGCCTCCGCCTGGCCTCGCGGCGGAGTCTCGGGCGTCCCGGTCAGGTCAGGAAGGGGAATCGATCCACGTCGATCCAGCCGCAGAGCCGGCGCATCGGCTTGCCGAACCTGTCGCTCTCCCCGGCAATCTGCTGCGTTGCCGGATTGAACTGGCGCCAGATATATAGGGCGAGCTGCACCTGCTGGTTCCCCTGCCCGGCATCTGCGGTGCGCCAGAGGTTGCCCGCGGCGCTGACGATGATGCCGACATGCTCGATCGTCGCACCCTTGTACTTGTTGGCCTCCTCCGGCTTCACGGGCGCGATGCAGTTGCAGCCCGTCTCGTGCCGCTCCGCGCTGCCGCTGCACAGAAGGTAGAAATCCCCCGGCTTCAGCCGCGCGGGCTGGCCGCCGGCCATGATCGCGCGGCGGCGCTCTCCGGCGCCGTTGTGGACCCAGGACCCGGTGGCGATGCCGGCGTTGCGCATCCCCGCCAGGCCGCCGCCGGTGTTGATGCGCGTCGCGGCACCCTCCGCCGTCAGGCCGAGCATGCCCGCCACATAGGCCGGCAGCCCGCCGCAGGTGGTGTAGCCGGCATTGGGCGCCCATCGCGCATCGATCTTGCGGAAGGCCGCAGTGCCGGAGACGCTGGGGACGACGCTCGGCACGATCCGGTCGAGGATCCTGCGGCGGCGGGGGGACAGGTCCATGGCAAGGCTCCGCGGGGCTGCGCGGCGAATGTCCCACCCGCCGCGCGCCGATGCCGTGCCGCGGATCACCCGGTCGCGGAGGCGGTCCGGGCCGGCATCGGCGCTAACGCCAGCGCCGATGCATCCACAGCCACTGGCCCGGATGTTCCCGCACCCAGCCCTCGATCACCGTGTTCATCGCCTGGGTCGCGCCCTCCACGTCGATTAGCCCTTCCGCGTCGCGCGGCAGGGCGATCTCCTCCGTCAGGTCGAGCCGGAAGCGGCCGCCGGGCAGGCGGATGGCGCGCGCGCCGTGCACGGGGCAGTCGAAGCGGCGGGCGAGTTGCGCCAGCAGCGGGTTGGCGAAGGCCGGGCGGCCCATGAAGGTGATGCGCGGGCCGCGGCCGAAGCGCTGGTCCACCAGCATGCCGATGTGCTGGCCGCGCTCCAGCGCCTTGGCCAGCTTGAAGGGCGCGCTCATGCCCGCCGCGACCAGCGTGCCCATGCTGTCCTGGCGCAGGCGGAGGATCTCCTTGGCGACCGCGGGGCTGTTCGGGGTGCGATACAGCACCGCGCTGTCGATCCCGTGCCGCGCGGCCGCGATCGCGGGCAATTCCCAGTTCGCCAGATGGGCGGAGAAGACGATCGCGGGCTTGCCGTCCTCCCGCAGCCTTTCATAGAGCGCGACGGTCTCGGGCGTGGCCGTGATGCGCCCAGCACCCGGATTGGCGGGGTCGAAGTCCCAGATCCGGTCCATATGGACGTATTCGCAGGCGACGCGGCCGAGATTGTCCCACGCCTCCCGCAGGATCTCCGCGCGATCGGCCTCGGTCTTCTCCGGGAAGGCGGCGGCAATGTTCTCCCGCGCGATCCTGTTGGCCGAGGTCAGCGGCCCGAGCGCGCGTGCAAGCGCCGCGCCGATCCCCGGGCCGCGATCGGGCCCGAGCAGGCGCAGCAGCGCGAAGACGCCGCGCATCAGCAGCCCGAAGGCCGCATCCGCGATGCGCCACAGCCTGTACTTAAAGCGTAACAACGATCTTCCCGAAGACGCGGCGGCTCTCGAGCCGCGCGAGCCCGTCCTCGAACCGCTCGATCGGCAGCACCGTGTCCAGCACCGGCAGGATGCCGCGCGCCATCTTGGCGTAGCCATCGGCGATGTTGCGCATCGACGCGCCGAAGGACCCGAAGATGCGCAGCTGCCGCTGGAAGATCATCATCAGGTTCGTCTCGGCGCTGACGCCGCTGGTCGAGCCGCAGGTGACGAGCCGCCCGCCCATGCGCAGCGCCAGCAGGCTGCCCGCCCAGGTCGCGGCGCCCACATGCTCGAACACCACGTCCACGCCGACCTTGTTCGTCACGCGCCGCGCGACGGTCGGGAAGTTCTGCGTGGAGTAGTTCACCACATGGTCGGCGCCCAGCGCGCGCGCCTTGGCGCATTTCTCGTCGTCGCCTGCGGTCGCGATCACGGTGCAGCCCATGTCCTTTGCGATGCGCACCGCGACGGTGCCGATGCCCGATCCCGCCGCATGCACCAGGATCGTCTCGCCCGGTTCCAGCTTCGCATTGTCGAACAGCATGTGCTCGACGGTGGAGAAGGTGATGGTGCCGCAGGAGGCGTCCTCCCACGACAGCCCGTCGGGCACGCGCACCAGCAGCCGCGCTTCCTGGTTCACCAGCTCGCAGGCGAAGCCGCCGACATGGAAGCCCTTCACGCCGCGGACATTCTCGCAGAGGTTGTCCTCGCCCTTGAGGCAGCGGCGGCAGGTCCCGCAGGTCAGCGCGCCATAGGGTGCAGCGCGGTCGCCCACCTTCCAGGTCGTGACGCCCTCGCCGACGGCCACGACCTCGCCCACCGCCTCCGCGCCCACGATCAGCGGCATCTCCCGCTTGGCAAAGGCCATCCCGCGGAAGCCCCAGACATCAATGTGGTTCAGCGCCACCGCATGGATGCGCAGCGTCACCTCGCCCGGGCCGGGGGGCGGCGGGGGCGGGACCTCCTCAAGGCGCAGGTCGCGGTCGGCGTGCAGGCGCAAGGCGCGCATCAGAGTCTCCCAGGAAGGCGGGGGGAGAAGGGAACTTCTCCCCCCGAACCCCCCTCAACCTTCTTTGCCAATTGGGGACGGACCGCAAGGGGCGGTGCCAGGTATCCAAAGAAGGGAGGGGGCGCGGGGGAGGTTCT
>NZ_JACADQ010000244.1 GCF_016106015.1 Neoroseomonas rubea
GCCCGCTCTCGCGCCCCGCATCCTCGAGCGTCGTGCCGCGGCCCGCCGCGACCGCGCGGCCGAGCGCGACCGCGGTGCCCGACGGCGCATCGACCTTCTGCCGGTGGTGCATCTCGACGATCTCGGCGTCGTACTGCGCCGGCGGCAGGGCGGCGGCCATGCGCTCCGCGATCGCGAGGAACAGGTTCACGCCGGGGGCGAAGTTCGCGGCGTAGACGATGGGGATGCGCTTCGCCGCGTCCGTCACCGCGGCTTCCTCCTCGGCCGACAGGCCGGAACTGCCGAGGACATAGGGCGTGCCGGAGGCGGCCGCGGCCGCGGCATGCGCGCGCGCCGCCGCGGCATGGGTGAAGTCGATCACCACGTCGGACGCGGCGCAGAGCGCCTCCATGTCCGCCAGAACGGGCACGCCCGCCGGCGCGGCGCCGGAACGGCAGGTGCCCCCGGCGAGGATCGCGCCGGCGGCCGGCACTTCCTCGGCGAGCAGGCGGCCCATGCGGCCGGCGATGCCGGCGATGCCGATGCGGATGGTCATGGCGCGCTCCCGTGGCTGGTCGCGCAGCCTGTGCGAGGGGTTGGCGCGCGGGTCAAGGTGGCGTGGCGGAGAGGGGTCGCCGCCCCTTTCCCCGCCAAAGGCCGAAAGGACTTTGGAAACCGATCCCTCGCGCCCGACTTCCGCGGGTGGTCCGGTGATGGTGTCCAGAGGCCTTTCGGCCCCTCGTGGGGGAGTTCGAGGGGGCGAAGCCCCCTCGCGCCCGATGGGCGACGCCCCCTCGGTAGGCTAACGGCCCAGCCCGTCCCAGAACTCCTTCACCTTGGCGAAGAAGCCCTCGCTTTCGGGGTGGGTCTTGCCGCCCTTCACCGCCTCGGCCTCGAACTGCTCGAGCAGCTCGCGCTGCTTCTGCGTCAGGTTCTGCGGCGTCTCTACGCTCACCTGCACGTACATGTCCCCGCGCGCGGCGGACCGCAGCACGGAGAAGCCCTTGCCGCGCAGGCGGAACTGGTCGCCCGTCTGGCTGCCAGCGGGGATCGTCACGCGCGCGCGGCCGCCGTCGATCGAGGGCACCTCGACATGCCCGCCAAGCGCCGCCTGGGTCATGCGCAGCGGGACGCGGATGAAGATGTTGGCACCGTCGCGCTGGAAGATCGGGTGCGGCTTGACCGCGACATCGACATACAGGTCGCCTGCCGGCGCGCCGCGCAGCCCGGCCTCGCCTTCCCCGGCCAGGCGGATGCGCGTGCCGTCCTCCACCCCGGGCGGGATCGAGACGTTGAGCGTCCGGTCGCGCTGCACGCGCCCCGCGCCCTGGCAGACCTTGCAGGGGTTCTTGATGGTGCGGCCGGACCCGCCGCAGGTCGGGCAGGTCCGCTCGATCAGGAAGAAGCCCTGCTGCGCCCGGACCTTGCCCGCCCCGCCGCAGCCCGAGCAGGTCTGCACGCCGGAGGAGGCACCGCCTTCCGCACCGACGCCCTTGCAGGCCTCGCAGGCGACGGAGGTCGGGATGCGGACGGAGGCCTTGGTGCCGGCGAAGGCTTCCTCGAGGCTGATCTCGATCTGGGTGCGCAGGTCAGCGCCGCGGCCGGTCGCGCCGCCGCGGCCGCGCCCGCCGCCGCCGAAGCGGCCGAACATCTCCTCGAAGATGTCCTCGAAGGCCCCGCCGAAGGGGTTGCCGCCGCCGAAGCCGCCGGCGCCCTGGCCCGGCCCGCCCTGCTCGAAGGCGGCATGGCCGAAGCGGTCATAGGCCGCCCGCTTCTCGGCATCCTTCAGCACGTCGTAGGCCTCGTTCAGTTCCTTGAACTTGGCCTCGGCTTCCTTGTCGCCCTGGTTGCGGTCCGGGTGCCACTTCATGGCGAGCTTGCGGTAGGCCTTCTTCAGGTCCTCCTCGCTCGCCTCCCGGCCGACGCCGAGCACCTCGTAGTAGTCGCGCTTAGCCATGGCTCATGCCCTCGCGCGCGCCATCGTCATGGGAAGGGTTCCTTGGCATGCGGCCGCCCGGCCCCGAGACGGGAACCGGGCGGCGCAGGCTCATTCGGGCGGGCGCCCGCCGTTCAGGACGGCTTGCGCTTGTTGGGGT
Source organism: Neoroseomonas rubea (assembly GCF_016106015.1). Lineage (GTDB taxonomy): Bacteria > Pseudomonadota > Alphaproteobacteria > Acetobacterales > Acetobacteraceae > Neoroseomonas > Neoroseomonas rubea. Next base: position 2,076 of record NZ_JACADQ010000244.1, read on the forward strand.
CGACTTCCTCGAACTCGGCGTCGACGACCTTGTCGTCCCCGCCGCGGCCGGGGTTCGGCCCGCCGGGGCCCGCCGCGCCCTCGGCCGGCTTGTCGGCCTGCTGCGCCTTGTAGAGCGCCTCGCCCATCTTCATCGCCGCCTGGCCGAGACGTTCGCTGGCCTTCGTGACGGCCTCGGCGTCCTGCTTCTCGATCGCCGACCTGGCCTCGGCCACCGCGGCCTCGGCATCGGCCTTCTCGGCGGGCGGGATCTTGTCGGCGTTCTCCTTCAGCGTCCGCTCGGTCTGGTGGACCAGGGCGTCGAGCTGGTTGCGCGCCTCGACATGCTCGCGGCGGCGCTTGTCGGCTTCCGCGTTGGCCTCGGCGTCCTTGACCATCCGCTCGATGTCGGCATCCGAAAGGCCGGACTTGGCCTGGATGCGGATCTGCTGCTCCTTGCCCGTCGCCTTGTCCTTCGCGCTGACGGACACGATGCCGTTCGCGTCGATGTCGAAGGTCACTTCCACCTGCGGCACGCCGCGCGGCGCGGGCGGGATGCCCGTCAGGTCGAAGGTGCCGAGCATCTTGTTGTCGGCCGCCATCTCCCGCTCGCCCTGGTAGACCTTGATGGTCACGGCGGTCTGGTTGTCGTCCGCGGTGCTGAACACCTGGGACTTCTTGGTCGGGATGGTGGTGTTGCGGTCGATCAGGCGGGTGAAGACGCCGCCCAGCGTCTCGATGCCGAGGGACAGCGGCGTGACGTCGAGCAGCAGAACGTCCTTGACGTCGCCCTTGAGCACGCCGCCCTGGATCGCCGCGCCGATCGCCACGACCTCATCGGGGTTGACGTTGCGCGCGGGTTCCTTGCCGAAGAAGGCCTTCACGGCCTCGATCACCTTCGGCATGCGCGTCATGCCGCCGACGAGGATGACCTCGTCGATCTCGCCCGCCGTCAGCCCGGCATCCTTCAGCGCCTGGCGGCACGGCTCGAGCGTGCGCTGGATCAGGTCGTCCACCAGCGCTTCCAGCTTCGCCCGCGTCAGCTTCATCACGAGGTGCTTCGGCCCCGAGGCGTCGGCAGTGATGAAGGGCAGGTTGACCTCGGTCTCCTTCGCCGAGGACAGCTCGATCTTCGCCTTCTCGGCGGCTTCCTTCAGGCGCTGCAGCGCGAGCTTGTCGCCGCGCAGGTCGATGCCCTGTTCCTTGCGGAACTCGTCCGCCAGGTAGTCGATGATGCGCTGGTCGAAATCCTCGCCGCCGAGGAAGGTGTCGCCGTTGGTCGACTTCACCTCGAACACGCCGTCGCCGATTTCGAGCACCGAGACGTCGAACGTGCCGCCGCCGAGGTCATAGACCGCGATGGTGCCGCCCTTCTTCTGGTCCATGCCGTAGGCGAGCGCCGCGGCGGTCGGCTCGTTGATGATGCGCAGGACTTCGAGGCCCGCGATCGCGCCGGCTTCCTTCGTCGCCTGGCGCTGGGCGTCGTTGAAGTAGGCGGGGACGGTGATGACGGCCTGGGAGACGGTCTCGCCGAGATAGGCCTCGGCGGTCTCCTTCATCTTGGTCAGGATCATCGCGCTGATCTGCTGCGGCGCGTAGTCCTTGCCGTCCACATGCACCCAGGCGTCGCCGTTGCCCGCGCGCGTGATCTTGAAGGGCGCGAGGTCGATGTCCTTCTGCACCATCGGGTCGTCGAAGCGGCGCCCGATCAGGCGCTTCACGGCGAACAGCGTGCCCATGGGATTCGTGACGGCCTGGCGCTTGGCGCTCTGGCCGACCAGCCTTTCGCCGTTCTTCGCGAAGGCGACCATGGAGGGCGTGGTGCGCGCGCCCTCGGCGTTCTCGATGACCCTGACGTCCTTGCCTTCCATGATGGCGACGCAGGAATTGGTGGTGCCGAGGTCGATGCCGATGACCTTGCTCATCCGATACTCTCCTCTGCGGCAGGCGGGGGCAGCCCGATTCTGGCGCTGCGCCCGCCCCCTGTGCTGACCGGCGGCGCATGCCGCCGCGGATGGGTGGCTGGGGGTCCCCGCGGGGGGCGGGGTGTGTGACAGGCCGGATGTATTGATCCGCAGGGCTGGGGACAAGTCCCGGCGCCCCGAGGAATCGCGGGGGAACTCCGCATGGGGCGCATGGGCGGCCCGCATCGCCGCGCTGTGATCCGCCGCGATTGCCGGCGCGACGCGATCCTCCCTAGGCTCCCCGGCCGAGAAAGCCGGGAGGTCGCCCATGTCCGCGTCGCAGGCGCTGAGCCGCCGCCATCTGCTGCGCCTGCTCGGCACCGCCGCCCTGCCGCTGATGCCGGGCGAGGGCCGCGCCCAGGCCGCGGCCCGGCCGCTCAACGTCATTGTCGTCGGCGCCGGGCTCGCCGGCCTCGGCGCCGCCCGCGCGCTTCACGATGCCGGGCATCGCGTCACGGTGCTGGAAGCCCGCCCGCGCACCGGCGGGCGGATGCACACCGTCACCTTTCGCGGCCAGCGGCTCGACATGGGCGGCGCCTGGATCCACGGGCCGGAGGGCAACCCCCTCACGCCCCTGGCCGACGCCGCCGGCATCCGCCGCATGCCGACCTACGATGCCCGGTCGGTCATGTTCGACGCCGATGGCCGCCGACTGACCGAGGCCGAGACCACCGCCATCTTCGACACGGTCGGCCAGCTCATCGCCCATGACAGCCCCTTCGCCCCCCGCGGCGGGCGCGACGTCTCGCTGGCGGAAGCCGTGCCGCTGCTCGACCCGACCACGCGCGCCACGCCCTACGAAAAGCGCGTCGCGCGATGGCTGTCCGCCTACGTCGCGGGATATGCAGGCGGGGATGCGTCGGAGGTCTCGGCGCAATCCTGGTTCGGCGGCGAAGGCGAGATCCCGGAGGAGAACCACCTCCTCGCCCAGGGCTACAACGCCATCACGGACCTGCTCGCGCGCGGGCTCGACATCCGCCTGCGGCAAAGCGTGCGCGCCATCCGCCTGGTGGGCAGCGGCGTCGTGGTGGCGACGCAGTCAGAAGCCTTCTTCGCCGACCGCGTCGTCGTCACCCTGCCGCTCGGCGTGCTCAAGCGGGGGGATGTCGTGTTCGACCCGCCTTTGCCCGCCGCCCACCAGGGGGCGATCGCGCGCATCGGCAACGGGCTGCTCAACAAGATCGTGCTCGCTTTCCCCCGCCCGTTCTGGCCCGTGGAGGCGCATTACCTCCGCAGCCTGTCCGACGCGCCGGACAACGCGGCGCCGGAGATCGTCTCCCTCCAGCCGCATCTGAACGTGCCGGTGCTGGTCGCGCTGGTGGGCGGGTCGGCCGCGCAGCGCATCGAGATGCTGCCGGATGCCGCCCAGGCGGACCTCGTGATGGACGCGTTGCGGCGCATGTTCGGCAACGGCATCCCGCGGCCGGTGGAAACGCGCGTGACGCGTTGGTCGCGCGATGTCCACGCGCGCGGGTCCTATTCCTTCCTGCCGGTGGGGGCCTCGGTGGACGACCACGCGGCGCTGTCCCGGCCGATCGCGGGGCGCATCTTCCTGGCGGGCGAAGCGGCGACGAGCGAGGCGCCGTCTTACGCGCACGGAGCGCTGCTAGGGGGGCGGCGGGCGGCGGCGGAGATTCTCGCTGGGTGAAAGGTGGGGGGAGGGGAACCTCCCCCGAACCCCCTCCCTTTTTTGGCTTTGGGCGGCGGGTTAGGCGGGGCGGCCTTGCGCCACCACCACCATGGCCGGCTTCAGCAGGCGGCCGTTCAGCGTCCAGGCGGGGGTCCAGCAGGCGGTGACGGTGCCGGGCGCGACACCCTCGGGCGCCGGCTGCTCGGCCATCGCCTGATGCATCTCCGGATCGAAGGGCTTGCCGGTCGGGTCGTCCCGCCGCACGCCGTTGCGCTCCAGGATGCCGAGGAAGGACCGCTCCACCCCCTCGATCCCGTCGCGGATCTTGCCCAGCACCTCGGGCTCGCCCTCCTGCTTGGCGGGCATGGCGTCGAGGCCACGGCGGAGGTTCTCGGCCGCCTCCACCACGTCGCGGGCGAATTTCTGCGCGGCATAGGCGCGGGCGTCGGCGACCTCCCGCTGCGTCCGGGTGCGCAGGTTCTGCATCTCCGCCTCGGCGCGGAGCCACTTGTCCTTCAGCGCGGCGATCTCGGCCTCGAGCGCCACGATGCGCTCCTCAGGCGTCAACTCGGCGGCGGGCGCGGCCTCGGGCGGCGGTTCGGCGCCGGCCGCGGTCTCGGGGGCCGGCTTGTCCTGGTTCTCGCTCATGTCGGGTTTGGCTTGCTTGTCCATGCGCGGCGCGGGGCCGCCTGTGGCCCTTCACCTAAGGCCCCGCGACGCGCCGGACAAGCCGCCGCGCGCGCATGCCGGCC
>NZ_JACADQ010000245.1 GCF_016106015.1 Neoroseomonas rubea
GTCCAGCGCCTCGGCGTGGCGCAGCGCGCCCTGGAGGGTGCGCGCGGGCTGGCCGGCGAAGTGGCGCAGCGCCAGGGCGTCGTCGCCCTCCGCCGCCAGCGCGGCTTCGGCGCGGCGCGCCATGGCGTCGGGGAAGGGCCAGTCGGGGTTCTCTGCCAGGAAGGCGACCAGTTCGGCCGCCGAGGCCGGGGCGGCGCGGTTCGACAGGCGGATCCAGAGCACGAGCTTGGCCGCCAGCGGGTCGGCCGCGGCGGCGAAGGACTCCGCTTCCCCCCAGCGGCCGGCCGAGGCGGCGGCGATGGCCTGGCGGCCGGCGGCGCGCGCGCCATCCGGCGCCCAGGACTGTGCGGCGGCCGGAACGGGCAGGAGGAGGGCGGCGAGGAGGATGAGGCGGCGCATGCCGGATGCTTACCAAATCCCCGCCGGCCTTGTCGCGCCGGGGGGCGAAGCCTAGTTTCGGCGCCTGTCGCCGGCACCGGAGGAAAGCGTCATGTTCAGGGGATCCATGGTTGCGCTCATTACGCCCATGCGCGCGGATGGCTCCGTGGACGAGAAGGCGTTCCAGGACCTGGTCGAATGGCAGATCGCCGAGGGCACCGAGGGGCTGATCCCGGTCGGCACCACGGGCGAGAGCCCGACGCTGAGCCACGAGGAACACAAGCGCGTCGTCGAGATGTGCGTCGAGGCGGCGAAGGGCCGCGTGCCCGTGATGGCTGGCGCCGGCAGCAACAGCACCGCCGAGGCGATCGACTTCGCGGTGCATGCGAAGAAGGCCGGCGCGGACGCGATCCTCGTCGTCACGCCCTACTACAACAAGCCGACGCAGGAAGGGATGTTCCTGCACTTCACGGCGATCGCCGACGCCGCCGACATCCCGATGTTCCTCTACAACATCCCCGGCCGCAGCGTGATCGACATGTCGGTCGAGACGATGGCGCGGCTGGCGAAGCACCGGAACATCGTCGGCGTGAAGGATGCGACGGCGAACCTGGCGCGCCCGCTGCACACGAAGCGCGCCTGCGGCGAGGAATTCATCCAGCTGAGCGGGGAGGACCACACGGCGCTGTCCTTCAACGCCGCCGGCGGCGTGGGCTGCATCAGCGTGACCGCAAATGTCGCCCCGCGGCTCTGCGCCGAGATGCACAAGGCGTGGCGGACCGGGCGGGTGGATGAGGCGATGGCGATCCAGGACCGGCTCGTGCCGCTGCACGACGCGCTGTTCTGCGAGACGTCGCCCGGCCCGGTGAAGTACGCGGCGAGCCTGCTCGGCAAGAGCACCGACCATTGCCGCCTGCCGATGGCGCCGATCGCCGATTCGAGCAAGGCGCGGGTGCGCGAGGCGATGGTCTCGGTGGGGCTGCTGAACTGAACGCGTCCGACCAGGTCGAGGCGGCGTCATCACGTGCGGATCCTGCGCATGCAGGATCCGGGAGCGCGAAGCGCGACCGCGCCCAACCCGTACGCCGCGCCGGGTGCGACAGCGCAGGGCGCGAAGGCGAGCCGGCCGGATGGCCGGCGCCCGCCGTTTGAGGGCAGAAGAAAGTGCCTGAGAAGAGGAAGTCCTCGCTGATCTCGCACGGCATCGCCGCGCAGAACCGCAAGGCGCGCTTCGACTACAAGATCGGCGAGACGATCGAGGCCGGCATCGCGCTGATCGGGCCCGAGGTCAAAAGCCTGCGCGCCGGCCGCGCGACGCTGACCGAGGCCTGGGCCGGCGAGCGGGACGGGGAGATGTGGCTGTTCAACTGCTACATTCCCGAATGGCAGGCCGGGTCCTTCATGGCGAAGTTCGAGCCGCGCCGCCCGCGCAAGCTGCTGCTGCACCGCAAGCAGGTGGAGACCCTGACGGGGGCGATCACGCGGGAAGGGGCGACGCTCGTGCCGCTCGACATCCACTTCAACGACCGCGGGCGGGCGAAGATTTTGCTGGGCGTGGCCGAGGGCAAGAAGAAGCACGACAAGCGCGCCGCCATCGCCGAACGCGACTGGCAGCGCGACAAGTCGCGGCTGATGCGCAACAAGGGGCGGGAATAGCCCACGCCGGCGGATCCGGCAGGCGCGGGGCACGGCATCCGTCCGGCAGGACGGATGATGCGCTACACCGCCGCGCTGTGCCGCGCCGGGCGCGGGGCCAGGAAGGCGTCGAAGCAGGCCGCGAAGTGGCGCAGGAAGGGGCGCCCGGCCTCGGTCGCGACGATCCGCGACGGCTCCCGCCGCACCAGCCCGTCCGTCTCCAGCGTGACGAGGCGGTCCGCGGCGCTCGCCATGACCGCCTCGGGCACGGCGGCGAGGTCGATCGCGCCGTCGCACATCACCCGCTCGATCAGCGCGGCGCGCAGCACATCCTCGCCGGTCAGGGCCCGGCCACGCGCGACGGGCAGGCGGCCGGCCTCGACCGCGGCAAGCCATCCGCGCTCATCCGGCTCGTTCTGCACGAAGCCCTGCGGCAGGCGCCCGATCGCCGAGGCGCCGAAGCCGACCAGCGCGGGGGCGGTGTCGGTCGTGTAGCCCTGGAAGTTGCGCCGCAGCGTGCCGGCGGCCGCGGCGATGGTCATCGGATCGCCGGGGCGCGCGAAATGGTCGATGCCGATCGCGGCGTAGCCGGCCTGGGCCAGCACGCGCGCCGCGGCCTCCTGCTGGCGCATGCGCAGCGCCGGGCCGGGCAGGTCTTCCTCGCGGATGCCCTTCTGGTGGGACTTCATCCAGGGCACGTGCGCATAGCCGAAGACGGCGATGCGGTCCGCCCCGCACGCCGCGGCGAAGCGGGCGGAGGCCTCGACCTCGGCGACGCCCTGGCCGGGCAGGCCGTAGATCAGGTCCATGTTGATGTGGGAGATGCCCGCGGCGCGCAGCCCGGCGACGGCGGCCTCCACCTGTTCGGCCGGCTGCACGCGCCCGATCAGCGCCTGGACCGAGGGGGTGACGTCCTGCACGCCGAGGCTCGCGCGCGTCAGGCCGAGCGCGGCCAGCGCCTCGATCAGCGGCGTGTCGAGGCTGCGCGGGTCGAGCTCGGCGGCGATCTCGGCCCCCGCGCGGAAGGGGAACAGGCGGCGCAGAGTCGCGGCGAGGGCGGCCAGGCCCTCGGCGCCGAGCGCGGTCGGCGTGCCGCCGCCCAGGTGCAGCGCGGCCACGCCCGCATGGGCGGGGATCAGCCCCGCGACCATCGCCGCTTCCTGTTCCAGCCCCGCGCGGTAGCGCGCGATGCGGGCCGAGGAGCGGGTGACCGAGGTGTGGCAGCCGCAATACCAGCACAACGCGTGGCAGAAGGGGACGTGGACGTAGAGCGAAAGCGCGTCCTCCGCCCCGATCGCGCCGAGCCATTCGGCATAGGTGCCGGGGTCGATCGGCGCGAAATGCGGCGCCGTCGGGTAGCTCGTGTAGCGCGGCAGGGGGGTTGCAGCGTGGCGCAGCAGGACGGGTTCGGCCGGGGCGGAGGTGGCGCTCATGGTGCGAGATTGGCCGCTGTGACCGGGAGCACGCCTTGCGCTGGCGCAAGCCGGCATGCTGGACGCGGCGCCCGGCAAAGATGAAACGCTTCAGCCGGCGGCGTCCGGCACCCCGGGCGGCGGTTCCAACGCGCGGGAAAGCGCGGCTAGAATGGGCTCGGAATCAAGGAGCGGCTGGATGTCCGGCGATCTGAGCCAGGAACCGCGTACGCTGGCGATCACGACCTCGAGCGGCAAGGAATTCGTCCTGCGCCGGGTGGAGGCGGTGGAGGCGATCTCGCGCCCCTTCCTCGTGCAAGTCGAGGTGCTGAGCAAGAACAAGGAGATTAAGGCGTCCGAGGTGGTCGGGCACACCGCCTCGGTCAGCATCCAGCGCGGGAAGGACGAGGAACCGCGATGGTTCAACGGCTACATCTCGGCCTTCCGCGTCATCGGGTCCTTCGGCACCGAATACGCCGCCTATGGGCTCGAGATCGTGCCGAAGTTCTGGAATCTCTCGCGGACCTCTGACTGCCGGGTGTTCCAGAACGAATCGGTGCCGACCATCGTCAAGAAGCTCCTGCAGGAGGGCGGCGACGACGTTCCGGTGTTCATGTCGCCCGACGAGACGCCGCGCCCCTACTGCATCCAGTACAATGAGACCGACCTGGATTTCTGCCAGCGGCTGCTGGATGAAACCGGCTGCGGCTACTACTGGCTCCACGGTGACGGTGTGCACAGCATGATGGTCGGCACCGCGAGCGCCGACTATCTGCCGATCAGCTCCGGCCCCTATGTCGTCAAGTCGGGATCGAGCGACTGGAACGCGCTGTCGGGCTTCCGCCATCGCACGCAGGTCCAGCCTGGCGCGGTCGCCGCCATGGACTACAACCTGATCAAGCACACCCAGCCCTTCAACTCGACGACGAACACGGCGCTGAGCGAGATCCAGAACAACGCGTCCTTCGAGATGCGCGTCTGGCCCGGCGGGCAGCATGTGAAGCCCGAGGGCACGCCCGACCTGCGCGCCATGCAGACCTTCGAGGCCGAGGCCGACATCGCCCAGGCCGTGGCCTTCGACCCGGTGATGAATGCCGGCTGCAAGATCAAGGTCGCGCTCGACCAGAACGCGCCCGACACCAGCGAGGAATACCTGCTGACGCGCGTGGTCCACAGCGCGCATGACGAGACGCACCTGACCGACGGCGGCGGATCGTCCTACACGGCCGCGATCACCATGATCCCGGCGGACCGGCCCTATCGTCCTTCCGCCCCGCGCCCGCGCCCGCTGGTGCCGGGGCTGCAGTCGGCGATCGTCGTCGGCCCGGCGGGTGAGGAGATCCACACCGACAAGTACGGCCGCATCAAGATCCGCTTCCTGTGGGACCGGCTGACCAAGAAGGACGACACGGCCTGCGAGATCTGGGTGCGCGTCGCGCAGCCCGCCGCGGGCAAGTGGGGCGGCACCTTCTTCCTGCCGCGCATGGGCGACGAGGTGCTGGTGGGCTTCGTGGACGGGGACCCGGACAAGCCGGTGGTGGTGGGCTCGCTCTACAGCGACGACGCGCCGCTGGCCGCGTCCTTCCCGATGCCGTCCAAGAAGACGCGCACGGGGATGCATTCGCGCTCGTCCAAGGGCGGGTCCTCCAGCCTCGCGAACATCATCTACTTCGACGACAACAAGGGGGCGGAGGAGGTCTATCTCCGCGCCCAGAAGGACATGAACGCGGTCATCGAGGACGCGCGGACGGAACTGATCAACGTCGGCGACAACGACGGCGACGACACCTACGAGATCAAGAAGGGCGACAAATGGGTGACGGTCGGCGAGGGCGACTTCTCCACCTTCGTCGACAAGGGCGACTACGCGCGCGTGACGGGGGAAGGTGACGACAACCTGTTCGTCAAGCAGGGCGACCGCGGCACGGTGGTCGAGCAGGGCGACTACAACGACTTCGTCAAGCAGGGCGACCGCACGCTGCAGGTGGACCAGGGCGACAGCAACACCTTCATCAAGGCCGGCGACCAGTACACCGAGGTCAACAGCAACATCACGACCAAGGCCAAGACCGGCAACATCACGATGGACGCGACCGCCGGGAAGATCGACATCTCGGCCGCGCAGAGCATCACGCTGAAGGTGGGCCCCTCCTCGATCAAGATCGACAATTCGGGCGTCACGATCGACGCGCCCATGGTGACGATCAAGGCCAAGACGATGCTGAACGCCGAGTCTGGCCTAATGGCGAAACTTAAGGGCACAATGGTCACGGTGGAGGGCAGCGGCCCGACCATGATCAAGGGAGCGGTCGTCCTGATCAACTGAGATGAGCCAGACACCCTCCAAGCTCGCCGTCCCCCTCGCGCCGCTCGTCCCCCGCCTCGAACTCGACGCGGAAGGACAGGCGCTGCTGGCCGGCGTCGCGGACGCGTCCACCGCCGTCGAGAAACTGCTCGCGGCGGACCGCGCCCAGGATGCGGTGCGGCTGATCGCGCATGCCCTGCCGAAGCGCGAAGCCGTCTGGTGGGCCTGCATGTGCGCGCGCGCCGTGCCCGACGCCGCCCTGCCGCCCGAGGACCGCGTCGCGATCGACGCGGCCGAGGGCTGGGTGCGCAAGCCGGACGAAGCCGCGCGCCGCGCCTGCCAGGCGAGCGCGGAGAAGACCAAGTTCGCCTCGCCCGAGGCGTGGGCGGCGATGGGTGCGTTCTGGTCGGGCGGTTCCATGTCGCCGGAAGGCCAGCCCGTCGTGCCGCCAGCCGAATCCCTGACGGGCACGGCCGTGACCGGCGCGGTGATCCTGGCCTCGGTCCGGCACGAGCCGCCGAAGCAGAAGGACCGCCTGCCGCGCTTCATCGCCAGCGCGCGCGACATCGCGGTGGGCGGCGCGGGGCGCCTGCAGCCCGAGGATCCGCCGCCCGCACCCGCCGCGGCCCCGCCGCC
>NZ_JACADQ010000246.1 GCF_016106015.1 Neoroseomonas rubea
CCGCCCTGCCGCAAGGCCCGTGCCAGCGCCGCGCCGCGTGCGGGGCGGCGAGCCCTGCCCGGGGGCGGCACTTCCCGCCGCCCGGACCGGCAAGGGCTGCCGGCCAGGGGCGCCATGGAGCTGGCACAGGGCTTGCGGCATGGCGTGCAAGGCGCGGGGTCCGCGGCCGGCATGGCGCAGTGCGGCGCCGGCCCCGGACCAGCCCGCACCGCCCAGCCACGGAGAGACCGATGTCCCTGTTCGGATCCATGACCACCGCGATCAGCGGCCTTACCGCCCAGGCCCGCGCGCTGGGCCATGTCTCGGACAATGTCGCGAACAGCCAGACCGTCGGCTTCAAGCGCACCGACACGAACTTCGTGTCCTACCTGACCGACAGCACCCAGAGCGTGCACCGCCCCGGCTCGGTCGTGGCGCGGCCGGACTACACCAACACCGTGCAGGGCACGATCGAGCAGTCGGAGAACCCGCTGGCGCTCGCCATCGCGGGGCAGGGCTTCTTCTCCGTCGCGCTGCCGACCGGCACGGCGAACGGCCAGACCACCTTTGACGAGCGCCAGTTCTACACCCGCGCCGGCGACTTCCAGATGGACCGCAACGGCTACATGGTGAACGGGGCGGGGTACTTCCTGCAGGGCTGGCTCGCGGATTCGGCGGGCGAGCCGGACCGCACGCGCATCCAGCCGATCCGCGTCAGCGACCTGGTCTTCAACCCGATCGCGACCGCCAACATCGAGCTGTCGGCCAACCTGCCCGCGGGCGGGACCGACCCCGTCAGCACGCAGTTCAACGTCTATGACAGCCTCGGCTCGCTGCGCGCGATGACCATGACCTGGACGCCGTCGGCGGCAAACACCTGGACGCTCGACGTCTCCTCCCCCGATGCGGGTGGCTCGGTCGGGACCATCGACGTGCAGTTCGGCCAGGCCGCCGCGACGCCGGTCGCGGACGGCACGGTGGGCGACCTTGTCAACGCCACCGGCACCATGACGGGGTCCACCGCCACGCTGGGCGAGCCGGCGACGATCACCTTCACCGCCGATTTCGGCCAGGGCCCGCAGAGCATCACGATCGATGTCGGCGCCTTCGGCGCGGCACGCGGCGTGACGCAATACGCCGGCGACGAATACGTGGTGCGCAACATCGCCCAGGACGGCGTGCCGCTCGGTTCCTTCTCCTCGATCAACATCCGGGAGAACGGCGACACTGCCATCAACTACGACAACGGCCAGTCGCGCGTGATCGCGCGGGTACCGATCACCACCTTCAGCGCGCCGGACCAGCTGCAGCGCCTCGACGGCCAGGCCTTCATGCGCACGCTGGAAAGCGGGGAGGCGCGGACCGCCGACCCGGCCTCGAACGGCGCGGGGCGGCTGGCCATCGGCTCGATCGAACGCTCCAACGTCGACATCGCGAGCGAATTCTCGAAGCTGATCGTCGCCCAGCGCGCCTACACGGCGAACACGCGGATCGTCACCGCGTCGGACGAGATGCTGCAGGACACGATCAACATGCGCCGCTGAGGCGCGCGGCCCCTAGGAACCGTCGGCCATGAGCCTCGACGCCGCCCTGCTCACCGCCCGCTCCGGCATCCTGTACACGCAGCGCTCGCTCGCGGCATCGGCGAACGACGTCGCCAATGCCGAGACCGCGGGCCATACCAAGAAGACCGTCGCGAGCCGCGCCATGGCGCCGGTGGGCGACGGGATCGGCGTGCGCAGCCTCGCGCCCACGCGCGACGTGGACGAGGCGCTGGTCGCGGCCCTCGATTCCCGCCGCGCCGCCTCGGCGGCGGCCGAGGTGCGGGAGAGGCTGCTGCAAGGCGTCGAGACGGCGCATGGCAATCCGGAATTCGGCGAGGGGCTGGGCGACCTGACCGCCGCCCTGCGCACCGGTTTCGAGGATCTGCGCGCCGATCCGGCCGAGGCCGGCCGCCAGGCCGCGCTGGTGCTGGATGCGGAGGCGCTGGCGATCAGGCTCAACGAGATCTCGTCCGCGATCGGCGATGCGCGCCAGCAGGCGCATGACGGCATCGTCACCGAGGTCTCCGTCATCAATGCCGAGCTGCGCGAGATCGCGAGCCTCACTCTCCGCATCAAGGAGCAGATCGCGCTGACCGGCAGCGCGGCGGCGCTGGAGGACGAGCGCGACGCGGCGATCGCGAAGCTGTCGGAATCCCTCGAGGTGCGGGCGCTGAAGCGCGACGACGGGGGCATCGTCCTGGTCGCGCGCAACGGGCTCGTCCTGCCGCTCGACCCGAACCGGGATGCCTTCACGACATCCGATGCGACGCTCGGCCCGGCGGCCTTCCACGGTGGCGGCGGCTCGATCCCCGGCATCATGCTCGGCGGCGTCGACGTGACGCGCAACCTGCTGGGCGGCAGGCTGGCCGAATACATCGCGCTGCGCGACCAGACGCTGCCGCGCTACCAGTCCGAGGTCGACCTCGCCGCCGCGAACATCGCCGCGCGCTTCGAATCGCAGGGTCTGCGGCTGTTCACCGATGCGACCGGCGCAGTACCCGACATCAGCCAGCCCTATGCCGGCAGCGCGCAGGTGGGCTTCGCCGGCGTGTTCCGCGTCAACCCGGACGTCTCGGCCAATCCCGCCCTGCTGCGGGACGGAACGCACGCCGTCTCGGGCAATCCGCTGGGTGCTGCGGACTTCACGCCGAACCCGGCCGGGGGGCCTGCGAGCTTCACCGGGCTGCTCGATCGCATCCTCGACTTCACCTTCGGGACCGAGGCGCAGGCCGGCACGGCCTGGACGGCGATCGCGACCGGCGGGCTCGGGCCGGACGGCACGCTCTCGAGCCCCTTCGGCGCCCCGCCGACCCTCGAAGGCTATGGCGCGCTGCTGAGCGCCGCGCACACCGCCGACCGGGCAGCGGCGACCAGCGCGCGCGAAGGCGCGCAGTCGCTGATGCAAGGGCTTGAGGCGCGCTTCGCCGACCGCTCGGGCGTGAACGTGGACGAGGAGATGGCGGCCATGGTCACGCTCCAGAACGCCTATGCCGCCAATGCCCGGGTGATGAGCACGGTGCAGGCCATGTGGGACGCCCTGCTGGGCGCGGTGAGGTAAGCCATGTCGATGATCGGACCGAGCCGCTGGGCCGATGCGGGTGCCGCCATGCTGCGCACGCGGCTCGACACGCTGAACCGCCAGGTCTCGGACGGGCGCAAGGGCCCGGGCTATGGCGACATCGCGCCCGAGGCCCGGCGCGCCATCGACCTGCGCGCCGACATCGCGCGGCGGGAGGTCTGGCAGGGCACGATCGATCGCACCCTCGCGCGCACCGATGTGACGCAGAAGGCGCTCGGGCGCCTGTCGGACATCGCCACGCAGTTCTACCAGGAAACCATCCGCATGGACGGGGTCAGCGACGTGCGGATCGCCGCCGTCGCGGCACAGGCGCGGGCGGCGATGGCCGAGGTCGCGACCCTGATGAACGAGCGCCATGCCGGCGAATACCTGTTCTCCGGCAGCGACAGCGCGAACCCGCCGATTCCCGACCCGGCGAACATCGCCTCGGCCGGATTCGCGACCGACATCGCGGCCGCCGTGGCGGGCCTGGGCGGCGGAAACGCGGCCGCGGTCGCCGCCGCGACGCTGGCCGCCGCGCAATCCAACGCGGCGGGGACGACGCCCTTCTCGGCCTTCCTGTCTGACCCTGCCGAGGGCCTGACCGAGCCGCGGCGGAGCGTGCCGGCGGCCGAGGGCGACCGGGTCGAATACGGCATCCTCGCCAACCGCAACGCGGTGGCCACGAGCGAGGGCGAGACGACGGGATCCTGGGCGCGCGACATCCTGCGCGGCCTGGCGACGCTCGCGGCGATCGATCCCGCGCAGGCCGAGCTCGGCACCGATTTCACCGCCCTGGTGGCGACGGTGCGCGACGGCTTCCGCAGCGCGATCGACGCGATCGGGGAGGAGCGGGGCGCGCTCGGCGCGGTCGAGCAACGGCTCGAGGCGACGAAGCGGCGGCATGACGAGGTCTCGGTCGCGCTCACGGGGCAGCTCGTGCAGATCGAGGAGGTCGACATGGCCGACACCATTTCCCAGCTGCGCGCGACGCAGACGCAGCTCGAGGCGTCCTATCGCGCCATTTCCTCGCTGTCCGGGCTGACGCTGACCCGGTTCCTCGCCTGACCCGGGAGGAGGGGGCAGGCCTGATCGCGGATTCAGCCTCCCTTAACGTGCCGCAAGGCATTCTCCACTCGACACCGCAAGACGCGGCGCGCAACCCGGCCCCTGCCACGGTCAGAACCGCGGGGGCCATCGGAACCAGGGGAAGACCCCGATGTCTTTGAACTCTGTCAACACCAACATGGGCGCGATGGTCGCGCTGCAGTCCCTCAACCGCACGAATGAGGGCCTGAACACCACGCAGAAGCGGATCTCCACCGGCTTCCGCGTGAACGACGGCAAGGACGACGGCGCCGCCTTCGCGGTGGCCCAGGCCGTGCGCGCGGACGTGGCGGGCCTGAATGCCGCGAACGAGCAGCTCGGCGGCACCAAGGGGATCCTGGACACGGCGCTCGCCGGCCTGACCAAGGTCTCCGACACGATGGTCAAGGTGCGCGAGACGCTGGTGCGCCTGGCCGACGACACGCTGAACGCCGACCAGCGCGCGCAGTACGAAGCGCAGTACACCGCGCTGCGGACGCAGATCACGAACTTCATCGACGACGCGACCTACAACGGCCGCACGCTGCTCTCGACCACGGCTCCGGAAGGCGGCGACATCGCCACCACCCGGAACGAGGCCGCCGACACCTACACGCTGACCGCCGTGGACGGCGCCGGCACGCTGGTGGTCGCGGCGGCGCCGACGACGGCGGCGGGCGCGGTGGCCGCGCTGGCCGATGGCGGCGACTTCGAGACGATCCAGACGGCGATCAGCGACGCGCTGAACACCTTCGGCAGCGACAGCCGCTACATCGACAACCAGATCTCCTACAACAAGACCAAGGCGGATGCGCTTGAATCCGGCCTCGGCGCCCTGATCGACGCCGACCTGGCCAAGGAGTCCGCACGGCTGCAGTCCCTGCAGATCCGCCAGCAGCTCGGCACCCAGGCGCTGTCCATCGCGAACCAGGCGCCGCAGACCCTGCTCAGCCTGTTCCGCTGATCCCGACGACGGCCCCCGGCGCCACGCGCCGGGGGTCGCCTCTTCCACTCCCGCCGGGAGGACAGGATGTCCACGCTGGTGCTTGAACTTCGACAGGGCGACCTGATGGTCGTCAACGGCGCGCCGATACGGTTCCGCAACCGGGCGCGCATCGAACTGACCGCGAAGGCGCGGTTCCTGTTCGGCAAGCAGCTGATGACGCCGGAGGCCGCGAGCACGCCGGCGCGGCGCATCTACTTCGCGTTGCAGACCGCCTATATCGGCGACGACGACGAACGGGAGGCCGGCCTCGATGTCGCCCGCCGCCTGATCACCGAATTCCAGTCCGCCACCACATCGAGCCTCGCGCGCGAGCTGCTTGACCGCGCGCTCGCGGCGGCCGAGGCCGACGAATGCTACCAGGCGCTCAAGCTGGTGCGGCGCGTGATGCGGCATGAGGAGGTCGTCCTCGGCATCGCCCCGGCCGGCGCCATTGCCGCGGAGGACTGACGCCGGATGCTGCTCGATCTTGCGCGCGCCTATGGCGCGACCCGTGCCGCGCGTGACCCGCGCGAGCAGGAGGCGGACATCATCCGCCGCGTGACCTTCGGCCTGCGCGAGGCGCGCGAGCGCGACGACGACATCGCCCGCGTCAAGGCCGTGGCCGACAACCGCCGGCTCTGGCTCGCCATGGAATCGGCGCTGCTGCACCCGTCGAACCAGCTGCCGCAGCAGATGCGCGCGGGCCTCATCTCGCTCGGCCGCATGGTCCAGCGGGAAATGGATGGCGCCGAGCCCGACATGGCGTTCCTGATCGAAGTGAACGAGCAGGTGGCCGAAGGCCTCGCCGGCCGCGCCTGAAGGGCGCGCGGCCGGGTCGTCGACCCACCGCCTGGCGCAACGCAGGACATCGGCGCCCGGGATGCCCGCCGCCGATCCCGCCGGTCATGGGGTGGCGGTGGTCCATGCCCGCCTGGGCATGCCGTGCTTCGCCGCCATTCCTGCCTGCCCGGCCTTGGGCCGGAGGAACGGGATTCAGCGCCGCGCATCAGCGATCGCCGACGCAGACCCCGAGTTGTCCAGGAAAGCCGGGCCTCACGGTTGCTGACCCGCGCTGCCGGCGTGGCCGCTCCGCGACGCAGATCCGTGTCGACGTCGGCGTTCGGGGCCGTCAGGCGGCGTCGGGCGCCGCCGGCGCGGCGGGTGGGGGCGGCGGCGGCGCTGG
>NZ_JACADQ010000247.1 GCF_016106015.1 Neoroseomonas rubea
CCGGCGGCGGCCTGCGCGCTGCCGGTGCGCGGCCCGGCCGTGCCGCGCGGCCGCGTGGCCGAGGCGAAGGTGCTCGGCGTCCCGAACGAACGCTTCCTCATCCCGAACGACATGCCGAGGCTGATCGCCGAGTACGAGGCCGCCTTCCAGCGCCGGCAGCGGCATCTCGGCTTCCGCGACCCGCTGGTGGACGCACCGCCCTACCGCATGCTCGGCGTGTCCGGCGGGGGGGAGGACGGGGCCTTCGGTGCGGGGCTGCTGTGCGGCTGGTCGGCCGCCGGCACGCGGCCGGCCTTCGACCTCGTGACGGGCGTCTCCACCGGCGCGCTGACGGCGCCCTTCGCCTATCTCGGCCCGTCCTGGGACGATGCGCTGCGCGGCGTGTACACCGACATCACGCCCGAGGACGTGCTGCGCCCGCGCGGCATCCTCGCCGGCCTCTTCGACGACGCGCTTGCGGACAATACGCCGCTCTACCGGACGATCGGCCGCTACCTGGATGAGCGGATGCTGCGCGAACTCGCGCGCGGCTACGAGGAAGGCCGGCTGCTCTTCGTCGGCACGGCACATCTCGACGCGCAATTGCCCTGCACCTGGAACATCGGCGCCATCGCGGCGAGCGGGCATCCGGGCGCGCTCGGCCTCATCCGCCGCGTCCTGCTCGCATCCGCGGCGATACCGGGGGCCTTCCCGCCCGTCATGCTCGACGTGACCGCGGGCGGGGAACGGTTCCAGGAAATGCACGTGGATGGCGGCGCCTTCACCCAGGTCTTCCTCTATCCGCGCAGCCTGACGAACGGGCGGCGGGAGAGGCTGCGGCGCGGGGAACGCGTGCCGCGCGCGCAGGCCTGGATCGTCCGCAACGGGCGGCTCGACGCGGAATGGGCGACGGTCGACCGGCGCACGCTCAGCATCGCCGGGCGGGCCATCTCCACCATGATCGCCTCCTCCGGCTACAACGACGTGGCGCGCATCTGGAACACGACCGAGCGCGACGGGGTCGACTTCAACCTCGCCTTCATCGGCCGCGACTTCACCGGCACCTACACCGAGCCCTTCGAGCAGGCCTATATGCGCGCCCTGTTCGAGCACGCCTTCGAGCGGGCACGCCGGGGCTACCCCTGGGCGAAGCAGCCGCCGGTCTGACGTAACGGTGCTACCGCCCGCGGCGCCGGGCGCGATAGCGTGGCCACCCATGACCTCCATCCTCCCCGCCCGCCGCGCGCTGCTCGCCGGCGCGCTCGGCGCCTGCGCCATGCCAGAGCGCGGCCCGCCCGTACCGGCGGATGTGGTGCGCCGCGCCACGGTGCTCGGCCTGCCGAATGAGCGCTTCTGCGTCACGGACCCCACCGACGTCCCGCGCGTCGCGGAGGAGTTCAATCTCGCCGGCCGGCGCCAGCGCGTCCGCTTCGGCCTCGGCCCACGGGACCCGCTGCCGGACGGGCACATCATCGCCTTCTCGGGCGGCGGCGAGAACGGGGCCTTCGGCGCGGGCCTGGCCTGCGGCTGGACGGCGCATGGCACGCGGCCGGACTTCAACCTGGTGACCGGCATCTCGACCGGCGCGCTGACCGCGCCGCTCGTCTTCGCGGGCCCGCATCGCGATCCGGACCTGCGCGCGGCGTACACCGAGATCACGGCGGCGGACGTGCTGGAAGAACGCGGGCTGCTCGCCGCGCTGCTGGATGACGCGGTGGCCGACAGCGCGCCGCTCGCGCGCACCATCGCGCGCTTCCTCGACGAGTCGCTGCTCGCCGAGGTCGCCACGGCCTATCGCGGCGGGCGGCAATGCATCATCTGCACGACCAACCTCGACGCGCAGCGGCCGATCGGCTGGAACCTCGGCGCCATCGCGGCGAGCGGGCATCCGCGCGCGCTCGAGCTTGCGCGGCAGGTGCTGCTGGCCTCGGCCGCCGTGCCCGGCATCTTCCCGCCGGTGATGATCGACGTGACGGTCGATGGGCGGCCCTTCCAGGAAATGCACGTGGATGGCGGGACCTACGCGCAGGCCTATCTCTATCCGCCGGGCCTGGCGGCGGACCGGGCGGACCGCGTCCGCCTCGGCCTCTCGCCGCCGCATGTCACGGCCTATGTGGTGCGCAACGGGCGCCTCGCGCCGCAGGGCGCGCCGGTGCGCAGGCGGGCCTTCTCGATCGCGTCGCAGGCGATCTCCACGCTGATCGGCGCCTCCGGCGTGAACGACATCTTCCGCATCCAGTCCGCGGGGGCGAGCCGCAACATCGCCTTCCGCCTCGCGCATATCGAGGACGACTTCACGGCGCGGGAATCCGAGCCCTTCGAACAGGCCTTCCTCCGTGCCCTGTTCGACTACGGCTTCGCCAAGGCGCGCGTGGGCTATCCGTGGAAGGACGCGTTGCCGGCCTGATCGGCGGGCATTCCCGCGAAGCGCAAGCCTTGGTTAACCGGCTTCGCGGCAAAATGAGCTTCATGATCAGGCCAGCCGATCGCTTCGCCGCCTGCGCGGATGCCGTAATGACGGCGCGGGGCGGCTTCACGCCGAATGATCGCCTGCTCGATGGCCCGGCCGCCCATGGCGTCGGCCTTGGCCTGCTCTCGGTCTGGATCGGCGGGCCCGCGGATGTGCCGATGCTGCGCGCGCTGACGACCGAGGCCGCCGCCCGCATCCTGCACCGCATGGTCTGGCTGCCCTGCGGCGCGCCGCACTTCGCCGAGGGCGTCGACCTCGCGCTGTTCGCCTTCGCCCTCGAAGCCGGGACGATGCGCGCCTTGGCCGACCTCCAGGATCATCTCGACCTGCCGGCCAGCGGCGCGCCGGATGCGGAAACGATCGCCGCGGCTGCCGCGCAGGATCCCAGGCTTCTGGCCGCCGACATCGCAGCGCTGCACCAGGCCTGGCGCGCGCTGCGCGGCCTGCCGCGCTGGGCGCTGCCGAATCCCGCCGCCCGGCAGCCGGCGCGCGCCGAAGCCTGACGTCCGGGCGCGGCCGCCCCCCTTGGCACATGCCGCCCGCCCGGCTTTGATCGCTCCGAAGCGCGCCGCAAGGGCGCGCCCGGGGAGGGAACACGCGCATGAGGCTTGACCGCGACTGCCTGCCGGCGGAACTCGCGACCGGCGCCTTCGCGGCGCGCATCATGACGGCTGACGGCCCCTGCATCGTGGGCCTGCTCGGTGGCGCGGCCTTCGACCTGACGCCCGCCTTCGGCACCGTCTCCCGCTGGATGGAGGAGGAGGACCCGCTCGGCGCCATCCGCAAGCGCGGCGCGCCGATGGCGCTCGACCTCGACGCGCTGGTGGCGAATTCCGCGCATGACGCGCGCGATCCCGCGAAGCCCTGGCTGCTCGCGCCCATCGACCTACAGGCGGTGAAGGCCGCGGGCGTCACCTATGTGCGCTCCATGCTGGAACGCGTGATCGAGGAACGCTGCCGGGGCGACGCCTCCCTCGCCGCCGCGGTGCGCATCGAGGTGCGGGAAATCATCGGCGACGACCTCGCCAGCCTCGTCCCCGGCAGCGCCGAGGCGCTGCGCGTGAAGGAGGCGCTCGTCGCCAAGGGCTGGTGGAGCCAGTACCTCGAAGTGGGCATCGGCGCCGATGCCGAGATCTTTTCCAAATGCCCGCCCATGGCGGCGGTCGGCCTCGGCGCGAAGATCGGCGTGCATCCGAATTCCGCCTGGTCGAATCCGGAGCCCGAGGCGGTGATGGTCGTCTCGAGCCGCGGCTGCATCGTGGGCGCGACGCTTGGCAACGACGTGAACCTGCGTGACGTGGAGGGGCGCTCCGCGCTGCTGCTCGGTCGCGCCAAGGACAACAACGCCTCCGCGGCACTCGGGCCGATGATCCGCCTGTTCGACGACGGCTTCTCGCTCGAGGATGTGCGCCGGGCCGAGATCGTGCTGACGATCGAGGGGCGGGACGGCTTCGCGCTGGAGGAGCGCGGCGCGGTGGGCGCGATCAGCCGCGACCCGACCGATCTCGTCGCGCAGATGATCGGCGCGCACCACCAGTATCCGGATGGCGCGGTGCTGTATCTCGGCACGCCCTTCTCGCCATCGAAGGATCGCGGCGCGCCGGGCATGGGCTTTACGCATCGCGAAGGCGACGTGGTGCGCATCGCCTGCGCGCGCCTCGGCGCGCTGGTGAACGAGGTCGATCGCACGGACGAATGCCCGCCCTGGTCCTTCGGCACCGGCGCGCTCTTCGCCTCGCTGACGCGGCGCGGGCTGCCGCGGCCGTGAGGGAGGAGAGCGGCGAGCTCGACCGCGGCGACGGCGTCGTGCTCGCCTGGCGGCGGATCGCGGGGCACGGCCCGGGCGTGGTGTTCCTCGGCGGCTTCAATTCCGACATGACGGGCAGCAAGGCGGAATTCCTCGCCGGCTGGTGCGAGGCGCGGGGGACGCCTTTCCTCCGCTTCGACTATTCGGGGCATGGCGCCTCCGGCGGGCGCTTCGAGGATGGCACCATCGGCCGCTGGTCGCAGGATGCGGCCGCCGTGATCGCCGCGCTCGCGCCGGGGCCGCAGGTGCTGGTCGGCTCCTCCATGGGCGGCTGGATCGCGCTGCTGCTCGCCGCGCGGCGGCGCGTGGCGGTCCGCGCGCTGGTCGGCATCGCGCCCGCGCCCGACTTCACCGAGGAGCTGATGTGGGCGGAGTTCCCGCCGGACGTGCGGGAGACGATCCTGCGCGACGGCGTGTGGATGCGGCCGAGCGACTACGGCGCGCCCTATCCCATCACCCGCGCGCTGATCGAGGATGCGCGCGACCACCTGCTGCTGCGCGGGCCGATCGCGCTCGACGCGCCGCTGCGCATCCTGCAGGGGCAGGCCGATCCGGACGTGCCCTGGCGGCACGCGCTGCGCATTGCCGAGGCCGTGGGCAGCGGCGATGTCCGCGTGACCCTGATCAAGGATGGCGACCACCGCCTCTCGCGGCCGCAGGATCTCGCGCTACTCGGCGAGACCCTCGCGCCGTTCCTCCGCGAGGATGGCCTCTAGCCCCTCGCGATAGGTCGGGTAGCGCCAGGCGATGCCGAGCGCGGCCTTGGTCGCGGCATTTGCGACGCGGCGGTTCTCCGCCCAGAAGGACAGCGCCATGGGCGACATGGTCGCGCGCGCCTGCTCGAAGGGCGTGGCGGGTGGTGGCGGCAGGCCGAGCAGGCGGGCCGCATGCGCCGTGACCGCGGCGCTCTCCACGGCCTCGTCATCGACCAGGTGCAGCACGCGGACGGCAGGCGGCAGCTCCTGCCCGATCGCGGCGAGGACGGCGTGGGCGATGTCGTCGCGATGGATGCGGGAGAAGGCGTGGCCAGGCTTGACCACGCGGCGCGCCGTGCCGGCGCGCAGGTCGTCGAAGGGCGAGCGGCCCGGGCCGTAGATTCCGCCGGCGCGGAAGATGTCGAGCGCGGCCAGGCCGGCGGCGATCGCGCGCCAGGCTTCCTCGGCGGCGAGGCGCCGGACGCTGCGCGGCTGGCCGGGCGCGGGCGGCGTCGATTCATCCACCACGCCGCCGCCGCGGTCGCCATAGACTCCGGTGGTTGAGATGTATCCGATCCAGCGCAACTTTCGCGCGATCAACGCCGCCTTGATCGCCGCATGGTGGCTGACAAGCAGCGGGTCGCCATGCTCGCCCGGCGGCGCCGTGACCAGGAGATGCGTCGCCTCGCGCAGCGCGTCGCCTGCCGAATCGAACGGAATCACTGCGATTCCCGGCAGCGGTCCGAGCCGCGAGGGATCGCGCGCCGTGCCTGCCACGCGCCATCCGGCTGCAACTGCCGCGTGTGCCGCGGCCTGTCCCGAATAGCCAAGTCCCGCAACCAGAAGCATGTTCCATTCCCGTGAGTTCGTCTGGCACGCGTGCGCGCGCGACATTAGATTGGCCGCATGCCGAATGCCCGCCTCCTGATCGCCGGTGCCGCGATGCTGCTGCTTGCGGGCGGCGGTGGCGCCTGGTGGTTCCTGGCTGGCGACGCGGAACTGCCGCTGCCGACGCCGCCTGAGCCGCCGCGCCTGGTCGATGCGCCGGAATTCGACCAATGCGTGCGGATGCTGGACGAGGACCCCGAGGGCGCGCGCAGCCTCGCCGACGCCTGGGCGATGCGCGGCGGCGGGGAAGGGGCGGCGCATTGCGCGGCGCTGGCGATGCTCTCGCTCGGGGACGCGGAACGCGCGGCGGAGGCGCTGGAACGGATCGCGACGCGCAGCGAGGCCGGCATCGCCGCGCGCGCCGCGGTGCTCGGCCAGGCGGGGGAGGCATGGATCGCCGCCGGGCGGCCGCAGCGCGCGCATGCGGCGCTGACGCTCGCGCTCGCGCTG
>NZ_JACADQ010000248.1 GCF_016106015.1 Neoroseomonas rubea
CCGCCGCGCTAAGGCCGACGATCCCCGGCCCGGGGCAGTGCCTCGGGCCGGGCGCCGGCGGCGCGCGCGACCGCGCCCAGTCTGCATCCGCGTCTGACGCGCCAGTGTACGGCGCGAAGCCAAGGGCCGCGGATGCGGCCCGAAGAGCGTCTCAGGGAACAATTGAAATGGTGGGCGCGACAGGGATTGAACCTGTGACCCTTCGCGTGTGAAGCGAATGCTCTACCGCTGAGCTACGCGCCCGACCAGGGAGCGGCGAAATACGAGCCACTGTCCCTGCCTGTCAAGCCGCGCCGCGCCCTTGCTTCGCCGCCGGCCCGGCCCATTCTCCCGAAGGTGAGAACGCGCGCCGCCGCCGCCGCCCTGCTGAGCCTCGTCGCCCTTGGGACGACGCTTGGCGCGCGCGCCAATCCGATCGACGCGGACTATGCGGTCAGCCAGGCGGGCATTCCCGTCATGGACATCCGCATCAGCTTCGACATAACGGGCGAGCGCTACCGGCTGACAAGCATTGCCCGCGCCCGCGGCCTCGGACGCCTGTTCCTCCCGCGCGAGCAGGTGGCGGAAGCCGAAGGCGGCCTCGCGGGGCGGGAGGTGCGCCCGCTACGCTATCGGACAGACGGCGAATGGCGCGGCGCGCCGCGGCGCACGCTGCTGGAATATGTCGGCCGGACGCCGCGGCTGGCGGTGCTGGAACCCCCCGAAGGCCCCGACCGCGTGCCCGTCCGGCCTGAGGAGCGGGAGGGCACGATCGACGCCCTTTCGGCGCTTGTGCTCCTCGCGCGGGATGCAGCGGCCACGGGGCGCTGCGACCTTTCAGGAGCCGTGTTCGACGGGCGCCGGCGGCTCGAATGGCAGTCCCGGACCATCGGTACCGCGCGCCCACCGGTGCCCGGATTCCGGGGCGACGCGTTGCGCTGTGCGCTCGAAAGCCGGCTCGTTGCCGGTTTTCGCGCCGGCGACGATCCGGCGCGGGCGGGGCAGCCGCGGCAAGCGGAGGCCTGGCTTGCCGTGCTGGGCGCGGGCCAGCCGCCGTTGCCGCTGCGCGTGGAATTTCCGTCGACCTTCCTCGGCGCCTTCCGGATGGACCTTGTGCGGCTCAGCCCGTCAGTCCGTTAGCGCGGCGACGAGTCGCGGCAGGTCGGACGGCGCGGCGGCGATCGGCGCACCCGCGGCCATTTCGGCTGGCCCATAGCCCCAGCCTGCGAAGATGCAGCGCAGGCCTGCCCCGCCCGCCGCGCGCACGTCGTTGCTGTGGTCGCCCACCATCAGCGCCGCACCGGGCGTGCCGCCGGCCGCGGAGATCGTCGCCAGCAGATGCCCCGGGTCGGGCTTTCGGACCGGGAAGCTGTCGCCCCCGCCGACTGCCGCGAAGCGCACAGCCAGCCCGAGCGAAGCAAGCAGAGCGCGCGCCGGTCCCTCGGGCTTGTTGGTGCAGACGGCGAAGCGCCAGCCGGTCCCGGCGAGGCTGTCCATGGCAGGCGCTATGCCCGGGAAGGGTGCGGTCAGGCGCGCCTGGCTGATGTCCTTATCGGACAGGAACGCCTCGAGCGCTGCTGCCTCGAAGGCTCGTCCGCGACCGCCGAAGGCACGTTCGAGGAGCACGCGCGCGCCGTCTCCGATCATCGACTTGACCGCCGGGAGGTCATACGGCGCAAGCCCGCGGGCAAGCAGGACGCGGTTCAGCGCAGCGTGAATGTCGGGCGCGCTGTCCACCAGCGTGCCATCGAGATCGAAGACGAGCAGTCGAGACATATGTCGCGCGTAGGCGAGGGGGCGCCTTCGCGCAAGCCGTACCGCATTCATCTTTCGTCAACCGTCGCGCGTCAGTCTCATGCCATGATCGAAACGATTTCGGCGCCCGCCGAACCCAGCCTGGGGGACATCGACCCCGCCTTCGTCGCGCGCTTTCTGGCAGGGATGCCGCCCGATCTCGCCGCGCGCTTCGACGCGCGCATGCTGTTTGCCGTCCAGCAGCGTGTCGAGCCCTGGAACGGCGTCGAGCGCCGGCGCGGGGCCCAGCTGCGGCTGCGCCTGCCCGGGGGCCCATGGCGGCTGAGTCTGGTACGGGAACGATCCGACCACCGCACGATCCCCCCCGTGCGCAGCGCGATGGCCGGGGCATTGCTGGGCGCTGTCGGTGCCGCGGCGGCGATCCTGGCGCTGGTCTGACAGCGTCCGGACACATCCGGCAAAGCAGTGTGACCCCGCCGGGGTGGACGCGGCACACCCGCTCGCGTTACCGGGAGGAATGTCCTCTGCCGCCATCATCCTCGCCGCGGGTCTCGGGACCCGCATGCGCTCCACCCGCCCCAAGGTGATGCACCCGCTCGCCGGGCGGCCGATGATCCGCCACCTGCTCTCGGCCTGCGAGGCGCGCTTCGGACGCATCGTCGTGGTGGTGGGACCCGACATGCCGGAACTCGAGCGCACGGTCGCGCCCCATGGTGTCGCGGTGCAGCGGGAGAGGCTAGGGACGGGGCATGCCGCGCTCCAGGCCGCGCCGCTGCTCGGCGGCCACGATGGCGACGTCGCCGTGCTCTACGGCGACAATCCGCTGGTATCGGAGGCGACGATCGGCCGGCTGCTCGCCGCGCGCGCCGAGGCCGACCTCGTGCTGCTGGCGATGCGCCCCGCCGAGCCTGGCCGCTACGGCCGGGTCGTGACGGGCGCCGACGGGATGGTCGAGCGCATCGTCGAATGGGCCGACGCCGATGAGGCTGAGCGCGCGATCGGCCTCTGCAACGCGGGTGTGGTCTGCGCACGTGGACCGGAGCTGGTGCGCTGGCTCTCGGCCGTGAAGAACGACAACGCCAAGGGCGAGTACTACCTGACCGACGTGGTCGCGCTGGCGCGCGCGGAGGGCAGGCGCGTCCGCGCCGTCGAGGCGCCGGAGGCCGAGCTGCGGGGGATCAATTCCCGTGCCGAGCTCGCGGCGGCCGAGGCCGTGCTGCAGGGCCAGCTGCGTGCCGCGGCGCTGGATGCCGGCGTCACGATGCAGGCGCCGGAGACGGTCTTCCTCGCGCACGACACACGGCTATCGCCCGACGTGGTGCTGGAACCGCATATCGTCTTCGGACCAGGCGTGACGGTCGAGGAAGGCGCGATGATCCGCGCCTTCAGCCACCTGGAAGGCTGCGTCGTGAACCGGGACGCGATCATCGGCCCGTATGCGCGGCTGCGCCCCGGGACGGTGGTCGAACCGCGCGCCCATGTCGGCAATTTCGTCGAGCTGAAGGCGACCACGCTGGGGCCTGGGGCCAAGGCCAACCACCTGAGCTACCTTGGCGATGCGACCATCGGCGCGGGTGCGAACATCGGCGCGGGCACCATCACCTGCAACTACGACGGCGTGAACAAGCATCGCACCGAGATCGGCGAGGGCGCCTTCATCGGCAGCGACACGGCGCTGGTCGCGCCCGTGAAGGTGGGTGCACGGGCGCTGGTCGGCGCCGGCAGCGTGATCACCGCGGATGTGCCGGACGACGCGCTGGCCATCGCGCGTGGACATCAGGCCGTGAAGCCGGGGCGGGGATTCAAGGGGAAGGGGAAGTAGCGCGATGTGCGGAATTGTCGGCGTCGTCGGACGCGAGGCGGCGGCGCCGCGCATCCTGGAGGCGCTGCGGCGCTTGGAATACCGCGGCTACGATAGCGCCGGCATCGCCACTCTGGTCGAAGGCCGGATCGAGCGCCGCCGCGCTGAGGGTAAGCTCAACAACCTGGCCGCAGTGCTCGACGCCAATCCGCTGCCCGGTACCACGGGCATCGGCCATACGCGCTGGGCGACGCATGGCGCACCGACCGAGCGCAACGCGCACCCGCACGGCACGTCGAGGGTGAGCGTCGTGCACAACGGCATCATCGAGAACCATGCCGAGCTGCGCGCGGAGCTCGAGGCGAAGGGCCATGTCTTCGAGACGGAGACGGACACCGAGACCTTCGCCCGCCTGGTCGACCAGCATCTGGCCGAAGGCATGCCACCCGAGCAGGCGGCCTCCGTCGCGCTGAAGCGCGCGCACGGCGCCTATGCGCTGGCGATGGTCTTTACCGGCCACCCGCGAACGCTGATCTGCGCGCGGCAGGGCGCACCGCTCGCCGTGGGTTTCGGTGACGGGGAGATGTTCGTTGGTTCGGACGCGCTTGCGCTGGCACCGCTGACGCGCCGCATCGCCTATCTCGACGAAGGCGACTGGGCCGTGGTGGACAGGGACGGCGCCCGCTTCTTCGACGTCGCCGACCGCCCGGTGCAGCGGGAGATCCGCCTCACCTCCGTCTCGGGCGCCGCGACGGGCAAGGGCAACTACCGCCACTTCATGGAGAAGGAGCTGCACGAGCACCCGGTGGTGCTCGGCGACACGCTGACGCAGTACCTCGATCCGCGGACGCGGAGCGTCTCCCTGCCGCCGCTGCCCTTCGACCCGGCCGTGGTACCGCGCATCACCATCACCGCCTGCGGCAGCGCCTTCCTGGCGGGGCTTGTCGGGCGCTACTGGATCGAGCAGCTGGCGCGCATCCCGGTCGATGCGGATGTGGCGAGCGAGTTCCGCTATCGCGAACCGCCCTTGGCGCCCGGCGGCGGCGCCGTGCTGGTCAGCCAGTCGGGCGAGACGGCGGACACCATGGCTGCCCTCCGCCTGTTGCGGGAGCATGGGCAGAAGGTGCTCTCCGTCGTGAACGTGCCCGAAAGCAGCATGGCGCGGGAGAGTGACGGGGCCGTGCTGACCGTCGCGGGGCCGGAGATCGGCGTCGCCTCCACCAAGGCCTTCACGGCGCAGCTCGCGGTCCTCGCCTGCCTCGCCATCGGCTTCGGGCGTGCGCGCGGGACCATCAGTGCCGAGGACGAGGCGAAGCTGACCGCCGCGCTGATGGAAGTGCCCGGCAACGCGGCGGCGGTGCTGGAACGGGACGGTGAGATCCGCGCCATGGCGGCCGAGGTCGCCAAGGCGCGCGACGTGCTGTTCCTCGGGCGCGGCACGCTCTTCCCGATCGCGATGGAAGGGGCGCTCAAGCTCAAGGAGATCTCCTACATCCACGCCGAGGGCTATGCGGCCGGCGAGATGAAGCACGGGCCGATCGCGCTGATCGATTCCGCCGTGCCCGTCATTTCGCTCTGCCCCTCCGGACCGATGTTCGAGAAGACGGCGTCGAACCTGCAGGAAGCCGCGGCGCGCGGCGGGCGCATCATGGCCTTCACCGACGATCTCGGCGCCGATCGGCTGAAGGCCTTCGCCGAGCGGGTGGTGGTGCTGCCGCGCGTCGGCGCCTTCTCGGCGCCCATCCTGCATGCCATCCCGGTACAGCTCCTCGCCTACCACGTGGCGGTGCTGAAGGGGACGGATGTGGACCAGCCGCGCAACCTGGCGAAGAGCGTTACGGTCGAATAGCGCCGGATTGACAGTCGCACGTTGCTTCGGAAGGGTTGCGGAACACCGCGCCCGCCGGAGAGACGCGTGACCTTCCTGCCCGTCGTACCACTGCGCCCCGACGCGCCGCAGCGGCGCATTGCCTACCATCCCGCCCGCCCGCTGCTGCGCCCCTTCGCGCCGGCGCGCTCGCAGTTCCGCGCCGGCACCTCCTCCCCGCGCGCCTTCCTCGAGGACTGCATCGCGGCGATCGCGGCCGATGAGCCCGCCATCGCCGCCTTCGTCACGCAGGACATGCCCGCCGCGCGCCGTGCGGCCGACGCATCCGCGGCGCGCTGGCGCGACGGCTGCCCGCTCTCGCCCATCGACGGCATGCCCGTGGTGGTCAAGGACATGATCGAGATGGCGGACCTGCCGACGCAGATGAACAACCCCGTCTTCGCGGGCTGGCAGGCGCGACGCGACGCGGCCGGGGTGCTCGCGCTGCGGGAGGCCGGCGCCGTCATCCTCGGAAAGACGGTGACGACCGAGTTCGCGTGCGGAAATTCCGGCCCGACGCGCAATCCCTACGACACGACGCGCACGCCGGGAGGATCCTCGAGCGGATCCGCCGCTGCGGTGGGGGCGGGCATGGCTTCGCTCGGCCTGGGCACGCAGACCCACGCCTCCACCATCCGCCCCGCCGGCTATTGCGGCGCCTATGCGCTGAAGGCGAGCTTCGGCGCGCTTCCGGTCGGGGGCCTCGCGCCGCTCGCGCCGACGCTCGACCACCTCGGTATCATCGGGGCGAGCCTCGAGGATGTCTGGGCGGGGGCGATGGCGATCGCGCGGCGCGCCGGCGGCACGCCGCCGCATCCCGGGCTGGCGGGGCCGGAGGAAGCGCCTGCGCCCAGGGCGCCGCGCGCGCAAACAGGTCCTGGAT
>NZ_JACADQ010000249.1 GCF_016106015.1 Neoroseomonas rubea
ATTGGAGATCAGATGTGAGCTCTTCCAATCTTCCGAAATCGCGCGGCGCCCGGCCTCGCGCTCCGCCTGCCGGGCCTCGGCTTCCCGCATCCGGGCCGCGGCGATCTCGGAATCGAGAGCGCGGGCGGTGCGCATCGCCTCCTCCCGCGCCGCGGTCACCATGGCGGCCTCGGCGGCGGCGACGCGGGCGCGGCGGGACGCTTCCTCCCCCGCCGCGCGCAGCGCCTCCACCTCCCGCTGGACCTGGCGGGCGACGCCCTGGAGCACCATCACGCCGCGCAGCGCCTCCTCCGGCGGGACGGGCACTGCGAGCAGCGTCTCGGCGGGCCACAAGGCGAGGCGACGCATCACCGGCATCAGCGGCGCGAGGGCCGCGGCGCGCCGTTCCGTCTCTTGCCGCGCGGCGATGGCCGCGAGCGTCGCGGTGCGCTCGCGGTCCTGCGCCTCGTCCAGGATGGCCTCGGCGCGCTGCACGCGCTCGGCCATGGCCACGCGCTGGCGGGCCAAGCCGCGTTCCTCCTCGGCCGCTTCCTGGGCCAGGCGGGCGGCCTCGGCGGCGGCGGCGCGCTCTGCCTCGGCGGCGCGGCGCGCATCCTGGATCGCCTCGCGCGATGGTTGGGCGCGGGACGGCGCCGAGATCGGCAGCGGTGCGGCGAGCATCAGGGACAGCGCGACTGCCTGGG
The DNA here is from genome assembly GCF_016106015.1 of Neoroseomonas rubea. Lineage (GTDB taxonomy): Bacteria > Pseudomonadota > Alphaproteobacteria > Acetobacterales > Acetobacteraceae > Neoroseomonas > Neoroseomonas rubea. The sequence goes on from NZ_JACADQ010000249.1 coordinate 684, forward strand.
CCACCGGACGGCGCGCCCCGCCCGATCCTGCCTTCCGCCGCGCCGCGCTGCGGCTGCGCCCGCTGTGCCTCATCGGGCCGCGACTAGCATCCAGGGCCGAGTCGCGGCCCATGCGACCTTGTGCCAGCGGCCGAATTCCTCGACCGCTGGCATCCGGCTTTGCGTGCCCTCAGGCGCCCGGCGGACATTCCCGGTGTCCCCGGCTTCGCCGGAGTCCGGGCGAGTCGCATTCGCGGCCTCGGCACGCGTCGGGGGGCTCTCGCCGCCGGCGTCACTGCACGCGGATGTTGCGCGCCCTGATCATGTCCCGCCACTTGGCGTTCTCGGCGGCGAAATAGGCCGGCCAGGCCGCGGGTGCCGTGACCGTGGGCACCACGGCCAGGGTGGCCAGGCGCTGGCGCGTCTCGGCCGCTTCCATCGCCGCCTTGGCCGCCTGATGGGCGCGCTGGACGATCTCCGCCGGCAGGCCGGCGGGGCCCTGCAGCGCGATGTGCTCCTCGACGATCACGCCGGGGAAGCCCTGTTCGGCGAAGGTCGGGATCTCCGGGGCGAGCGGGCTGCGCTGTGCGCTGGCGACGCCCAGCGCGCGGAACGCGCCCGACTGGATGTGCGGCAGGATGCCGGAGGCGGCTTGGAAGACCATCGGCGTCTCGTTCGCCAGCACCGCCTGCACTGCCGGCGCGCCGCCGCGATAGCCGATGTCCGGGATCGTCAGCCGCGCTTCCTGAAGGAACAGTTCGGTCGCGAGATGCGTCGAGGAGCCTGCACCGGAATTCGCGTAGGTGATCCGGTGCCCGGGCTGGCGCGCCATCTCCACGAACTCGGCCAGCGTGCGCGCGGGGAAATCCTTGTTCACCACCATGATGATCGGCATGGCGGCGAGCAGCCCGATGCCCATCAGGTCGCGTTCGTTGTCATAGGGCAGCTGATAGAGCCAGGGCGCCATCGCGTAGGTCGAGACGGTGCTGACGAGCAGCGTGTATCCGTCCGGCCGGGCGCGCGCGACCGAGTTGAAGCCGATCGTCCCGTTCGCCCCCGTCCGGTTGTCCACCACGAAGGACCGGCCGGTGTCCTGCGTCAGGCGCTGCGCCAGGATGCGCGCGACGGCGTCCGTCGACCCGCCCGCCGCCCAGGGGACGACGAGGGTGACGGGGCGCGACGGCCAGGCTTCCTGCGCGTGCGCGGCGGCAGGCAGGCCTATCGCGCCGGCAAGCGCGAGCGTGGAACGGCGGGTGATCATGTTGGTTGTGTCCTCCCTGGGTCAGTCTGGTCGCGTCATTCCGGCGCGGCGGCGCGCGGCGGGCGCAGCAGCGAATGTCCCGTCATCGCCGCCGGCTGGTCCATGCCTATCAGCGCGAGCAGCGTCGGCGCGATGTCGGCGAGCCTGCCATCGGCGAGCCCTGCGCCTTCCGGTCCACCCATCAGGATCGCGGGGACGGGGTTGGTGGTGTGCGCGGTGTGCGGGCCGCCCGTGGCGGGGTCGCGCATCAATTCGGCATTGCCGTGGTCGGCGGTGACGAACAGCGCGCCGCCCGTCGCGCGCACCGCGGCCGCGATGCGGCCGAGGCCGGCATCCACCGCCTCGACCGCCTTGGTCGCCGCGGCGAGGCTGCCGGTATGGCCGACCATGTCGGCATTGGCGAAGTTCAGCACGATCAGGTCGTAGGTGCCGGTCTCGATCGCGGCGACCGCCTTGTCCGTCAGTTCCGGCGCCGACATCTCCGGCTGCAGGTCGTAGGTCGCGACCTTGGGGGAGGGGACGAGGATGCGGTCCTCGACCGCGAAGGGCGTCTCCTCGCCGCCATTCAGGAAGTAGGTCACGTGCGGGTACTTCTCGGTCTCCGCCATTCGGAGCTGGCGCAGCCCGGCCTGCGCGACGACCTCGCCGAGGATGTCGGCCATGGATTGCGGGGCGAACAGCGTGGACAGGTGGGCGTTCAGCGCCTCGCTGTACTCCGTCATGCCCGCGGCGGCGGCGAAGCGGATGGTGCGGCGGCGCGCGAAGCCGGCGAAGCCCGGCTCGAGGAAGGCGGCCAGCGTCTGCCGCACGCGGTCGGCGCGGAAGTTGAAGGACAGGATCGCGTCGCCGTCCCGCATGCCGGCGTAGTCGCCGATGACGGTCGCCGGGATGAACTCGTCCGTCTTGCCGGCGGCGTGGGCCGCGGCGATCGCGGCCTGCGCATCCGTCGCCCGCGCGCCCTCGCCCTCCGCCATGGCGAGGTAGGCGGCCTCGACGCGCTCCCACCGGTTGTCGCGATCCATGGCGAAGTAGCGGCCGATCACGGTCGCGATCCGCACGCCGGGCAGGCCGGCGATGCCGGATTCGAAGCGGGCCAGGAAGTCGGGCGCAGCCTTGGGCGCGGTGTCGCGACCATCGGTGAAGGCGTGGATCGCGACCGGAATGCCTTCACCGGCCAGGATGCGGGCGAGGGCCACGGCATGGTCCTGGTGCGAATGCACGCCACCGGGGGAGAGCAGCCCCATCAGGTGGCAGGTGCCGCCCGAGGCCTTGAGCGCCGCGATCAGCCCCGTCAGCGCCGGCAGCCGCGCGATCGAACCATCCGCGACCGCTGCCCCGATCCGCGGCAGGTCCTGCATGACGACGCGCCCCGCGCCGATGTTGAGGTGCCCGACCTCCGAATTGCCCATCTGCCCCTCCGGCAGGCCGACATCGGCGCCGGAGGTGCGCAGGAAGGCATGCGGGCATTCCGCCCAGAGCGCGTCGAAGGCCGGCGTCCGGGCTTGGCGAACGGCGTTGTCCGCCGTCTCCTCCCGCCAGCCCCAGCCGTCGAGGATGACGAGCATGACGGGTCGGGGGCGGGTGGCGGTCATGGCGATGTCCTGGGCGGGGGCGCGGGGCATTAGACCCGGCTGCGCTCCTCCCGCAAGGCCGCGACCTCGGCGCGCAGCGCCCTGATCTCGGCCAGCAGCGCCAGCTGGTCGGCATGGGCGGCGGAGGCCGCCGCATCCGTCGCCGCCTGCGCCACACGCGCATCCGCGCTTTCCCGCTGCTCGCGCAGCGTCTGGATGCTTTCCACGATCACGCCGATGAACAGGTTCAGCACGACGAAGGTGGCGACGACCGAGAAGGGAATGAAGAACAGCCAGGCGAGTGGCTGCTTTTCCATCGCCTGGCGGACGATGTTGCCAAAATCATCCATGGCCATGAGCTGGAACAGCGTGAAGAGCGCGGTGCCGAGGTCGCCGAACTGCTCCGCCATCCCTTCCCCGAACAGCTTCACCGCCATAACGGCGAAGACGTAGAAGATCAGCAGCATCAGCAGCACGATCGATCCCATGCCGGGCAGGGCGGCGAGCATCGCCTCGACCACGTTGCGCAGCGACGGCACGACCGAGACGAGGCGCAGCACGCGTAGCACGCGCAGCGCCCGCAGCACCGCGAGCGGACCGGAATCCGGCGCCCAGGAGATGCCGACCACGACCAGGTCGAAGATTCCCCAGGGGTCGCGGAAGAAGCGCCCGCGGAAGGCGTAGATGCGCAGCGCGAGCTCGGCGGTGAAGATCCACAGCAGCGCTGCATCGACCGCGTGCAGCACATCGCCCCAGGACGCCATGATGCTGTCGGAGGTCTCGAGCCCGAGCGTGACGGCGTTGAAGAGGATCAGCGCGATCACTGCGCGCTGGAAGGGCGCGGAGACGACGAGGCGCGCGGCGCGCGCGCGCGGCGTGTCAGCCGAATCGGCAGCCGTGAGGGCTTCCTGCATCATCCTGTCCCGCTGATCCCCTTGAGTGCGGGGGAGATAGGGGCGGCGGGCCCCGTACCGCAATCCCTCAGCCGAGGATCAGCGCAGGGACGCCGAAGATGTGCCGGTGGGCATGCAGGAACCCCGCCCAGAGCACGAGGCCCGCGAGCGGCGCGAGCCAGCCGATTTCCTTCAGGTCCAGCCGGTTCCGCCCGGCCAGGATGGCGCCGAAGGGCAGAACCGAGGAGCCGGCGGCGAAGCCCGCCCAGGCTTCCCCGTGCCGCCGCGCCATCTTGGCGTCGATGGACGGCATGCCGGCGAGCGCCGTGACCAGGAACGCGCCGAAGAAGACCAGCGCCGCGCTGTCGCCGTTCCCCAGCACATGCAGCCCCGACCAGATGGCGAAGGACCAGAGCATCGGGTGGCGCGTGACGCGCTGGATGCCGCGCGGCCCCTTGGCCAGCAGCCCCGCCCCGCCCATCGCCGTCGGGTTGCCGATCAGCGAGCAGGTGAACAGGAGGAAGGCCGGCAGCATCAGGATGGCGATGATCCAGCGCAGCCAGGGGGCCGCGAACCACAGCGGCGTCGTCTCCGCCCCCTGCCAGGCCTGCACGAGCAGCGCGATCGCGGCGACGGAGGCGACCGAGAAGCCGATGGTGAAGCCGGTCTCGCCCAGCCGCGCGACCGCGGCATCCCGCAGCCTGGTGCCGGAGATGCCGACATGGACGAAGACCCAGAGGATGGCGGCGAGGATCAGCAGGATCATGGGCGGCACTCTCTCACGGCCGCCACGCGCGGTGGTAGGGGTGGCCGCTGCGGATCGCCTGGGCGCGATAGAGTTGTTCCGCGAGCATCCCGCGCACCAGGAAATGCGGCCAGGTCATTGGGCCGAGCGCGATGACGTGCCGCGCCCGGGCGGTGACTGCGGGATCGAGGCCCTCCGCCCCGCCGATCAGGAAGCAGGGCTGCTTCCCGGCATCTTCCGCGCGCGAGAGGAGGCGGGCGAAGGCCTCGCTGTCCGGCGTCTCTCCGCCGAGGTCCAGGGCGATGGCGACGGCGTCCTCGGGCAGGGCGGCCAGCAGGGCGGCAGCTTCGCGCCGTCGCACCTCGGCGGCGGCACCGCGCGCCTCGGGGATTTCCGTCACCTCGGGCGGCGGGCGCAGGCGGGCGGCGTAATGCGCGTAGAGCGCCGCCTCCGGCCCCGGCTTCATGCGCCCGACGGCGAGGATCCTAGCCGGGCGCGGCGTCGGAGGCCCCCGGGCTTTCCGGGCCCCACATGCGCTCGATGCGGTAGAGCTCGCGCGCCTCGGGCCGGAACAGGTGGATCACGAGGTCGCCGGCATCGATCAGCACCCAGTCCGGGGAGGCCTGGATCGAATCCCGCCGCAGCTGCAGCCCGGCCTTGCCGAGCGCTTCATCGAGATGCGTCGCCATGGCCTGCAACTGCCGCTCGACCAGGCCGGTGGCGATGATGAGCCGGTCGGCGTAGTCGGCGCGGCCGGTGACGTCCAGCAGGACGATGTTCTCGGCCTTGTCGTCCTCGAGGCTCTTCATCGCCGCCTCGACGAGAAGGGTGAGCCGGTCGGGGGTCAGCTTCTCCCGCGTGCGGGACCGGGCGGGGCGGGGCGCGGCGGGGGCCTCGGCCTTGGGCGGCTTGGCGTTGGACTTGGCTTTGGCTTTGGCTTCGGGCTTCGCCTTCGCGGCCTCGGCCGGCGCGGCGGCCTTCCCCTTCGGTGCCACGGCCTTCGTCGTGGCGGGCGTGGCCTTCGCCTTGGTGGCGGCCGGCGCGCGCGCCGGTGCCTTCGCGGCCTTCGCTGTCGCGGTGGCGGCTTTCGGCTTGGCTGCCGCGGCCTTCGGCTTCCCGGCCGCCGGCTTCGCGGCGGCGGCCT
>NZ_JACADQ010000025.1 GCF_016106015.1 Neoroseomonas rubea
TGCTGACCCGTCTCGTGAACGGCTGGCCAAACAGCCGCATCGACGACCTCATGCCCTGGTGCTGGAAGACCGACAAAGCCGGTTGACCATCAATCGCGCGCCTCAAGGGCCTCTACGCCGCGCTTACGACCTTCGCAGCATTGGCATACATCTTTGCCGCGGCCCTGGAATTGCGCTCCAAAGCGCAGCGCGGGTCGGTCAGGGGTTGGAAGGCTGGCGTGACATGCTGCAGGCGGCGAGACGTTCGATCTCCGCGCTCCGCGGGCTATCGCAGGAATGTATGCGGCGGTCGGGGCGGAGCGGAGGATCTCAGCGCGGGGAGAGTAAGGGGAGGCGCTGGCATGGCTGAAGTACGGCCACACATCAGATTTTCTCGATGAAGTATGACGGCGCCTTAATCACAAGAGTTGCCCCCCCCGCCAGTCCGCAATCACCCGCAGAAGTCCAAAGACACCTATCACGATGCGCAGGTAGCTAGCCTCAAGCCAGTTAGCTGCCGCCATGTCTCATTTTTAAATACATCCTATGGTTGCGTTGACTGCAACTCTCACGATCTCAGCAATCGTGATCCGCCCATTCTGAAGATACGACCTCACGTTTCTGTTGCGCGCCGATGTGGGGCGTCGATACTGTCAGAAACCGTTACATGCCATCCGGGACGCGCATGCTGCTTTCTTTTAGGATTCAATGGTGTGTCGCTCTCGCGGCGCTGACGTTGATGGCGATACCCGCTGTTGCGCAGCCGACAAGCGCCGCCCCCGACCAGCTTCAGGTCGCATTCCGTGAGATGATCGCGCGACCCGGCGATCCTGACGCCGCGGTCCGATACGCACGCATTGCCTCGGAGCGTGGCGACGCTAGGGCTGCCATTGCAGCGCTCGAGCGGGTCCTCCGGATTAACCCAACGCTCGACAACATTCGGCTTGAGATAGCGTCTATCCACCTTGCGACTGGGTCTCCGGATCTCGCGGCGCTGTACGCGCGACAGGCGCTGAGTTCTCCAACAATTCCCACGGATGTCGCGGTGAGAGCGCGCGAGATCGTCGCTCAGGCCGAGCGCGGCGCGGCGCGGTCGCTGTTCGAGGTGAGCATTTTTGCCGGTGTTCGCTGGGACTCGAACGCCAATGGCGTGACCCCTGCCGGGACGGTACCGATCTACACGCCTGTTCAGGGTGGCTTCCTGGTTCTCCCCACCCAGTTGCCCGCGACGGGCCAGGAGAGCTGGAGCTCGATCCTCGGGGCGCGCGCCTACCACCGCTACGATCTCGAGCTGCAGCGGGAAGCAGCGTGGGAGACAAACGCCTCGGTGTTCGATCAACGCTTCGCGAGCATTCCGCGCGGGTACGACCTGTCGGTCGCCACGCTCGACACCGGGCCGCGGATTGGTGTCGCAGAGGTGGGTGAGAATGGCCTGCTTTCGCTGCGGCCAGCAGTTCGTCTTGGATGGATCGGCTACGCCGATTCGACCTACAGCTGGCAGTACGGCGCAGGCCTGACCGCGGAACTGCGCTTGCCGCCACGCTGGACGCTGGAGCTGACGGGCACGCTTGGCTTCGGCAACTACCTCAATAGCGACTTCCGGCCGACCGCCCGTCTCTACACGGGCAGCGAGATGATCCTGAACGCATCGGTCGGCTACGCGATCACGCCGACGACCCGCGTCACGGGCTCTGTCTCGTACTTCGAGGGTGATGCCCGCGTCGACTACTACGCGCGAAGCGGCTTTGGCGGCTTCCTGGGGCTACAGAGCGCGATCCCGATTGGCGACTACACGATTGGTGCGTCGGCGCGGTTCGGTGTGCGCCAGGCGAGATACCAAGCGCCAGATCCGACACTGGATCCCTTCACGAAGCGCCAGGACACGCGGTGGGAAGGCGGGGCTACCCTCGTGTTCCCTGTCTCGCGTTCGATCGCGATCACCGTCGAATACGACGCGTTTGATCAGCGCAGCAATTACGAGATCTATCGGTTCGACAACCACGCCTTCATGGCCGGCGTACGCCTCTCACTTTGAGGCCGTCGCCGGCCAATCCAAGTCGCTTGATCATTCGGAGGAGCAGGACAATGGCTCGGCACGGACGGATCCCTGGGTACTCTTCACCTCGCATGACGTTGCTTGCAGGGGCTGCGTTACTCGGGCTGATGCCGGCGCCGGCGCACGCTCAGTCAACGCTCGTTGGCGTTGTGATCCGAGGAGCCTCATCTCCCACCGGCTCCGTCCCTCGCCAGGTCACGGACATCGTCCCAGGCCAGCGCATCGAAAGCCCGCGCGGCATGTGGACGGAGATCGCTTTCTCCGACGGTGGTTCGATCGTCCTGGAGCCCGGTGCCGATTTTCGTCTGACCTCCATCGAGACTGACCCAGCGACGGGGCGTTCGGTGATCAAGGGAACGTCGAGCAGAGGACGTCTGCGGGTCTCCACGTCGGACTCCGCCGACATGGCGATCGAGACAGCCGGCCTTGAGATTCGACTGGCTGGTGCTTCTGGGATCGTCCAGACCGGCGCCAGCGGGTCTGTCACCCTGATCTCGGGACGTCGGATTACGGTTCGTCGGCCGGACGGATCCGAGGAGACTATTCGGCGCCCAGGCTTCACCTTTGCGTTCAACAACGGAGGTCCGCGTCGCGAGGATCGTGACACGCTCGCGGCTTTAGTTTTGCCGTTCGCGCCGTTGGTCGCCGGATCGAGCGGTGACGAAGATTCGGTTCCATCAATAGGTGTGGATGCAGGCGTCGGCGCTCAGGAGTTTGTGCAGTCGCAACCTGCAAGAGATCGCAATGCAGGTGTCGATATTGGATCGATTGGGAATTCATCTCGACCGAGTCAAGCTCCAGGCAGCGATCGCACTGGGGCTGGACCAGTACAGGCGACGACCTTTCAACTTGCTGCAGCGGTCGTTCCTGTTTCCTCCGGCACGGCCTCAGGGATCGTAGCATCTAGCCCAGTGTCGTTAGCTACAACGTTGAACACGTTCGCCGTGCAGTCAGGCGAGGGCCTGCAGCCTGTCCAGCCGGTTGGCATAGTCGAGCGTCAAAATATTGGAACAGCCCGTGTGAGGCGGTTTTCTCCCAGTGGCAGTGGCTTGGCCGCCACGGGTACTAGGGTGGATACTGGCCTTGTGGCCACAAACAACGCTGATGGGACAGTAAGTTCAAGATTTGTTGGGATACAAAATTTCCAGAACATATCATCTCGACCGTTCTTGGCCGTAGAAAATAGCCCAAATTATGACTACATCGCAAATATACATAGCTTACTGCGTCAAGCGGTTCCTTTTGGTGTTTCAAGTCCGGATTTGCAGGAATTTCTAAGTTTAAGGGGGACTTATGAATTCATCTATCAGTATTTTATTTCTGTAAATGACATTTTGGTCCCGAGCGCAATACAGCGAATGTATACCTCGAGATTAATTGACCGCAGAAATGGCTCGATCGCGGTTGATGGATTTGGTCGGATTATTCTTGTTGTCCCCGATGATCAGATCGATTTTGAGCCTCGTGTCGACGAAGTAAATCGACTCTCGTTTATATCTGTATCAGAGTACGAAAATAGTACGGCGCTGAGAGATAAATACGAACTCGATATTCCTGGTGCCGGCGGCGCAAGTGTTATTTATCGGTCGGGCTCATTATTTGAGATTGCTCGGGCGGCACCGGGGCGGGCGCCGGCTGCTTTTTCTGGTGGTTTGGTTTCATTGCCTGGATCAAGTGGGGTTTTAGTGCAGTCCTTTGACGATAGATTGGCAATAGATTTTACTGCGTTGCCACAAATTACGGATGGAGCGGGAACATTCTTTACCAATGGACTTACAACGAGTATTGCTTCAGTAAGTCCAAGTGTCTATATACTGGATTTCGTGCTCACGTCTACATCTATGACGCCAGAATTGCGTGCTCGCGGGTTTGTGGAGGGTGAGCGTTTCTTTCTGATCGGTGGCCAGGCGATTGGGGGGCCTTCGGGCGGCTCGTTACCGGGGCGGCAATCGGACGAAGTGGTAGCTCCCGGTACGCTCATGAGGTTCGCCATCTCTGACGGCCTAAATCCGCTCAACCCCAACGGATTGACGAATATCGGTCTTCCCGGGGGCTTTCGTACAGATTGCAGCGCTGGTGATGGGCGATGCTCGATCGCGGCTCAGTTCTTGACCCCCGATCCAGCACTTGGGCGCCCGATCGCATTTTCTCGCTTCAATGCATTCCGACCCGAGGAAACATTCGTTGCCGGCGCGCCACGTGGTGACACGCATCTGCTGGTCGTAGCCGGCGAGAACAATCGGCATCCGGCGATGCGATTTGATCTCCAGATTGCCGCGGATGGTCGGAGCAGCGCGGGAGTCTCGACGGGCGGGCTGCTGGCGTTGCCGTTTGACGGAGGCCTTGCGCTATCCGGCAATACGGTTGGGAGCGCACGCCTTGGGGCGGGCGGCTCGCTTGCGGTCACGGGCAACTTCGGATCGCTCGCGACGGCCGCGGACGGCTACGGCGGACACATGTTCCAGAACAGCGACCCAACGGATCGCGGTGGCGGGCTCATTGGCCACTTCGCCATTGGGGAATCGGATCCGCGTCCCGGCCCGGCCGGGCGCGTCCCTGATCCGAATTCGCCGGGAAGTTTCCTGCCTCCCGTCCAGCCCGGTTCGGTGCAGGCGGTCGGCGGCGGCGGTTCCGTCCCCTTCGGTTTCACGCGCCTCGCGACCAACGTCGGTTCGGTGACTCCGAGTGCCGGAAGAGGCCCTCTGGGCGGTGTGCGCGCGGATGGCGTGACCCCCGCGGGCCTCGATGGCTTCGCCGCCGGACTCGTCGAAACGCCCGCCGGGACGGGCGGGGCGGTCAATCTCTACGCGGGTGTCGGCGCTCGCCTCGGTGATGTCCGGATCACGAGCAGGAACGGTGATCGGGAAATCACAGCATCGATCCGGGTGTCGTCCGCTGCGGCCGGTGAAATCCCGGTCGCCGGAACAGCCACTCCAGCCGTGGCGGGCCGGGCCGATCGGACACTGACCTTTGGTGCGGACGCTCCCAACGGCGTTCCGACAACAGCGATGGCGTCGCGATCGACCTTTGCGGCCGTTATTCCGCGGCAAGCCGGCATGGCGAGCGTGAATGAGGACGTATTGCCGGGTATCCGGCGTCCCGACGGCACTCAGAGCGCGATGCCGGCGAGCAACGAGCACCTCGCATGGGGCGTGTTCATGGGCGACCTGGTCGCCAATGCCTCAGGAGCCCAGCGCGAATTCATGGGGCTCGGCTTTTGGGTTGCTGGACGGCCGGTGGACTACGGGACCCTGCAGGCACTGACGGGTACGGCAACCTACCGAGGCGGAATGGTGGGAAACGTCGTCAGTGCGCAGGGCGCTCGAACAGTGGCGGGCGATTTCACGCACGCCTACGATTTCGGTCGTCGGTCCGGGACGCTCAGCGCCAACTTCGACGGCGCCAGCTACGCGGCGCGAACGGGCACAAACGGGACGAATGTGTTTTCTGGCCAAGGACCCGGGCAGGGGGCCGCCGCCAATCGCGTGATGAGCGTCTCCGGTGCCTTCTTCCACAATCCGACGACTGCCGGGCCTGTTTCGTCTGCCAATTTGCCACGGGCGACCGGCGGTGTGTTCGGCATCGCCGGCCCTGGATATGGCGCGAACGGGGTGTTCGTGGGCACCAGGCAGTGATGCTGGCGTCGCGGAGGGTCGCGCTTGCGAGCGTGGCCCTCCCCGCCCTTTGCGCTGTTTCGGGTGCCGCCGAGGCTCAGCAGAGGGCTGCGCAGCCCAACTCTGCGGCCTCCGCGCTGGCTAGAGCACGCGATCTTCGTGCGCGCGGAGAATTGCGAGCGGCGCTCGACCTTCTCGAGCGCTTCATTGCACGGTCAGGTAGGCGCCTTGGGGAACCCGACCAGGCGATTTTGCGCTTCGAGCTCGTTGGACTTGCTCTCGATCTGGGCGATCCCACGACGGCTCGAACGCATCTGACCGTTGCGGAGCAGATCGCGGCAGGCGCGGCGTTTCGGCCGCAGCCGTTGCTGGCCGCGCGACTGCAGCGGGAACTCGCGCGTCATCGCGAGCGACTGGGTGATTTCGCCTTGGCCGAGCAGTTGCTGACTCGCGCACTGCCGGCGCTTCAGTCGGCTGACGCCGTGGGATCTGCCGAGGGCTTGAATGCGCTTGGCGTTATTCGGCTTGAGCTGCTCAAGCTCGCAGATGCTGAGCGGGACTTCCAAGAGAGCCTGCAGTTTGCTGAGCGCGCTCAGCTAAGGCCTGAGTTCAGGGTATCGGTGTTGGCGAACCTCACGATTGCCAGTGCCGAGCGCGGCAATCTAACGGTCGCGCAGGACGCGGTGCACGAGGCGCGCCGGCTTGCCGGATCATCTGAGGATCTGTTGCGTATCGCGGACCTTGCGAATGCTCAGGTTCTCTTGCGGCGATTGGATGTCGCCACTGCCGAAGCCGTCTTGGAGCATGTTGTTCAGCGCGCTCCCGTTAGTGATCCGATCCGCGGCCATGCGCTGATATCGCTTGCGACAGCCCGCTTCAATCGCGGCAGGATGGCGGAGGCAGTTGAAGCGGCAACAGAAGCTGTCGAAGCTTACCGTCAATCACTGGGTGATCGACATCCCGGCTACGGACGCGCCCTCCATACCCTTGGTACGTCACTCGCTGAACTCGGCGATCCCGCTGCCGCACGCGATGCGTTGGCGCAGGCTTCATCCGTGCTTAGCGCGGCGTTCGGACCTGCTGCGGTTCAGGTGCAATCGACCGAAATCGAGCGTGCGGCGGTCGATCTGCGGTTAGGCGACCTGGCGGCTGCAGAAGCCAAGGCGGAGCGCGCTCTATCGGCCTTCACATCGACCCCCCCGCCTGATGCGCGCCCGGTTGGACTAGCGCTGGTATTGCGGGGATTGATCGCCGAAACTGCTGATCGCCGAGAGGCTGCGGCGACGTTCTATGAGCAGGCGCAGATCCGTATTGCGGAAGCACGTGGAGAGCTTTCGCCCGATCTCGGGTTCTCTCTTGTTCGCCTTGGCCGCCTGCTGACGCGGATGGCGCGGTATCAGGACGCCGCGGCGGCGCTCGAGCGGGCGCTCATCATTTGCGAGGCCGCTGGTTCCGCTGGGACTGTCCGAGTGGCTGATGTCCTATCCGCACGCGCGGAGCTGTGGCGCCAATCCGGCAATCGCCGCGGTGCACTGGACGACGCGAAACGGGCACTCGCACTCCTTCAAGAGCGTGTCAGTGCGTCCGACCAGGTCGGGGGCTCTACGGCAAGTGCGCAGAGGCGCGGAGCTCGCGAGATCTACGCAGCACTCGCACACTCGCTTGTCGCATTACGAGATGAAGACCCACGCGCACTACAGGATGGCTTCGTGGCTTCTCAGGAGGCTCTATCGTCTCGCGCGGGGGACGCTATGCGTCGCGCGGCCTTAAGACGTGCTACGACGAATGACGTGCTAGGCCGTTTGCTCGCGGAGCGCGAAGAAGCAATCGAAGCCGTGCAGCAGGCTGACAACGTGCTGCTTGCTTCGGCCGCCGCTCGATCACCAATCCCGGCGGAGGAGGCGGACAGGCTACGTTACGCCCGGGCCGATGCGGCTGCTCGAGTCAGAACGCTGAGCGCAGAGATGCTTGCCGTGTCGCCTCAATTCGCAGGCTACATTCAACCTCGTCCAGTCGAGATTCGACAGGTTCAGGAAATCGTGGTTGACGACGAGGCACTGATCTTCTTTGTCGTAACCGAGGGCGAGACACTGATTTGGGGCATTCGGCGGAACGCGGCTGAGGCGATCTCCGTTACTGTCGGTTCGACCGAGATCGCGAACCTCGTCCGGCGTATACGGCTCGGTGTCGATCTGGGATTGGAAGCGCGCGGCGTCCCTCTTGAGCCTTTCGACGTGATAGCGGCTCGTGCGTTGCACGACCTTCTACTTCTTCCAATCGAGAGGATTGGGGTGCTCGATGGCGTTGAGCATGTCATCGTAATTCCTGACGGCGCACTTCAGTCTTTGCCGCTCCACCTATTGCTTGATGCTCGCCAAAAGTGGCTGATCCAGCGCCTTGCGTTCACAACGGCGCCTTCGATTGGTGCCTTCCTGGCATCTCGCGATGCGCGCCGGACACCGTCGCAAGCGACGATGGCCTTTTTGGGTGTGGGTGATCCTCACTTCGCCGGCTTCGCGCGCACCGCTAACGTTCGGCATCGTGGAGCAAACCAGAGACTCTGGTCGGAACTGGCTCAACTTCCTCGGCTACCCGACGCTGCCGAAGAAGTTAGGCGGATTGCGCGTATTCTTGGCGAGAGAGAGAGCATCGTATTGGTAGGTGACGATGCTACCGAGCGAGCGTTTGTCGAGAGTGATCCGCGACGGTTCCAGGTAATCTCGTTGTCGACGCATGCCTTGATGGCTGGCGAACTGCCCGGTCTTAACGAACCGGTTGTTGTGCTGACTCCAGTGGAAGACGATGCGCCGCTTGATGGCTTACTGACAGGCTCCGACATCGCTTTGTTGGCATTGGATGCCGATTTGGTGCTGCTTTCAGCCTGCAATACGGCGGCCCCCGACGGAGGGGCCTACGCCGAAGGTTTGAGCGGTTTGGCGCGGGCGTTTCTGCAAGCGGGCGCGCGCGAATTGCTCGTCAGCCATTGGTCGGTCGCGAGTGATGCCACCACTAGGCTGATGACTGATTTTGCAAGGATCGCTGCGATGGATCCGACGGCTCGCCGCACTTATGCGCTTCAGGGTGCGATACATAGAATGCTCAACGACGAGGACCCACGATTTCGACATCCAGCTGTCTGGGCACCATTCGTCATTGTGGGGGGCTGATGAAGCGGTATCGATCTTTGCGTGTCCTGAATTCAGCATTGCCCCTCGAATGATTCTTTGCAGCGTTATCTTGAGTCCGGAGGAAAGATAAGACCATGACAATCTCGGAAGAAGCCAGCAAGGCGATCGCTGCCTTTGAAACAAAACACCCAAAATCGAAAGGAAAAGCATATTTGACGAGTGGAGAAAGGAGCGTTGATGAGCAAATCGAGATTATTTTTGACCCCAAAAGAAAAGATAACTATTTGAACATAAAGCAACGATTTCTATCAAAATATAAGATCAAAAAATTGCCTGCGCGTGAGGCTCTGTCAGCAGAGCAATTGAGTTGGTGGCGGAAGGAAGTTAGCGCTCAAGCAGGTAAGCCGGGAGGGTTCGCTCATATTGGCGGCTTCGCTCAAGACATCTCAGTCCGCCTGCTTAATACACAAGAGAAAATAGATCTCGAGCAGACACTTCAAGATCACGGAATACACGTTCTGCGTGAAAAAGTAACTGGAACATCGTCAGAATATGCAGTTTCGGTCGAGAAGGCGAATGTCTTTCATGTAACGGCGAGCAAAAAAAAGAAATAAAAGCTTTAAAAATCTAGCAGGCGATCTGATCCGTGCAACTAACGTATCTATATCGGGGTTGGATTGTGGTCAACGATTATCAACTGAAATCGTATTTCGCGGATGCGACGGTTCGAATCCGGGTGCACTCCCTCCGCCAGTTCCAATGGGCGTCCCGCTCTCCGGCAGACCGACCGCCACACTGAGTGGCAGGTTTTGTGGGGTTTTCGGCGCACACCTGTTGACTGGCCCGGCGCGAAGAAGGCGACGAATCGTTCTCCGGGGGCCAATTCTCTCCGGACCTTCTGACTTGGCCGACTTGGCCAATTCAGTACGGAACTCAGAGACTCCGTCGGCTGCGAGCGCGATGGCTGCAGTCGACCCGGAGCGGACCCTCGCCATCGAAGCGGCGGCCCGAAAGTGGACACGGCGCCCCTCGCTTGGCGGGAAGCCAAATCAGCGTTCAGGAAGCCGCGTCGCCGAATGGGCAGACGTCATCGTCGAATGGCACGCGCCTGCGCCGGAACGAGGCATCCGGAACAACCTCGGGCCCGCCGATCCGGTCCATACGGAAGTGGCGGAAGTCCGAACGGCGGGGATCCCAGGCGACCAAGTACCAGAGCGGCGGCAGGATAAGCATGGCCTGGGGTTCAATCTCGCGGCTGGTCTGCGCGCCTTTCGCGTCGCGGTACCGGAACCGCATGAGCCGCCGCTGAAGGAACGCGGTCTCGAACGCCGGCAGCAACGCCGGATCCATCGCGCCCATGTCGGCGATGTTCTGCCGCGGCGACAGCCGCCCGACGTGCAGGCATTCGAGCAGGGCGCGCAGGTCCTTCACCTTCGCCGGCGGCAACTCCCGTTCGATCTTCGCGAGGCCACTGTCGGCGAGGGCGGAGAAGGGGAAGCGCTTCGACATCCGCGCGCTGGTCACGCTGATCACCAGGGCGAACACCTCCGCCACAGTGAGTTGCGCCGCGCCCTGGACCGATCGCGGGTCGAGCTGGACGCCGCCGCCCGGCCCCGGTTCGGAATGGATGACGAACCCCTGATCGCGAAGCGCGCCGATATCGCGCAGGACCGTGCGTCGCGAGACGCCGACCTCTGCCGCCAGCTCGGCGACGGTCGCCGTGGCGGTCCGTCGTAGCGTCCGCACAATGGCGTCCTGGCGCGCCCGGACGTTCATCGGTCGGACGCAGAGCCTATAGTGACAATTCTTGGCACCGTCTCCCGCTAAGGCCCGGCCGTCGAAACAGCAAGGGCATTCGGAATGACATCCCTCGATCAAGGCCGCGCCGCGGCCGCCTCGCCGACCGTGTTCAACCCCGCACACCTCCACGACCCTACGCCATACGGCTACAGCACGGCGGTCATCACCCCCGGCAACGGCCGGTTAGCGTTCGTGTCGGGGCAGGGCGCCCAGGACGCCGCGGGCGCCCTGTCGCCCGCCTTCGCGGCGCAGGTGGCCCAAGCCTACGCCAACCTCGGCACCGTCCTTGAGGCACTCGGCGCCAGCGCGAACCAGGTCGTGAAGCTGACGGTGTTCGTCGTCGACCACGACATGTCGAAGCTCGGAGTGCTGACCGAGCAGGTGACACGGATGTTCGGCGGGAGCCTTCCGGCCCAGACTTTGGTTCCAGTGCCGAAGCTCGCTGTCGATGGGATGCTCTTCGAGGTCGAAGCCGTGGTGGCGCTAACCTGAGCGACGTCTGTCGGTCGGTCTCTCGTCACCATGAGGCCGACCGACTGTCCCTCGCCGCGCCTCGTGCCGCGTTGCCTCCCGGCGGTCGCGGGCATCTTCGCGCGGCGGATCGGCCTCATCAGATCCTGCTGACCGGGGCGGGCGCAGGGCTCATCCAGGCGCTCGCTGCTTGGCGAAGCGATGGTCGGCAGGTTTCATCTCCTGGCGGATTCGCGCGCCAGCGCCTCGGCGTTCCGTTCGATGAGATTCCTCTGCGGCGCGACACGCGGATAGCCCGGGAAGCGCGCCTCCGTCGCGGCGCGGATACGCACCGCTGCACCCTCGGGCAGGGTGGCGCTGTCCCCCATCTCGGCGCGTACAAGGCTCTCGAAGGGACGGAGGTAGCCGAGTTGCTCGCCGATCAGCGCGCCGACAGGCCCGCCGGTGCGCCTGCACCGTGGCGCGACGCGGACGGGCGGGAGGCGGTGCCCCATGGCTTCCCAGGCACCTTCCGCACCTGGGTTGACGACACGCGGCCGGGTGAGGACGTGGCCGCCGAAAAGGCACTGGCACATGACGTCGGCAATGCGGTTTCGGGACGCTATCGGCACTCCGACCTGTTCGACCGTCGCGTTGCGCTCATGGACGCATGGGCGATGCACTGCACCGCCGCCGCGAAAGCCCCGGCGAGCCTTGCCGCAGCGCGCGCACGGAAGGCGAAGGCCGCTGGGTGAAGGGCCGCGGGCACCCGTTGGTTGTAGTGCCCGAGCGCGCTTTCCGCCCCCGGCTGTCTCGCAAGCGGTGGGGCACGGTGGGGCATGTGGGACACGCCTAGAACGGGCTGGCGCGGAGGCTGCGCCACATGCGCGCAGGTATGGCTGAGGAAACGACCTGCGCCGTTAGGCCTTTGGTGTGAGGGCTTGGAAGGGCAGGTCAATTCGCTCCAAGTATTCCGAATACGGCTCAATGCCAGCTCGGCGATCAAGAAAATCTGCGTACCATGCAAGAAAATTGCCGAGGAATCGTAATACAATCCAAGTTGTCAAGATAGATAAAATCGCCCAAGCGGCTGTTCCGAGAATGAACATCTTCATCTCCGTCGTGCGTAATTTACAAGGTGGGTGGTGGCGTTCGTTTCAGAAACGGCATCCATCACCTGTAAAGGGGCACTGCAGCCGCCATGCCACAGCGCGCTCAGCGGAGGAGTGCGAAGGTCAGTTCATGCTTGTTGTGGTAGCCTTGAAACATGCAAGCCCCTGGAATTGCGTCGAATTCTGCGGCCGTGGCATGAACGGTCTCGCTCTGGAGTTCCACCGTGCAGACGGAGTTATGCGCCGCCCCGGCCTCCATCCCGCGCCGCACCAATCCGAGCAAGTGGTCCGGATACCAGATGATGTCCGAGAACAACCCGTCGACCGGCACTTCCTGCCGGGGGGCGAGGCCAAAGGCGCTTTCCTGCCGGCAGGAAACGCCGGGCATGGAGGAAATGGCCGCCATCGAGCGGCGCCTTGTCCACCGCCATCACCGTGAAACGGGTATTCGTTCTCGATGGATCGCCGCGCGTTGCGCTCCCGTCCGACGAAGAGATGGCGCGCGTAACACTCGCGACGCGACTCCATCCGCGAGCCTGCGCGGCGCTCGACAATGGCGGTGCCTGATGGTCGCTAACGTGGTGAAAAGATGTGGTGTCCCCGGCGAGATTCGAACTCACGGCCCCAGGATTAGGAATCCTGAGTTGCTTCTACTTTAGCAGTTGACCGCTACCCCTTACGTTCCTTTGTGTAACCCGCAAAGCGCAGCGAAAATGGCGTTTTTCGGCGGAAATTCGCCCTCACCGCGCCGCAACGCTGCCTCCCGCTCCTTTTCGCTGGCTTCCGTGCTGAGTGTCCGGTTAGTGTCCGGTTCGGTAAGGCTTGGGATTGCGAGCACTGATCGGGGGGCTGGCGATGCGCCTGGTGCGTGAGAGGGCGAAGATCAACCAGACGACGATTGAGGCGGCGTGGAAGCGCCATGCACCCAAGTCACGCCTCGTGATCGCCGACACCGAGTGTCGCGGCCTGGCGCTGATCGTGAACGCGACTGGGATGGTCTGGCGGTTCGACTACAAGCCGCGAGGGCTCGATCCGGCGACGGGGAAGCGGTTCGCCACGCGGTCGATCACTCTCGGCAACCCCGCCTCACTCAGCCCTAAGGACGCCCGCGAGGAGGCCCGGAAGAAGAAGGGCGAGGCGTTGGCCGGCCGCGACCCTGCGGCCGAGAAGAAGGCAGCCTTCGCCGTGCCGACCGTCGATGCGCTGCTGAACGAATGGCTGGCGTGGTGCGAGAAGCGCGTTGCTCGGGCCGATGCGGAAACCGCGGCGCGGCTGGCCGGCGGGGCCCGGATCGCGAAGCGTGGCGGCAAGTCGGACAGCGGCATGTCCCCCCTAACCTTGAAGGGCTACCGGGAGAAGGTGGATGCGCACCTTCGGCGCTCATTCGGGCGAATGAAGCCCGAGGCCCTGACGCGCGAAGCCATCATCCGCTGGAAGGACCGGGCGACGACAGGGGAGGGGGGCACGGCAGCGACGCTGCGGGTCCTATCGGCCTTCTGTTCCTGGATGGTGGATCGCGGCCACCTGCGGGCGAACCCCTGCGCTCGGCTCGGGCAAAGTGTAACCGCGGAAGTCGGGCGGCCGCTGTCGGAGGATGAGATCGCCCGCTTGGTCGCCGTGTTGGCTGAGAGGGAAGCGCGCTTCCCTGAGCATGTCGCAGCGCTTCGCCTGATGCTGCTGACGGGTGCGCGGGTGGGCGAGGTCCTGAACCTGCGCTGGCAGGACGTGGACCGGCCTGCGGGGCTCCTGCGGGTAGTGAAGCACAAGACGGCGCGCGGCGCGGGCGTGAAGCACCTGATTATCACCCCCGCCATTGCCGCAGAGTTGGATCGAGCCGCTGCGTGGAAGGCGAACGAGTGGGTTCTGCCGGGCACGCGGGGTAAGGCCGGCCCGCTCGGCTACGGCGCGTTGAAAAAGAAGTGGGAGGCGTGGCGTGCCGAGGCCGGCCTGTCGGCAGGCGGCGCGCCGCGGCTGCACGACCTGCGGCACACGGTCGGGAGCATCGCGGCCAACGCGGGGGCGACGCCTGAGATGATCCAGGCGCTTCTTGGGCACAGCCAGATCTCCACGACGCGGCGCTACATCAAGCGCGATGCGATTGCTGAGGCGCGCAGCGCTGCGGCGAAGGTTGCCGAGATCATCCAGTTTCCGGCGGTTGGGAAGAAGCCAGCCGCCTGATTGCGCCGCGCCCGGCGGTTCCGGGTAAACAAGGTCGCCCCGGCGGGTGCGGACACACCGCGCCGAGGCTGACCTCGACCATGGAGGGGTATCCCCATGACTGAGGCTGAGCGGACCAATAGCACGCCGGCGCCTGTGGAGCCTGACAGTCCGGGCGCGGAGATCATCCCCTTTCCTACCCCTGCCGCGTTCGGCAGCGACTGGGAACCTCTGACGGCGACGGGCCGGAAGATGCTCGCGCTCTGCAAACTCGTGGCGCCGGGCAGGGAGCGGGACCAGTACCTGCGAATTGCGAAGCAGTTGGACAGGTTGAAGGCGGCGAGGATCGGCTAGCATTCCATTGGCGGGGCTAGGCTGGCCCCCGAACGCCCGGACCCTCCGCGCCGGGCTGCCCCGCCGACCTGATACGCGGAGCGCGCGGAGGCGCGAGTGATACGCGGCAACGACATTGCGGGCGGCGCAAGCGCGTCCGACGGGTCCGAGCGAGGGGGTCCGAGCGGTAGAGGTCCGAGGGGTCCGACCCCACGCACACCTTTCATGACCGCTTGCGAGGTCATGACTTGGATCGGGCTTGGTCAGGCGCTCGATTTTTCCGAGTACGATCGTAGGGTTGACCTCCTTGAGCGCTGGGGTCCCGGCATCGATGACGACGCAGTATTGGCGTTGGACGCGAGAGCGGGGGAAGCGCCTTCGTGCACCGTCGTGCGCGTCATTGAGGGGAGCGGTGAGGCGATCGGGTACCGATCGCGTTACTTCTCGCCGAGCGGTCCCAAAGCCCTCCGCCACCTCCGCGCATGGCGCAGGCGGTACCTAGGAAGGCTCGTCACCTATAGAGAAATGGCGGTGGCGCTTCGGAGCGACATGCTCCGCGCTGCCGAGGACGAGCGTGCCGTGGAGGCTGGCAGGCTAGCCATGCTCGCGGAGTTGCAGCGCGGTTCGCTCATCGCGCTAGGCCGGCTAGAGACCGCGGATGGCAAGGCGGCAGCCGTCCCGACCGCGATCCCGCTCACATTCTGGGCGAACCGATGGCACACCATCGCGCCGCAGGGCAGAACCACGCTGGCGCCCGGGGCTCCGTTTGGCGAGCTCCTGGCCTCAGACCGGCCAAGGTGGCGCGAAGTACAGTTTGCGACCAAGGAGGTGCTGGCGATATGGCCCCCGGGCATGACCAGTACGGCGCCGCCAGTGCCCATTGACGCCCCGTCCCATCTCTCTTGGTTCCAGGCAGTGACGTGGATTGCCACGGGTGGCGACGTGATCCCTCACCACGACACCCATCCCGACCTCATTTGGCAGCGTCCGATAACCCGCGACGGCGAGGCCGCGCCATTGCCGCCTCCGTACATCATGACGCCCGACGACGCACAGAAGGTCCTGGTTCGGAGCCTCGCGCTTGGGGAACTCGAGTGCCTTGCGATTGAGGGGCCCGAGCGACCCGCCATCCCGGAAGGCCCCAGCGAGATCGTTCCCGCGCATCGCTGGCCCTTCTTGCACCCTGATCGCGGCGTCAGGACCAGTCACCCCGAAGGAGTTACCTACCTTTGGTTCTCCGCGACCTGTTGCTACTGGCGGCCGAAGTTCCGCTCGGTCGACGTGGTCAAACTTTGGCTGCCAGCGCGGACACCTCACACTGATGCGAAGCATGTCTACCGCACGGGAGCGCCTGGGCGACCGACGAGCGGGGCACTTGTGCTCGCTGAGCTGCGCCGCCGCGGCGAACAAGGTCAAGTAGAGCCAACGCTGGCCGCCGAGGCTCGCGCGCTGTCTGCGTGGTTACAGAGCACCCATTCGGAGGCGGCACAATTGCGGCCTCGCGCAATGGAGAACACAATCCGCAACGAGTACCGCCGCGTTCGTTCCGGACGCGATGCCATTAAATGATCGGCACTCGACGGATTTAGTGGCGTTTTTCGTGGCGCACCGTGTGTGGATTTTGAGGGCCTCGCAACGCAACGCAGAGGCCCCCATGGACCCGAACATCAACTTCGAGACGCTACCTCGCCACGTGGACCGCCGCGTCGGTGCCGAACTCGTCACCCGCTTCTTTTTTCCCGTCAGCCCGCGCTCCCTGGAGGTCTGGCCGGTGGCGTGGCGCCACGTGAATGGGCGGGCGCTGGTCGCGACGACCGAGCTCCTCGCGCTGGCCGCGCAGAAGCTGGCCGCAGCGCCGCCTATCCGGGGCGGGCGCCGCGCGAAGGAGGCGGCGTGATGACCGCGCTCCCGATGGCCCTCGGTGGCCCGAAGAAGCCCGGTGACGACACCACGCCGCCGTGGCCTTGCCCGGCGGTGGGGATGCTCGCGGCCCTGGATTGAAAACGCCCGGCGCGCTCAGAGGAGCACGGCCGGGCGGGAGAACTACACGCGGGTTGACCGGCCAAATATAGGCCGCCGCACTCCCCGAGGCCAGCACTCTGAGCGTTCCGGCGAGCCTGAAAGGCTCCCGATGAAGACCCAAAGCCCCAACCGGCAAGGCGCGACGCTGAAGCGCCCTGCGGCGGACGATGCCGACCTGTTCAGGGTGAGCCTCACCCCCGGCCGCATCGCCGAGGCGATCGCACGTGTGGAGATGGCCGGCGAGCGGCATTGGATCCCACTCCTTCGCGCTCTCGGCCAAAGGCGCATCGTCCTGATCGTGATCAATCGAACCTCGGACGCGCTGCCGATCCGCTGGCTCAAGCGCCATCCCCTGCCGGCGCTGATCCTCGTCACTGATGATGACTTCCGGTCGAGCGGTCCCACCGCCTTTCCCGACGCGCGTAAGGCGCTGCGCTACGCCGCGACGCACCTGATCCACGGCGCCCGGGCTGAGATCGAGCACTACGAAGGGGCCATCCTTGCGGCCGAGGCCAAGGGCTCGTGCTGCTTGGTTGAGACGGATGCGGCGCATCTGGACGAGTGGATTGCCTTCGCCGCACTGGCCGCGCGCCCGCGCCGGGTGCCAACGCTCGTGGTACGCCCGACCGAGGGTGCCGGCCCGATCGTCAGGGAGGCCGTGCATTGAGCGCGCACCTTCCCCATAGCCTCGCCCGCGGCGCGGAGCATCTGCACGCGCTCGGGCCACGGGCCATCGCCGAGTTCCTGCACGAGATCGCAGGCACGATTGGCGAAGGCGCTGAGGACGTGATTGCCGATCGGTTGGTGCGGTGGCGGCGCCTCGATCCCTGCCTGCTGCGGGCCGTCCTGGCGCGTCACTCGGCGGGGCGCGAGTTCCCCGCGGCGGTGCAGCTCGTGGAGGCCACGCGATGAGCGAGGCGGGTTCCGCGATCACGCTGATCAAGTCGTTCAAGCCGGCGCAAGTCTGCAAGTCGTTCGTGCTGGGCGCGGATGGCCGCATGACGAAGCGCGCGGTGGCGGCGGTGATTGAAGGGCAGGCCGTGACACGGCACGTCCCGGACGCGCGGGCCATGGCTTCCCTCCTGCGGATCGTGACCGAGCGCGCGGACCTGGCGCTTTGCGCTGGCGCCTTCCACGGCGCGGGCCGGGATACCTTCCGCCTTGTGTCGGAGGAGGCCCTGGCGCGCCTCGCTGGTGGCGAAGTGGGCCGCGTGGCGGGCGGGATCCACCACATCAGCGGCGAACGGGTAGCCGCCCGCCTGAAGCGCGGCATAGCGCCGGCGTCTTGGCTGCTGCTGGACTGCGACAATCCCCCCGGCATCCCCGAGGCCTGGGCGGCGATGGGCATTGCCGATCGGCTCGCGATGCTCGAGCCCCTGATCCCTGGCATTGCCCGCTGCGAGCGCATCGAAGCGCGCTCCTCCTCCGCCCGCGTGGTGCGGGATGGCCAGCCGCCGGGCACTGCCTCCCATGCATGGGTCCGGGTGTCCGATGGCGCCGCGATCGCCACGCTCAAGGCGCACGTCACGGTGGGGATGGTGACGGCCGGGCTGTCGTTCCCCTCGCCGCGGTTCTCCCGGGTCGAACCCGGCACGGTGATCGGCCACCAGCCTCGCACGGTGGTTGACCTGGCGGTGTGGGACACGGGGCGGCTCGTCTTCTGCGCGCGGCCGGATGTGACGGGCGCCCCCGGCTACAGCGTGGCGGACGCTGGCATCAGCATCGTGAACCCGGGCGGTGGGACGCTGGACCTGTCTGGCGTGCGTCTGCCCGATAGGGCGGCGCTGGCCGGCTACCGGCGGCGCACGGGCGTCGAGATGCAGATGGAGGCGAAGCCGGGCGGCATCGTCATCCGGAGCACCGGCGAGCTCACCATGGACACGGAGATCGAGCGGAAGGGCAAGGCGAAGGCCCTGCGCGCCTGGGTCGCTGACATGCGGCCGGGCGACCGGCTGCGGTGCGAGGCACCCTTCCGCGCGTCGCAGTCTGAGGCGGCGGTGCTGGTCGTCCTGAGCGACGGCCGGCCAGCGTTGCACGATGTCGGCAACGGCGTGACCTACTATGTCGCCCCTGATCCGACAGCCACCGCCAAGCGCCGCGAGCTCGCCCGCCGCGTACTGCGCCAACTGCGGCGCGGGGAGACACCCGACACCATCCGAGCGACCGCGGCCGGTCCCGTGACTGCGCAAGGCATCTCCGCGACGGAGCTCGAGCGCATCATCGGCTGGGCTTCGCGTGCCGCGGCCAGGACGGAGGCCCGCTAATGGACGCCGCTTCCTTCGAGGGGTTGAACATCCCGCACGGGCGCGACAACGAGCCATCGGAGTTGACGGAGGACAGCGTCGCGCTTGCCTTCACCGCGCAGCATGGCGACACGCTCCGCTACTGCCACGACACGGGGAAGTGGTTTGTCTTCGTCGGCTCACACTGGAAGATGAACCGGGATCACATGGCGTTCGACTGGGCGCGAGACCTGATCCGCCGGCTCAATCGAAACTCGGAATTCAAGACGAAGGCGATCACGGGGAAGGTCGCGTTCGCGTCGGGCGTCGAGACCTTCGCGCAGCGCGACCGGCGGCACGCGGTAACCGCCGCGACCTGGGACCCTGAACCCTTCCTGCTCGGGACGCCTGGCGGCACGGTGGACCTTCGGACGGGCATCCTGCGCGACGCGCGGCAATGCGACTACATCACGAAGGTTACGGCCGTGACGCCTTCTCCCAAGGCGGAATGCCCGACCTGGCTTGCCTTCCTGAAGCAGGCGACGGGCGACGATCCCGCGCTGATCCGGTTCCTCCAGCAATGGTGCGGCTACTGCCTCACCGGCTCGACCCGCGAGCACGCCTTGTTGTTCATCTACGGGCCGGGCGGCAACGGGAAATCGGTCCTGCTCAACACCACGGCGGGCATCCTCGGCGACTATCACCAGACGGCCGCCATGGACACGTTCACCGAAGCCGGCGGCCGGCAGCACCTGACCTTCCTCGCGATGATGCGCGGCGCCCGGATGGTGACGGCGAGCGAAACCGAGGAAGGCCGCGCCTGGGCCGAGGCGCGCATCAAGCAGATGACGGGCGGCGACCCGATAACGGCGAACTTCATGCGCAAAGACCCGTTCACCTTCACGCCCGCCTTCAAGCTGACGATCGCCGGTAATCACAAGCCCGCCCTGAAGAACGTGGACGAGGCTGCGCGGCGCCGGTTCAACATCGTCCCCTTCCTGCACAAGCCCGCGCGGCCGGATCGCGACCTGGAGGCGAAGCTCCGGAAAGAATGGCCGGGCATCCTCCGCTGGATGATCGACGGGTGTCTCGACTGGCAGAAGAGCGGGATCGTCAGGCCGGCGATTGTGACCGAGACGACGGACGACTACTTCGAGGCGCAGAACGTGATCGGCCGGTGGATGGAGGAGCGGTGCGACCTGCTCCCCACGGCGCAACTGCCGCCTGGGCAACTCTGCTCGGCCTGCCGCGCCTGGGCGATTGAGAACGGCGAGGAACCCCCGACCCCGTCGCAGTTCCGCAGTGCGATCGAGAAGGTTCCCGGCGTCCGCTATCTGAAGGTCAAGGGCGTGCGGAAGGTGCAGGGGCTCGCGCTGAAGCCTCAGCCGAAGCGGTCGGATGAACACAGGGGGCGGGAGGGGGCAGGTGAATACCATTAACGCACACGTGCGCGCGCGCGGATGAGAGGCAAATGGATAGAACCCGCCCCCTCATGCCCCCCAGCCCCTTGCCCGAACCGCGAGGACGGGTCGCAGACGGATGCACCCAGGGTCCTATGCCATGGGCCTGAGGACGTAACGCGAATGCCTGACACCGGCAGCGAGAGGACGGAAAGGCATGCCGCAATGACGGCGGACGAGCGCCGCGTGCGGAACGCCGAGCGGCAGAGGGCATATCGGGACCGGCGCCGGCGCGGCGTGGTGTGGGCTTGGATCGAGATCGAGCCGCGTTCCCTGGCGGGGCTGGAACGGCTCGGCCTTCTGCCGCCTGGGGAGCGAGACCTCGGCGCGGTGTCGGAGGCGGTCGCGCGCTTCGTCCACGCTGCCGCACCGCTCGCCGCGGTTGGCGATGCGCTCTGGCCCGCGGCGGAGGGCGGCGCCGAATGATGCGGCCGAACGTCCCTACCGGCTGGGCGGGGTTTCGCGCCCTGCGCCAGGCGCCCGCCCCAGTGCGGCCCGTTCGACACGGGAACTGGAAGCACGGGCTGCGGTCAAAGTCCTACCCGCGCGAACGGCGCGAATTCCTGTGGGCCTGCCGGGCATTAGACGTTGCCCTGGGCCGTCGCCGCGGGAGGGCTCTCTCGAGGATGCCGGCGGAGCTCCTGGACGTATGGTGCCCACCGCTCGCCGAAGGCTGGGCGGGGTTTCGCCGCTTGCGGGGGCGGACATGAGCGGAGAGCGAGCGCCGCGGACGGATGCTGAACTCGCCCTGCATGAGGACGCGATCACCGCAGCCATGGCCGCTCACCTGAGCGAGCACGACCGGGTTGCCTTGTCCTACAGCGGCGGCGCGGAGAGCGGGCTCCTGCTGCACCTGTTCCGCCCCTTCCGGGATCGCTTCGTTGCCCTGTGGGTGAACCCCGGCGCGCTGCCGCATGAGGCCGAGCATGTGCGGCGCCAGGCAGCGGGCGGGCCGTTTGTGGAGCTGCTGAGCGACCGAGAGGCCGCATGGCGGCAATACGGGTTGCCAAGCCTCCTCCCGCCCTCCCGGCTGCTTGGGCTGCCCTGGGATGACGCTCCTCCGACCGGACAGCGCATCGCGCCCAATCAGATTTGCTGCGCGATGGTGCGGTCCCAGCCAGCCCATGATTGGCTGGGAGCGAACGCGTTCACGCTCCACGTCCATGGGCAGCGGCGCGGGGAGGGGACGGGCCTGTTCAGCCCGCTGGCCCTCAGGCCCTACGCTTCGTGGGGCCCGCTGGCGGGATGGACGCGCGCGGAGGTCATGCGGCGGGTAGGCGTTCACGCTGTCCCCCTGCCGGCACAGTATGCCGAAGGTGCCCCTGAGACTTTCGAGTGCGCGATCTGCCCGGCGAACCTTGCCCCGGCACGCATGGCCTTCCTCCGGAAGCACTACCCCGCGGAGCACGCCGAGACGGTGCGGCTGGCCGGGGAGGCGTTCCGCGTTGTCTCCGCTGCCTATGAGGATCAGCGAAGGGCGTTGGAGGCTGCCTCCGGGGACTGAGATCGAGCCCCGGCGATGGTGCGAGGCGATGGTGCGAGCCGCCATGCGCGCGCGACCCGGAACCGAACCATCCGCCGCCGCGTCACATTCCCGCGAGCCCGGAACGAGTTAGGCATTTCGACACGTTGTCGTGATAACCCGCCCTCGGATCGGCCCGGCAGCGAACGGGAGAACGGAATGGACGAGAACGAATTGAGCCCGGAAGCGGTCAAAGCCTGGTGCGCCGAACTCCGCCGCTCCAAGGCGCGGGTCGCCTTCATGCGAGAGGAACTGCCGACGATCATTGCAGAGAGCGGCGAGGGGGTTGCCGCCGCCCTTCGAGCCGACCTCGAATTGCTCGACCTGCACGCCGCGATCCTTGAGACGTGGATCGTCACAGCCGGCGGCGGTTGGGTCCGGGACGCGCCACCCCATGCGGTAGCCCGAACACCTCGTGCGTGACCGGGGCAGGGGCGCGAGATTGCCCGCCGGTTTGTCCCTACATCGCGAAAAGGCGCGCGATCACGTCTTCAATGTCCAACTCGGCGGGCTGCTCCCGCTCGGTCGCATCGAACCAGTCGCAAATCGCGCGCTCAAGATCGGGATGGAAGTCGCCGAGGAACCAGCGCGCCGGCCATTGGCTGCGGGGGACAAACGCGCGCCGCGCACCATAGGCGAAAAGCACTCGGTCGCCGTCCATGCGATAGGTTAACAGGCGCTCCATCTGGAAACGCTTACAAAACAGGCAGTCGCGTAATCAAGCGAAATCATTCCATTTTGCGTTAGATCAAGAGGTGCTGCTTGGACGTCAGGCGGCGCCTACGGGGACATGGCTGAGCCATCCCGGCGGTGGGCTAACGTCCACCTCATGTCGCCCCGAACCTTCCACACGCTCGACACCTGGCCGCGGGAGCTCGTACTCGCGGTTGGGCAGGCGTACCGGCAGAACGGCGCAGAGGGCACGCTAGAGCCCGCAGGCTGGCACCGCATCCGCGACGCCTACCTGGCCGCCGGCGGTGATCCGGAGACGGTGGCGACCACGCCGAACAAGATCATCGCCACGCTATGCCGGGTTCACCCGGGCTGGATGCACGGGCCGACGCGGCGCCGGGTCGCTGAGGAGGAGGAGGCGGCGCGGGCTGCCCGACGCTTGGAGGTGGCAAGGCGCAATCTGGCGCCATAGGCTCCCTCGGCTAACCGGGAGAGCAACCAATGAGGATATTCTTGCCGCTGGT
Organism: Neoroseomonas rubea; assembly: GCF_016106015.1. GTDB lineage: Bacteria > Pseudomonadota > Alphaproteobacteria > Acetobacterales > Acetobacteraceae > Neoroseomonas > Neoroseomonas rubea. Next base: position 23,052 of record NZ_JACADQ010000025.1, read on the forward strand.
GCTTGCCCTCGCGGCGTGCGCTTCGGGCCCGCTTGCGCCGGAATTTACCTCACCAGAGCGATGGATCCCGCTCGGGGCGAGCCGCATGGGCTCGATCGAAACCCGGGACGCGTTGAGCCGAGAGAACATCAGCCGAAACCGCTCTCAGGTCACCATGACCATGCAGATGGTCGCGCTGAACCACGATTGGCCCTGGGGCGGTCGGGTCGCGCACGTTGAGGTCACGGCGGATTGCCGCACCAACGCGTTCACGTTCAACAGTGCCGAGGGATACACAACAGGCGGAACGCTCGTCGGCTCTGCGGCGCGCTTCCAACTTCAGGACAGCGGGACGCAAGAGTGGGTGGCACGGCCGGGCTCAACCGCCTGGAACGCAATCCGGCGGGCGTGTGAGAACCGCCTCACCTGATCAGGCATCCGGCGCGCCCTGCCCGAGGCAAATCGCCACCGCTGCGGCCGTCTAGCCGTGACCATTATGGTCGGAACTTCGACCCCCCCGTCCGGTCAATGTCCGGTTCGGGCGCCTTGGTCCATAGCGGCGCTAAGCAAAAAACTGAGGAAAATGCTGGCGTCCCCGAGAGGATTCGAACCTCCGGCCCCAGGATTAGGAATCCTGTGCTCTATCCTGCTGAGCTACGGGGACCCACCCCTGGTCTTCTACCACGCCCTCAGCGGCGCCGGAACCGCTCCACGGCGCTGACCAGCGCCGTCCGCACGCCCGGTTCCAGCGCGGAATGCCCCGCATCGGGCACGATCGTCAGCCGCGCGCCTGGCCAGGCGGCGGCGAGTTCGAACGCTGTCTCCGGCGGGCAGACCATGTCATAGCGCCCCTGCACGATCTCGGCGGGGATGGACGCGATGCGACCGATGCGCCCGAGCAGCCCCTCGGGCGGGAGGAATAGGTCGTGCGCGAAGTAATGCGCCTCGATCCGCGCGAGACCAAGCGCCGTGCGGTCCTGCGCGAAGGAGGCGACGGTCTCGGGGGACGGCAGTAGGGTCGAGCAGGACCCTTCGTACTGGCTCCAGGCCCGCGCCGCGGGCAGGTGCACCGCCGGGTCGGGGTCGCAAAGGCGCTTGAGGTAGCCCGCCAGCAGGTCGCCGCGTTCCTCGGGCGGCAGGTGCTCGGCGAAGGCGGCCCAGGCATCGGGGAAGACGCGCTTCAGGCCATCGAGGAACCACTCGACCTCGGTCTGCCGGCCGAGGAAGACGCCGCGCAGGACGCAGCCCGTCACACGCTCCGGATGCTCCTGCGCATAGGCGAGCGCGAGCGTCGAGCCCCAGGACCCGCCGAACAGCAGCCAGCGCTCGATGCCGAGGAAGCGGCGCAGCGTCTCGATGTCCGAGACGAGGTGCGGCGTCGTGTTCTCCCGCAACTCGCCAAGCGGGCGGGACCGGCCTGCGCCGCGCTGGTCGAAGATCACGATGCGCCAATGGCCGGGGTCGAAGAAGCGCCGGTGCACCGCGCCCGCGCCCGCGCCGGGGCCGCCATGGAGGAACAGCACGGGCTGGCCCCGCGGATTGCCGACCTGCTCCCAATACATGACATGCCCGCCGGACAGCGGCAGGAGGCCCGTCTCATAGGGAGCGATGTCGGGAAAGAGGTCGCCGCGCGGCATGGCGGCGAAGATGTGCCCGCCCGCAGGCGCGGCCGCAATGGGGCAGGCGCTCCCTTCGCGCGGATTCGCACCCTGAGCGTCGTGATTCCGGTGGCGGCCGGATTGCGCTAACCTGACCGTTGCATGGCAGAGACGCCCTCCACCTCCTCCCGTTCCGCCGCCGCCGGCCAGGTCGCCTGCGGTGTCTGCGGCCGCGAGAGCCGCCAGCCGCCGTTCCGGCCGCCGCCGCCGGAACAGGCGCCGGACCTCGACCTGCGCCCCGGGGAGCCGGTGCGCTCGACCATGGCGCGTTGGCTGCAGCAATGCCCGCATTGCGGCTATGCGGCGCCGGCGATCGCACGGGCGCATCCGGGCGCGGCCGCGGCGGTCAACGCGGCACCCTTCCGCGCGCTGATCGCGGATGCCTCGCACCCGCCGCTCGCCCGCCGCTTCCTCGCCTGGGCCCATGTCCTGGAGGAGACGGGCGCGCTGCACGCCGCGGCCGAGGCGACGCTGCAGGCCGCCTGGGTCGCCGACGATGCCGGCAAGCCGGACCTCTCGCGGTCCTGGCGCCAGGAAGCGGTGGCGTTGTGGCGCAGCGGGCCGCCGCTCGATGCCGAGCAGACCGTGCGCATCATCGACGCGCTCCGCCGGGCCGAGGCCTGGGAGGATGCCGACGCGACGGCCGACGACCTGGCCCGCCTGTCCCCGCCCGAGGCCGTCGGCCAGGTGGTGGCGCTGGAACGCCGGCTTCTCGCCGCGCGCGATGCCGGGCGACACACCGTGGCGAGCGCCCTGCCGCCGCCCGCGCGGCGCCCGCATGCGACTCATCAGCGGCGGGACATCGCCGGGGGCGGGATGCTCGGCTGGCTGAAGCGGCTGTTCGGACGGGGCTGAGGGCCCGGGGCGGGGCTTGCCTCCGCTTCGCTGATGTGTAGAGTTATATTATAACATTCTTGGTTGTCCGCCATGCGTCGCCGCTCCCTGTTCGCCCTGCCCATCCTGGCGCTGCCTGCCGTCGCGCGCGCCCAGGCGCGCCTGCCCGTCGTCGCCTCCTTCTCCATCCTCGGCGACATGGTCTCGAAGGTCGGGGGGGACCGGATCGCGCTGCGCGTCATCGCCGGGCCGGATGCCGATGCGCATGGCTTCCAGCCGCGGCCCTCGGACGCGGCGGCGCTGCGTGACGCGGCGCTCGTCGTGCGCAACGGCCTCGGCTTCGATGGCTGGATGGACCGGCTGGTGCGGTCCGCCGGCTATCGCGGCCCCGTCGCCACGGCGACCGAGGGGCTGACCCCGCGCATGATGGAAGCGCATCACCACGGCCACGCCCATGACCATGGCGGCGCCGCGCGGCGCCAGCAGCACAGCGTCGGGCCGCGCATGGTGCCCGACCCGCATGCCTGGCAGGACCTTCGGCACGGCCAGCACTACGTGCGCGCCATCGCCGCCGCTCTGTCCGCCGCGGATGCCGCGGGCGAGGCCGCGTACCGCCGCAACGCGGAAGCCTTCCTCGCGCGCCTCGCCACCCTCGATGCCTGGGTGCGGGCCGAGATCGGCCGCGTGCCGGAAGCCCGCCGCCGCGTCGTCACCAGCCACGACGCCTTCGGCTACTTCGGTGCCGCCTACGGCATCGCCTTCCTCTCGCCGCAGGGGGTCTCGACCGAGGCCGAGCCGTCCGCCGCGCAGGTCGCGCGCCTGATCCGCCAGATGAAGGCGGAGAACATCACCGCGGTGTTCATGGAGAACATGGCGAACCCCGCGACGCTGCGCCGCGTGGCGGCGGAAGCGGGCGTCACGGTCGGCGGGCGGCTCTTCGCCGATGCGCTCTCGCCCCCCAGCGGACCGGCACCGGACTACGAGGCGATGTTCCGGCACAATGTCGGACTGCTCGTGCCCGCCATGCGCGGTGGCGCGGCATGAGGCGCGCGCTGCTCGCCGCGGCGCTCCTCGCCGCCGCGCCCGCCGTCGCGCAGGAGGCGCCGCGCGCCTTCCCGCATGTCTCGGCCGAGGCCGATCTCGGCCTCTATTCCGTCTCGACCGTCTCCGCGCCGGACCGCGAGCGGCGCGGCACCTCGGTCTACCTGTTCGGGGAACTCGCCGCCGGGCTGCATCTCGCCCCGGGCCTCTCGCTGCAGGGCGTGATCGCCTTCGAGCCGATCGGAGAAGGCGATTCGACCGGCGGCACGCCGAATGACGGTGTCACGCTGTTCCGGCGGCAATCGGCCTTCCTTGAGGCGCTGTTCGTCGAATGGAAGCCGACGGATGGGCTGACCTTGTATGGCGGCCGCTTCGTCGCCCCCTTCGGGCGGGGGCATCACGACTTCCCTGGCATCCTCACGCGCGTCCGCGCGCATGAGGTGCAGATGATCGGCGACAGCCTCGGCCTCGGCGGGACCTGGACCTTCCTGTCGGATCCGCGCTTCGGCGAGCACGACATCTCGCTCGCGGCCTTCACGCTCGACCGCACCGCGCTCTCCTCCACCTGGATGACGCGGCGGCGCTGCTGCGACGAGCGCTACGAGCGCTACGACCGCAACACCCGCCAGCAGGGCGGGCCGGCGAATACGGGACAACTCGACAATGCCGCGATCGCGCTGGACGGCGACGGCTTCGACTGGCTGCCCGGCTTCTCCTACCACCTCGCCGCCGTGACGCGCGCGCCCGGCATCGACGGCACCGCACGCGAATGGGGCTATGCCGGCGCGCTGCGCTACGAGCAGCGCTGGAACCGCGACCACCGCACGCTGGTCTTCGCCGAGGCCGTGCAGTTCCGCAACGCCGGCGGGCGGCCACGTGGAGAGATCGCGACCGTGACGACCGACCCCGACACGGGGGAGGCGTTGGACGGCACGCTCGAGACCACGATAGCCGAGCGGCGCAGCTTCACGACGCTCGGCGTGCAGCACCGCTACGAGGCGTGGCGCGGCACGCTGGCCTGGCAGCGCGACCAGCGCAAGCGCAGCGCCGACACGCTGCCGACCGAGAACTACGTGGAAGCCTCGGTTGGGCACGACCTCGGCGGCGGCTTCGGCATCGACATCGGCTACCAGTGGTCGCGCTATGTGCGGGAGGAGACGGGCCGCCTTGGCACCGCGCATGCCGTGCTGCTGCGGCTCGGCTACAGCGGCGGCTTCTGAACCGTGGCAGTCTCCGGGCATGCGCCCGGAGACACCGCCGCACTGGCTCCATCCCTCGATGATTGCCGAGGCGCGCGCCGCGCAGGCGGAGATGGCGGCGCGGCTGGTCATGGAGGATGCGCTGCCCGCGCGCATCGCGTGCCTCGGCGGCGCCGATGTCTCCGCCACGCGCTTCGACCCGGCGCGGCGCGTCTTCGCCGCGATCGTGACGCTGGATGCGACGGGGGCCGAGGCCGCGCGCGCGACGGAAGCCCGCATCGCCGACTTCCCCTACATCCCCGGCTATCTCGGCTTCCGCGAAGCGCCGGCGCTGGCGGCCTGCTGGGCGCGCCTGGCGCCGAAGCCGGACCTGCTGCTGGTGGACGGGCAGGGGGCGGCCCATCCGCGCGGCCTCGGCGTCGCCTGCCATCTCGGCCTGGTGCTGGATGTGCCCACGATCGGCGTCGCCAAGTCGCTGCTGGTGGGGGAGGCGAGCCCCGGCCCGGAACCCGGCGACACCGCGCCGATCGTCTGGAAGGGCCGGGAGATCGGGGTCGCCCTGCGCACGCGGCGGCGCGCGAGCCCGCTCTACATCTCGGTCGGGCATCGCGTGTCGCTCGCGACGGCGCTGCGCATCGTGCGGGCGGCCTGCGACGGGCGCCGCCTGCCGCCCGCGATCCGCGCGGCGCATGAGGCGGCGAATGCCGCGCGGCGCGCGACGATCGATCCGGATCGCGCGGGGG
>NZ_JACADQ010000250.1 GCF_016106015.1 Neoroseomonas rubea
GGCCCGCGCGGTCCGCGGCGGCGTGACGGTGGATGCCGACCGGCTGCTCGCGCGCTATCGCCCGCGCGGCGGCGCGACGGATGCGGCCCAGCGCCCGCCCGCCGAGAGCCCCGGCGGCGGTGGCGAGATCTGGCGCCTGGAGGCCGAGGGCAACGTCACCGTCACGAGCGCGACCGACCGCGCCGAGGGCGACCGCGCCGTCTACGACATCGACCAGGCGGTCATGGTGATGACCGGCCAGGCGCTGCGGCTGGTCACGCCGGACAACACCATGACGGCGCGCGACAGCGTGGAATACTGGTCCGCCCGCCGCATGGCGGTCGCGCGCGGCAATGCGGTGGTGGTGACGAATGACGGGCGCCGCGTGCGCGCCGACACGCTCGTCGCCTACTTCGCCGAAAGCGCCGCCCCCGGGGCGCAACCGCAGCCGGCCGCGGCACCGGGTGCCACGGAACAGCGGACCAACTCGATCGAGCGTGTCGAGGCCTATGGCAATGTCGAGATCCGCACCGCGGAGGAAGTGGTGCGCGGCGACCGTGGCGTGTACAGCCCGGTCACCGGCCTCGCGCGGCTGCTCGGCACCGTGCGCATCACCCGCGGCGACAATACCCTGACCGGCCAGGAGGCCATCGTGAACATGCAGACCGGCGTCGCGCGGCTCGTCTCCGCGCCCGGTGCGCGCGTGCAGGGGCTGGTCGTGCCCCAGCAGGGACAGCCCCTGCCGGGGCCGGAGGCACCGCGGTGAACGACGGTCTGCGCGTGGTGGAAGGGGCGGCGGCGGGCGGCCTCGTCGCGAAGGGCCTGGGCAAGCGTTACAAGAAGCGGCCGGTGGTGCGCGGCGTGTCCATCTCGGTCAAGCGGGGAGAGGCGGTCGGGCTGCTCGGCCCGAACGGCGCGGGCAAGACCACGACCTTCTACATGATCACGGGCCTCGTCCAGCCGGATGAGGGCCAGGTCCTGATGGACGGGCACGACGTCACGACGCTGCCGATGTACCGGCGCGCGCGGCTCGGCCTCGGCTACCTGCCGCAGGAAGCGTCGATCTTCCGGGGCCTGAACGTCGAGGACAACATCCGCGCCGCGCTCGAGGTGGTGGAGCCCGTGCGCGACCGGCGGGAGCAGATGCTGGACGCGCTGCTGGCGGAATTCGGTATCTCCCACCTGCGGCGCGCGCCCGCGCTCGCCCTTTCGGGCGGGGAGCGCCGGCGCTGCGAGATCGCCCGCGCGCTGGCGACGCACCCCGCGTACATCCTGCTCGACGAACCACTCGCCGGCATCGACCCGATCGCGGTCGGCGAGATCCGCGACCTGGTCAAGCACCTGAAGGACCGCGGCATCGGCGTGCTGATCACCGACCACAATGTGCGCGAGACGCTCGAGATCATCGACCGCGCCTACATCCTGCACGACGGCCAGGTGCTGATGGAAGGCTCCCCGCGCGACATCGTCGCGCATGAGGGCGTGCGCCGCGTCTATCTCGGCGAACGCTTCAGCCTCTGACGCGCACGCCATGACACGGTCGCGCGCAGCGGAACGCGGGGGCACCTGATGTCGCTGGCGCCGCGCCTCGACCTCCGCCATTCGCAGCAGCTGGTGATGACGCCGCAGCTGCGCCAGGCGATCAAGCTGCTGCAATCCTCGAACATCGAGGTCGCCGCCTTCGTCGAGGAGGAGCTGGAGCGCAACCCGCTGCTCGAACGCGACGAGCGCGAGCCGCCCGGCCCGGACGCGGGCCGGAGCACGGACCCGCTGCCCGCCGCCGCCGAGGCGCCCGACGCCGCGGAAGCCGCGCGATCCGACGTGCTGCCGGCCGAGAACGCCGCGCCGCTCGATACCGAATGGGACAATGTCTACGACGCCGGCACGCCGCCGATGGGCAGTGGCGGGCGCGCGGATTTCGAGGACGACCTCTCCGGCATCGAGGCCATGGCCGCGCCGGAGAAGAACCTGCGCGAGCACCTGGCCGAGCAGCTGCGCCTGACCTTCTCCGACGCGCGCGACCGCATGATCGCGGCGAACTTCCTCGCCCTGGTCGATGCCGCGGGGCGCCTGCCGGTGGACAGCGCGACGGTCGCCGCCGCGCTGGGCTGCGAGGAAGCGGTGGTCGAGGCGGTGCGCGCGCGCATGCAGCGCTTCGATCCCGTGGGCATGTTCTGCCGCGACCTGCGCGAATGCCTGATGGTGCAGCTGCAGGACCGCAACCGCTACGACCCCGCGATGGCCGCGCTGCTCGACAACCTCGAGATGCTCGCGCGGCGCGACCTCAAGGGGCTGCAGCGCGTCTGCGGCGTGGATGCCGAGGACATGGCGGAGATGGTCGCCGAGCTCCGCCGGCTCGACCCCAAGCCGGGCGCCTCCTTCGACGCGCCGCCGGCGCCGACGCTGGTGCCGGACGTGCTGCTGCGCCGCGGCCCGGGCGATGGCTGGGTCGTCGAGCTGAACCCCGAGACGCTGCCGCGCGTGCTGGTCAACCGCGGCTTCCACGCCCGCGCCGTGGTCGGCGTGAAGTCCCGCGACGAGAAGGCCTGGCTCGCGGAACGCTTCCAGACAGCGTCCTGGCTCGTGAAGTCGCTGGAACAGCGGGCGACGACGATCCTGAAGGTGGCGTCCGAGATCGTGCGCCGGCAGGACGGCTTCTTCCGCCACGGCATTGCGCATCTGCGCCCGCTGATCCTGCGCGACGTGGCCGAGGAGGTGGGGATGCACGAGAGCACCGTCTCCCGCGTCACCTCGAACAAGGCGATCGCGACGCCGCGCGGCACCTTCGAGCTCAAGTATTTCTTCACCACCGCGATCGCGGGCACGGCCGGGGGCGATTCCGTGAGCGCCGAGGCGGTGCGCCACCGCATCAAGGCGATGGTCGATGCGGAGGCCGCGGACGACATCCTGTCCGATGACGCCATCGTGGAGCGGCTGCGCGCGGAAGGCGTGGACATCGCCCGGCGAACCGTGGCCAAATACCGCGACGCGCTGCGGATACCATCATCGGTGCAGCGCAAAAGGGAGAAGGCCGTCCCGGCCTGATCCGACCAAGCCTGAGCGGCCCGCGCGGAGGATGCGGACCGGTGCCAGGTCGCCATCGGGGCGGCCCCTCCCCTTCCATGAAGAAGGAGGGCTCAGCCCCATGCACGTCACGGTCGCAGGCAAGCAGGTCGAAACCGGCGAGGCACTGAAGGTCCATGTGCGCGACGGCCTCGAGGCCATCACGCGCAAGTATTTCGACCATGCGCTGGAAGCGAACGTCACCTTCCACCGCAACCGCTCCCAATTCTCCTGCGACATCAACCTCAAGGCCGGGCGCGGGCTGATGATGCGCGGCGAGGGCGAAGGTGCGGACGCGCACCGCGCCTTCGAGGAAGCGGCCGAGCACCTGGCCAAGCGCCTGCGGCGCTACCGGCGCCGCGTCAACGAGCACGCGCGCTCCGCCGCCCCCGACCGCGATTCCGCCCCCGCCGGGCGCGAGACCGTAATCCGCGCCGAGGCGGAGGAGGAGGCCGAGGCCCCCGCCCCGAACGGCGCCGACCACGGCGCCATCGTCGCCGAGCATCCGGCCGAGATCGCGCTGCTCACGGTGGGCGAGGCGGTGATGCGCATGGACCTCGCGCATGTTCCCGTCCTGATGTTCCGCAACAAGGCGACGCGCGCGCTGAACGTCGTCTATCGCCGGCAGGACGGGAATGTCGGCTGGATCGATCCCGAAGGGGCGTGACCGGCGACGGGGAGGGCGGCGACGCCCTCCCCGCGCTCAATGCACCATCGCCGGCCCCAGGCCGTGCTGCAGGATCGCGGCAGTGGCGAGCGCGAGGGTCGGCGCGGCGCCGATCTGCGTGCCGTCGGCCGCATGGATCGCCACGGCCCGTTGGCCGTTCACGATCACGGGCCGGGCGTAGGCGATGCTCGCCGCGCCGTAGCGTGCCCAGTCGAGCGGGGAGAGGCGGCGCAGCATCTCGGGCTGCAGGGCTTCCTCGTCACGGTCCTCGAAATCATGGTCGGTCATCTCGGTCTCTCCTGCCGCCACGTCCCGCATGGGCCCGCGCGGCGCTGTCCGGCCCGAATGGGCCCGGTTGGGGGAAAGGGGGTCAGCCGCGCTCCGGCGGGCCTTGCAGCACGCCAGGGACGGCGCCGTTGCCGCGGGCGCCGATGCGGATGGTCTTCACGCGGCTTTCCGGCTGCGGGCGCTTGAGGTCGAGGTGCAGCAGCCCGTTGTCGAGCCAGGCGCCTTCCACCTCCATCCCTTCCGCCAGCACGAAGGCGCGCTGGAACTGCCGCGCGGCGATGCCGCGATGGAGGAAGATCCGGCCTTCCGGTTCGTCCTTCTGCCGGCCGCGGATGACGAGCTGGTTGTCCTCCTGCGTGATCTGCAGGTCGTCCATCGAGAAGCCGGCGACGGCGAGCGTGATGCGCAGCCGGTTATCGCCGGTCTGCTCGATGTTGTAGGGCGGGTAGCCATCGGCGTTCTTGCCGACCCGGTCGAGCATCTGCTCGAGGTGGTCGAAGCCGAGGAACAGGGGCGAGCCGAACAGCGAAGGTCGCGACACGAGGGCCTCCTCATCCGAGAGCGAAGCGGCCGGCGAGACCCGAAGCACCCCGCCGTCGTTGGGGATCTTGGCCGGCGCGGGCCCCGTTGCAAGGGGCGGCCGCGGGGTCTAGATGCCCTGGCCTGCCGCCATGACAGACATTCCCACGCTCCCGATCCTGTTCGTCCCGGACCCGCGCCTGCGCGCGAAGGCGAAGCCTGTCGCGGCGACGGACCCCGGCAGCGTGCGGGACCTCGCCGACCGCATGCTGGCGACCATGTACGCCGCGCCCGGGATCGGCCTGGCCGCGCCGCAGGTGGGGGAGATGCTGCGGCTCGTCGTCATCGACCTCCAGAAGGATGAGCAGCGCCAGCCCATGGTGCTCGTGAACCCGGAGATCGTGGCCGCGAGCCGGGAGGCCGCGACGCGGGAGGAAGGCTGCCTTTCGCTGCCCGGCCAGCATGCCGACGTGACGCGCCCGGCGGTGGTGAAGGTGCGCTACCTCGACCTTGAGGGCGCGCGGCGGGAGGTGGAGGGCGAGGGCCTGCTCTCCGCCTGCCTGCAGCATGAGATCGACCATCTCGATGGCGTGCTGTTCGTGGACTATCTCAGCGCGCTCAAGCGGAACATGCTGCTGCGCCGGCTCGCCAAGGACCTGAAGGCCAAGGAGCGGGCTTAGGACGGCGGGGAGGGCGCTGCCCTCCCCGGACCCCACCCGCCAAAGGCCGAAAGGCCTTTGGACACCGATTTTCCGGGAACGAGCGTGGCGATGTGGCGCGGCCCAGGTGATGGTTCCCAAAGGCCTTTCGGCCTTTGGTGGGGAGAGGTCCGGAGAGGGGCGACGCCCCTCTCCGGCACACCCTGACATGCGCCTTGCGTTCATGGGCAGCCCCGACTTCGCCGTGCCGGCGCTGCGCGCGCTGCACGAGGCAGGCCATGAGATCGCCGCCGTGTACTCCCAGCCCCCGCGCCCCGCAGGCCGCGGCCAGCGGGAGACCCCCTGCCCCGTCCACCGCGCCGCCCTCGACCTCGGCCTGCCTGTGCACACGCCCGCGCGGCTGAAGCGCGACGTCGCGGAGCACGCGGCCTTCGCCGCGCTGGATCTCGATGCGGCCGTGGTCGCGGCCTATGGGTTAATCCTGCCGCGCGCGATGCTGGATGCGCCGCGGCGCGGCTGCCTGAACATCCACGCCTCCCTGCTGCCGCGCTGGCGTGGCGCGGCGCCGATCCATGCCGCGATCCTGGCCGGGGATGCCGAGACCGGCATCACCATCATGCGGATGGAGGAGGGCCTCGACACCGGCCCGATGCTGCTGAAGGAGGCGGTGCCGATCGGCCCCGGGGCCACGGTGCAGGCGCTGCACGATGCGCTGGCGGCGATCGGCGCCCGGCTGGTCCTGCGTGCGCTGAACGAAGACCCTCCCGCCATCCCGCAGCCGGAGGACGGCGCGACCTACGCGCCCAAGCTGACCAAGCAGGATGGCCGGCTCGACTGGGCGCAGGAGGCCGCCGCGCTGGAACGGCGCGTGCGCGCGCTCAACCCCTGGCCCGGCACCTTCTTCGAGCATGGCGGGGAACAGGTGCGGGTGCTCGCCGCGCGCGTCGAGGCCGGCGCGGGGGCGCCGCTGCTGCTGGCAACGGGGTTCGCGGCGGTGGTCGCGGAGGATGGCCGCCGGCTCGCCACGCAGGGGGAACGCATGGCGCTCGGCATGGCGGGGAT
>NZ_JACADQ010000251.1 GCF_016106015.1 Neoroseomonas rubea
GCCGCCGCGGCCGATGGCGGACCCGACCGCCCGGCCGCCGAGGCCGCGCCGCGCGGCGGGCGCTGGGACGCCACCGTCGCGCATTGGGAAGGGGCCCAGATCTGCGCCGCGGAACTGTCGCGCATGTCGCTGCACGACTTCGCCGCGACCGCGCTCGACGGACCGAACATGATCCTGCGCGAGGGCGTCGGCGGCCTGGTCGCGCGGCTCGCCCAAGGGCTCCCCGTCCGGCTGAACGCGCGCGTGGAACGCCTGCGCTGGGGCGCGCGCGGCGTGACCGCCGAAGGCGCCTTCGGTTCCATCGCGGCACGCGCGGCGATCGTCACCGTCTCGACCGGCGTGCTCACCGGCGGCGGCATCGCCTTCGACCCGCCGCTGCCGGCGGTGACGCGCGACGCGATCCACGCGCTGCCGCTCGGCCTGCTGACGAAAATTGCCTTCCGTGCCGACGATCCCGCCCTGCCCGACCTGCCCCCCTTCGCGAGCCTGCGCCGCGCCGTCGCCCAGGCCGACGATCGCCCGATGTCCTTCGTCTCCCGCCCCTTCGGCGAGCCCGTCGTGATCGCCTTCTGCGGCGGCGCCCGCGCCTGGGAGTTGGCCGGCGACGCCGCGCGCGCGCAAGCCGAGGCGCGCGCCGAAGCGGCGACGGTGTTCGGCGCGGAAGGCGCCGCCGCACTTGGCCGCGCCACCGTCACGCGCTGGGCGGAAGACCCGCTGTTCCGCGGCGCCTACAGCCACGCCATCCCGGGCGCACAAACGGCACGCACGGCACTCGCCGCGCCGCTCGCAGACGGGCGACTCGTCTTCGCAGGGGAAGCCTGCCATCCGCGATTCGCGGCAACGGTCGCAGGGGCTTGGCTCAGCGGCATCCACGCGGCGAACAGAATGGCGTGACGCAACCGGAGGGGCGCCGCCCCTCCGGACCTCCCCACCAGGGGGCTACGGCCCCCCGGACCGCGATCATCTGGCGCCTATGGCCAGGGGTGCGCCGGATCGGCACGCCAAGACGGGGCGATCCAGGCGCGGGCACGCACAGGGCCACGCGGCGTCAGCACCGTCAGCGGCGTCAGCAGATAGGCGCTGCCCTCATACGCCGACAGGCGAGCGAGCGCGGCGGGACCGACCCGCAGCACCGCGCCCTGCACCGCCGAAGCATCATCCTCGATCAACGTCGGATACGGCGTGCCGCGCAGATGCACGCGCCGCCAGCCCTCCAGCCGCGCGGGCACCCTCCGCCGCGGCAGCGCAGACTCGCCCGACATGCGCGCGAGCACCTCCGGGTCGAGCAGCGTCCCATAGACGAAGAGGGACGTCATTCGATCTGGAGCTGGAGGGCGCGGACCAGCGGCCGCACCTGCTCGATCTGGGCACGGACGGCTGCGCCGAATTCCTCGGGGCTGTTGCCGCCGGGCTCGGCACCGAGTTCCTGGATGCGAGTGGCGAGGGCGGGGAAGCGGGCGGCGGCAGCGATCTCGCGGTGCAGGCGGGCCAGCACCGGCTCGGGCGTGCGGGCGGGGGCGAAGAAGCCATTCCAGCCCAGCAGGGTGAGGTTGGGCAGCCCCATCTCGCGCACCGTCGGCACATCCGGCAAGGCGGAGGGGCGCGTATCGGCGAGCGTCGCGATGGCGCGAAGCGCGCCGCTGCGGACGTGCTGGAGCGAGGAGGAGAGCTGGTCGCCGCCGAACTGCACGCGGCCGGCGAGCATGTCCTGCACCAGCGGGGCGGCACCGCGGAAGGGGACGTGCTCCATCCGGATGTCGGCGTCGCGCTTCAGCAGCTCGCCGATCAGGTTCATGGTGCTGCCGGGGCCGGTCGATCCGTAGAAGGGCGGCTGCGGCTGGGTCTTCGCCCAGGCGACGAATTCCCGAAGGTTTCTTGCCGGGACCGACGGGTTGACCAGCAGCAGCATGGGCACGTTGGCGCCGAGGGTGATGGGCGCGAAGTCGCGTTCGATGGAATGCGGCGCGCGGTTCGCGAATTCCAGCGCGGCGGTGGTGGTGCTGAAGGTGAGGTTGTGGAAGAGCAGGGTATAGCCGTCGGGGGCGGACTTCGCGACGACGTCCGCGCCGATGGAGCCACCGCCGCCGCCGCGGTTCTCGACCACCACGGACTGCCCCAGCGTTTCGGTGAGCCGTTGCGCGTAGAGACGTGCGAGGACGTCGGTGGTGCCGCCGGCCGGGAAGGGCACGACGATGCGGATGGGGCGGGTCGGGAAGTCCTGCGCGAGCGCCGGCGCGGCGAGGGTGGCGCCGACGGCGAGCAGCAGTGTGCGGCGTGCGATGGTCATTCCCGGTTCTCCTCCTGCGGCCCTGTAGCGGACCGATTAGGCATGAAGCCTAAGCCGGGTTTCGCCATGGCGGGAAGTGCGGCGCACGCGCGTAAGGCGCAGCCCGAGGCAGCCTTCGCAACCGCGTCGATCAGTTCAGTTCCCCGAGGTTCTGCCAATTGTACCCGGTCAGAACGATGCGCTCGTCACTTCTCTCAAAAGGTCAGAACGATCCTTAAGCGCACCAGTGTGTTCTGAAAGCTGAAGTAGCTGGTTTCTCTTCTGTATCTTCTTTCCGCGTAACACAGAAGATATGCCGTACCGACGTCAGACCGGTCTTCGCACACATAGCCGGAATCAATGACCATCGCCCTGAACTGTTCGCTCGTGGCGCCAGTGGGAAACGTGTAGCGTCACTGACTCATGGCGTTGGCGGCTGCGCCGCGTTCGTGATTGATGCCCCAGTTGCCATTCTCGCTGTAGGGCGGCGCGCCTGTGCGGAATCCCGTGACCAGGACTGACTGCTCGAACAGTGTCGTCGTCGGCGACGGCGCGTAGCACCCGCCGAAAGCCAACAAGCACGCCAGCAAAGCGTCCACGCGACCCCGCGCTGTTGTACTTGAATGGGACACATGCGCCAGATCAGAGACTTCGTCTCGCACTGTTGCGGCATGGCTGGTTTCAATCACGCGCGACACTTCCGGCCGGGTGGCGCTTGTCTACACTCAGTGCCCGGCGTTCTCAGCCGAGAAATCCGGTGCTTCCAGCCCGCTCGCGACAAGTTGCTTCACCAGCTGCGCCTTGAGCCGCTCGAGCCCGGCCTCGGACGACGCCTCGCAGCGCGCGACCAGCACCGCCTGGGTGTTGGAGGCGCGGAGCAGCCACCAGCCATCCTCGGTCAGCACGCGCACGCCATCGACGTCCTGCACCTTGGCACCCTCGGCGGCCAGGCGGTCCTTCACTTCGCGCACCACCTCGAACTTCCGCGCTTCCTCGCAGTTGAAGCGGAGCTCGGGCGTATTGATCACCTGCGGCAGCGCGGCACGGACCTCGGACAGCTTCCCCGCCATGCGCGCGATGATGCCGAGCAGCCGAACCGCGGAATAGGGCGCGTCGTCGAAGCCGTACCACTTGTCGGCGAAGAAGATGTGCCCCGACATCTCGCCCGCGAGCGGGCTGCCCGTCTCGGCCATCTTCGCCTTGATCAGCGAGTGGCCGGTCTTCCACATCAGCGGGTTGCCGCCCGCCTTGGCGATCTCGTCGAACAGGACCTGGCTTGCCTTCACGTCGGCGATGATCGTCCCGCCGGGCTTCGACTTCAGCACGTCGCGCGCGAGGACGATCAGCAGCTGGTCGCCGAACAGGATGTGGCCTTCATCGTCCACCACGCCGATGCGGTCGCCGTCGCCGTCGAAGGCGATGCCGAGATCCGCCTTCTCCCGCGCCACCTCGGCGATGATCTGCTCGAGGTTCTTGGCCACCGTCGGGTCGGGATGGTGGCTCGGGAAATTGCCGTCCACATCGCCGTTGATGACGAAATGGGTCCCCGGCAGCCGCGCGGCGAGCGCCTTCACGATCGGCCCGGCCGAGCCATTGCCCGGGTCCCACACCACCTTGAGCTTGCGGTCGCCGCCATCCCAATCCTGCAGCACCCGATCGGCGTAGCGGCCGGCGATGTCGACGGTCCGGTCGGTGCCGGCACGTTCGGGCACCACGTCGCCCTCGGCGGCCATGCGGCCGATCTCCTGGATCGCCGCGCCGTAGAAGGGCTTCTTGCCGATCATCATCTTGAAGCCGTTGTAGTCGGGCGGGTTGTGGCTGCCCGTCACCATCGCGGCGCCGTCCGCCTCCTGGTCATAGGCGGCGAAGTACAGCATCGGCGTCGCGCAGAGCCCGATGCGCACCACCTCCAGCCCGCAGGCGCGCAGGCCCGCGACGAGCTGAGCTTCGAGCTCGGGCGAATGCAGCCGCCCGTCATAGCCGACCGCGACGCGCTTGCCCCCCGCGCGGACCACGACGGATCCGAAGCAACGGCCGATCGCGAAGGCGTCCTCGGGCTTCAGCGTTTTGCCCACGATGCCGCGGATGTCGTACTCGCGGAGCACCGTCTGGTCGAAGCGGTGGCGGAAGGCGGTCATGCTCAATCCCCTCAGGGCCGGCCGATGGAGGAATAGGTGAAGCCGGCCGCGCGCATCGCCACCGGGTCCCACACATTTCGAAGGTCGAGGATGATGTCGCCCTTCATGGCCGCCTTGAGGCGACCGGGCGGCAGGGCGCGGAATTCGTTCCACTCGGTCAGTACGACCAGCGCATCGGCTCCCTGCACGGCCGCGACCGCCGTCTCGGCGAAGTGCACCGCGGCGGGCAGCGCCTGGCGGGCATGCGCCGACTGCGGGTCGAAGGCCGTGACCTCGACCCCCGCCGCGACGAGCGCCGGCAGGATGACGAGCGACGGCGCGTCGCGCATGTCGTCCGTCTCGGGCTTAAAGGTCACGCCGAGCACCGCGACGCGCTTGCCCGCATGGGCTGGCCCGAGGGCGGCGAGGATGCGCTCGGCCATCCGCGCCTTGCGCGCCTCGTTCACCTCGATCGTGGCTTCCACCAGCCGCACCGGGCTGCCCGCATCCTGCGCGGTGCGTGCGAGCGCGAGCGTGTCCTTGGGGAAGCAGGACCCGCCATAGCCCGGGCCGGGATGGAGGAACTTCCGCCCGATCCGGCCATCGAGCCCCATGCCGCGCGCCACGTCGTGCACGTCGGCCCCCACCTTCTCGCAGAGATCGGCGATCTCGTTGATGAAGGTGATCTTGGTCGCGAGGAAAGCGTTGGCGGCGTACTTGATCAGTTCCGCGCTCTCGATGCTGACGGCGAGGACCGGCGTCTCGATGAGGTACAGCGGCCGATAGAGCCGCCGCAGCACGGTCGTCGCATGCTCGTCATCCACGCCGATCACGACGCGGTCGGGGCGCATGAAGTCGCCGATCGCGCTGCCCTCGCGCAGGAATTCGGGGTTGGAGGCGACGCTGATCGGCAGGTCGGGCCGCACGCGCCGGCAGATGGCCTGCACCTCCCGCCCCGTCCCCACCGGCACGGTGGATTTGGTGACGAGCACGAGCGGCCCGTCCGCCGCCTTGGCCACCTGCTCCGCCGCCGCATAGACGTAGGACAGGTCGGCATGCCCGTCCCCGCGCCGGGTCGGCGTGCCCACCGCGAGGAACACCGCATCCGCGCCCTTCACCGCCGCGGCGAGGTCGGTGGTGAAGGTGAGCCGGCCATCCTTCACATTCTCGGCAACGAGCTTGTCGAGGCCGGGTTCATAGATCGGCATGCGGCCGGCATGAAGCCCTTCGATCCGGTCCGGATCGACGTCCATGACGGTCACGTCGACGCCGAACTCGGCGAAGCAGGCGCCGGAGACGAGGCCGACATAGCCCGCGCCGATCATGGCGATGCGCATCGGGATCCCTCCTGTTTCGGGATGGGCGTGGAATGGCGTGGAAGCCGGGCGCTGGCAAGGCGGTCAGCGCGCATCCTCGGCCCCCGGCAGCAGCGGCAGCAGCGCCTCGAGGTCGCGCTCCGCCCGGCAGACCAGCCAGCGCGGCGTGCCGTCCTGGCTGTCCATGGGAAAGGCGGTCAGGCCGATATCGGCATAGACGCGCAGCAGGTCCGGCCCGACGCGCCAGAAGGCCGGATCGACGCGGGCCCGCTCGCAGATGTCTCGAAAGCGCCAGATGGCGGAGACGCGGTCGCGCGCCTCGCCCTCCGGGTCGCCGAGACCGAGCCAGACGCCATCGCGCTTCACAAAGGCGAAGCCCGCCCGCCCCGCTTCCCCGAACACCGCGCCATCGGCGAGCGGCGGCGGCGCTGCGCCGATGGCCGCGAGCCTTTCGCGCGCCGCCTGGTCGAAGGGCAGCGCCGGCGGGCGCGCCGGCCGCAGAAGGCGCACCGCCGCGACCAGCAGCAG
>NZ_JACADQ010000252.1 GCF_016106015.1 Neoroseomonas rubea
GGGCCGCCCGCACGGCCGGGAGTGAGCCCGCCGAGGGCGCGGCCGGCATCAGCGACCCTGGGGCGCGCGCGGCGCCGGGCGCCAGTCGGGCGCCGCCAGTTCGAACCCCGCGAAGTCGAAGGCGGGGCTGACGGTGCAGCCCACCAGCGTCCAGCGGCCGAGCGAGACTGCGCTCTGCCACCAGCCCTTGGGCACGACGGCGAAGGGGTGCTGGTGGCGCGACAGGTCCGGGCCGAGATGCACGGCCTGCGCATCGTGCCCATCCCGCGACATCGACAGCGCGAGCGGCCCACCGGCGTACCAGTGCCAGCATTCCGCCGCGTCCACGCGGTGCCAGTGGCTGAACTCATCGGCCGCGAGCAGGAAGTAGATCGCGGTCCCCGCCCCGCGCGACCCATCCGCCGGCGCGTCGCGCCAGACCTCCCGGTAATGGCCGCCTTCGGGATGCGGCCGGAGATCGAGGGCGGAGACGACCTGCGCGGCCGTCACGGACGGGTCGCGCAGGTCGGGCAGCATCAGCCGACCGGCACGGTCTCGGCGATCGGGCGGAGCTTCGACACCTCGGCGAACCAGGCGGCGAGCTTGGGATGCGCGTCCCGCCACGGCTCGTGCGGGAAGCGGAAATCGAGGTAGCCGAGGGCGCAGGCGACGCTGAGCGCGCCGATGTCGCCAAGGCCCGACGGCGGGTCCTTCTCCAGCATCGCGAGCGCGCGATCCACCGCGCCCTTCTGCCGCGCGTCATACGCCTTGCGGCCATCGTCCTGCGGCAGCTGCGCCATGCCGCGGCGACCCACCGCGGAATCGAGGATGCCGTCGGCGGCCGCCTGGCGCACCAGCGCCTTGAGCCGCGCCGCGCTGCCCACGGGCGGGAACAGCGCGGGCGCGTCGCCCAGCGTGTCGAGGTATTCGCAGATCACCGGGCTGTCGAAGATCGACGTGCCGTCGTCGGCGACCAGCGCCGGCACCTTCGACAGCGGGTTGGACGACAGCAGGTCCGCGGGGCTGGTGTGCGGGTTGGTGGTGACCTTCTCGATCCGCGTCTCCAGGCCGCGGGCGATGGCGCAGGCCATCACCTTGCGGACATAGGGGCTGGCGGCGGAATAGTGCAGCTTCATCTGGTCGTTCTCCTCCGGGACTCGGACGTCAACGGAAAGTGTCCTTCGCCGCGCGGATCCGCGCCAGGGTCGCCACGTCCTTGGCGCGGAGGAAGGGGTTGGCGGCGAGTTCCTCCTCCAGCGTCGTCGGCACGGTCGGCTTGCCCTTGGCGCGCAGCTCGGCGATGCGGGCGGCGTGCGCGGCCAGCGTCGGATTGTTCGGCTCGACCGTCAGGGCGAAGCGGGCATTGCTCTCGCTGTATTCGTGGCCGCAGCAGACCAGCGTCTCCGGCGGCAGGGCGGCGATCGCCTGCAGGCTCGCGAACATCTCCTCGGCCGTGCCTTCCAGCAGGCGGCCGCAGCCGAGGGAAAAGAGCGTGTCGCCGCATAGCAGGATGCCGCAGTCGGTCAGGTGGAAGGCGATATGGCCGCGCGTGTGGCCGTCGCTCGCCAGCACGCGGACGGGCAGGCCGCAGACCTCGAAGGCGTCGCCCGGCTTCACCGCCATGTCGAGCGGAGGAAGCCGCGCGGCGTCCGCGGCGGCCCCGATCACCTTCGCGCCGGTCGCGGCCACGATCTCGGCGACGCCGGCGACATGGTCGCCATGGTGGTGGGTGAGCAGGATTGTCTCGAGCGGCGCGCCGGCGGCCTGGACCGCGGCGAGGACGGGCGCGGCCTCCCCCGGGTCGCAGACCGCGAGGCGACCATCGGGCGAACGCAGCAGCCAGGCGTAGTTGTCGGACAGGCACGGAATAGGCGTCACTGTCATCGGCATATTTGTAAGCGTCTCCCTGGGCGGCGGTGATCGGGCATCCCAACAGGCCCGCGCCTCCCCTATATCCTCCGCATGGGCGTCGAGGTCCACGGGCTGACTAAATTCTATGCGACCGGCGACGGGCTGCTGGCGGCGCGGCTCGTTGCCGAGCGGCTGCGCGCGACCTGGCCGTCGCTGCCGGGCCTCGCCGTCCTCGGCATCGGGCATGCGGCGCCCTATCTCGACTTGTGGCGGAACGGGGCGGCGCGCTGCGTCGCGCTGACGCCCGCGCATCTCGGCCCGCCGCCGCGGAATTCTCCCGGCGCGCTGGCGGCGGAGGAAGACAGCCTGCCCTTCCCGGACCTCTGCTTCGACCGGATCCTGCTCGTGCACGGGCTGGAGATGGCGGAGAACGCGCGGCGCCTGCTGCGGGAGGTCTGGCGCGTGCTGAAGGATGACGGGCGGCTGCTGGTGGTCACGCCGAACCGGAGGGGACTCTGGGCGCATGCCGAGCACACGCCCTTCGGCCATGGCCAGCCCTATTCCCCGGGGCAGGTGACGCGGCTGCTGGAACGGCATCTGTTCCGCGTGGAGCGGCGCGATTCGGCGCTGTACGTGCCGCCCTTCGCGCCCTTCCTGCGCGCCGGCGCGGCGTGGGAGCGATCCGGCCGGGCGATCTGGCCGGCGCGCTACGCGGGCCTCGCGATCGTGGAGGCTGAGAAGGACCTGTTCGCCGGCATGCCCGCGGGCCGCGTGGCGGTGGCGCGGCAGGTGCTGGCGGATGCCTGATGCCAGCCGCACGGAGAATGACGCCGTGCGCGGTCGGCCTTCGCCCTTCCGTCCGGCGCGCGGCCGCCCGCACGAGACCCCCTCGCCCGGCCTTCGAACCTTGCTGCGCGGGCCATCGCGCGCCGGCGTTCAGCGACCCGGCACCAGGGGGCGCTGCGGGGGCGGATAGGGCTGCGGATACGGCTGCGGATAGGGCTGCGGCGTTGCCTGGCCGCGCCATTGCGGCTCAATGACCACGCCGCCGATCGGGGGCATGCCGGGGGCGGGCGCGATGGTCGGGTCGGGCGGGCACATCGGCCGCATGACGCCGCAGTCCCAGGCGAAGCGATCCGGCCGGCCGGTCATCTGCCCGCCGCGTTCGAAGCGGCATTCGCACAGCTTGCCCGCCATGCAAGCGACCTGGCCTTCCCGCGCCGGGGAACAGACGGGCGGGCTCTGCGCGGCCGCGGGCAGCGCGAAGATCAGGAAGGCGAGGAGGAACCGGCGCATGGCGCCAGCCTGCGCCGGAAAGGTTGCCGCACCCTTTCCGGCAGGGCGATGCGGCGGTTCAGCCCGGATAGGTCCCCATCGCGACCGGCATGGACGGGTCGCCATTCTCAAACATGATCCAGACATGGCCGCCCACCGGCGGCGGCGCGCCGGCCGGGACGCCGAGCGGCCGGCAGGGCATGGCCCAGAAGGTCTCGTCCCCCAGCACGCTGGGCACCTGGACCATGACGCGGCCCATGGCCTGCGGATCGAGATTGTCCACGCATGTGCCGCGATAAAGGCCGTAGTATCTGTTCGCCATGGCGTGCCTCCGTTCGCGGGCCTATCGCCACAATAGACCCTCGCGCGCTTGACGCGACCCCCCGGCAAGGGGCTACCTAGGCGTTGACCGGCATCAAGACCGGGCCCGTTGCGGATGCTGGACGCTGCGCCGCGCGACGGGGGGTGGGCTAAGGCATACAGATACGCCGTCGCCGTGCGCCACCGCGCGCGGCCGCCAGGCTGCCTCGCGATGCGGGGAAGCCCATCCGAAGGGTGCGCCATGCCGTTCGCCGACCCCCGTGCCGATGCTTCCGTCCCCGCCGCCTTCGTGCGCCTCGTGGGTGGCCGCGCCTGGGCGTCGCGACTGGCCGACCTGACACGGCGGGCGCAATCGGGGCCACTCTCGGGCCGCGCCGCACAGCAACGCCACGCGCTGGAATTCGTCCTGGCCCGCGCGGCCGACCCGAAGGCCGCCGCGAAGCTCGGCACGCCGGAACGCCGCGTGCTGGCCTTCGCGCAGGAAGCGGTGCGGCTCGCCCGCACCCTGCCCGAGGCGCCGCGCGCCCGGCTGCGCGCCCTGCTGCTGGAAGGCCTCACCGGCGAGGCGACGCTGATCCCGCTGTTCCACCTGCTGCGCACCGCCGCCCTGCATCGCGCCCGCGGCTTCGACGTGACCTTCGCGGGCCTCGCCGAGGAAGCGCCCTACGACCTGCGCCTGGCGCGGGACGGCGTGACGGCGGAAGTCGTCTGCGAGACGGTCTCGGCCGAGGAAGGCCGGCCGGTGCATCGCGGCGACTGGTGCGCGCTGGTCGATCGCGTGAACCCGGAACTGCAGACTTGGCTCGCCGCCCATCCGGGCCGCTACCTGCTGAAGATGACGCTGCCCGAGGGCCTCGACGGGCCGGACAAGGCGGCGGCGCTGGAAGCGCGCATCATGGCGCTGCTGGCCGAGGAGAAGCGCCAGGATGCGAGCGCCGACGCCGTGCTGAAGCTCGATCCGCTGATGGTCGCCGGCGCGCAGGCCGGCGCCGGCCTGCCGCAGCGGCTGCGCGAGCAGTTCGGACCCGAGGCGCATCTCGCCGTCACGGCCGACCCGGCCGGCGGCAGCGTCTTCGTCATGGCCGCCCGCGCGGGGCGGGAGAACGCGGTGGCGCAGGCCGTCACGGCGCGGATGCGGCTCGCCGCCGAATCGCGCCTGACGGGCAGCGTGCCCGGCATCCTCTCGGTCTTCGTGGACGACCTCGAACGCTCCGAATGGCGCATGCTGCGCGAGACGCTGGAACTGGAAGGCGCGGTGCGCCGCTTCCTGACCGAGCCCGCCGGCCGGCGCGTGGTCGCCGCCGCCTGCGCGTCGCGCATGGAGATGTTCGGCATGGCCCCGCCCGACGCGGCGGCGGATGGGGAACTGCGCTTCCGCAACCCGTCCCACCCGGCCTGCAAGGTGACGGCGCTGGCGCCGGCGGTGACCAGCAGCGAGTGATATCGGCGGTCGAATGCTTCGACCGCCGATATCCGCTTTTTCGTGCCCTCAAACGGCGGGCGGCGGCCATACGGCCGCCTTGCCTTCGCGCCGCCAACGGGCGTGCCCGGCGCGGCTGACGGGTTGGGCGCGGTCGCGCATTCGCGCTCCCGGATCGAGGCAGCGCCTCGATCCGAGGTCTTCGCTGCCGGGTCCATTCATTTGCTTGGCCTCAAGCGGCGGGCGGCGGCCATACGGCCGCCTTGCCTTCGCGCCGCCAACGGGCGTGCCCGGCGCGGCTGACGGGTTGGGCGCGGTCGCGCATTCGCGCTCCCGGATCGAGGCAGCGCCTCGATCCGCCGTCTTCACGGACACCGCCAGAAGGTAGGCTTGACGGCCTCGGCCGGCCGCTTGCCATTCCATCGTGCCCGCGGGCCCCTCAGGCCGCCGCGGGCTCCACGATCCGGCCATCCTCCATCGCCACCACGCGGTCGGCGATGTCGAGGATGCGCGGGTCGTGCGTGACCATCAGGATCGGCGTGCCGCGGGACTTCGCCATGTCGCGCAGCAGATGCGCGACCTCCCCGCCCGAGACCTTGTCGAGCGCGGCGGTGGGTTCGTCCGCCAGCACCAGCCCAGGCCCCGCGACCAGCGCGCGCGCGATCGCCACGCGCTGGCGCTGACCGCCCGAGAGCTTCGCCGGGACCTTGTCCTCATGCCCGGCGAGACCCACCGCGCGCAGCATCTGCCCCGCGCGGTCAAGGCGCTCGCGCTCGGGCAGCGCGGCATCGATCTCGAGCGCCATCGCGACATTCTGCCGCGCCGTCAGGAAGCCCAGCAGGTTGTGGTTCTGGAAGATGAAGCCGATCGACCGGCGCAGCCGGACGCGGTCGCGCTCGGTCGCACCCAGCAATTCCCGCCCCAGCACCTGGCAGGATCCCTCCTGCATCGCGCGCAGGGCACCGATCAGCGTCAGCAGCGTCGTCTTGCCGGAGCCCGAGGGACCGGTCAGCAACACCACCTCCCCCGCATGCACGGTGAGCGCGACGTCGCGCAGCACGGGACGGCGCAACTCGCCCTCGCCATAGGCGTAGGTCAGGCCGGCGATGCGGATCGGGTCGGTCATGGGCGACGCGTCCCCGGGGAGGGCGCTGCCCTCCCCGGAACCCCTCCCGCCAGAGGCCGAAAGGCCTCTGGACACCATGAGATGGGCCGATGCAGGGAGGGGCGCCGCGCGAC
Source organism: Neoroseomonas rubea (assembly GCF_016106015.1). Lineage (GTDB taxonomy): Bacteria > Pseudomonadota > Alphaproteobacteria > Acetobacterales > Acetobacteraceae > Neoroseomonas > Neoroseomonas rubea. The sequence continues at coordinate 6,086 of NZ_JACADQ010000252.1, forward strand.
CTTCGAGTCCGGCGCGCGCGCCATGCCTCTCCCTCCAACCGCCCATGTATCGGGTTCCAAGGGCCTTTCGGCCCTTGGCGGGGAGAGGTCCGGAGAGGGGCGGCGCCCCTCTCCGGG
>NZ_JACADQ010000253.1 GCF_016106015.1 Neoroseomonas rubea
TGGGGTTCAAGCGCGTGCTCCTCGGGTCTGGGCGGCGATCGGTGCGGGCGTGGGGGCGCTTGCGGGGTCCGCGAGCGCCGATGCCGGCCGCGGGGCCCTGATCGGGGCGGGAGTCGGCGCCCTGGCCGGGGCCGCCGTCGGCAGCCAGCCCTGCGAATGACGAGGACGCGGCGCCGCGCGCCCCCATGTATCGCCGCATGCTTGCCGCCATCACCATCGTCGCCGCGATCCCGCTGCTGCTCACCGGCGCCCTCTGGGCGGGGCAGGAGCGGCTGATCTTCCTGCCCGACCCGCGCCCGCTGATCGCGCCCGAAGGCTGGCGGCGGGAGGTGCTGCGCACCGATGACGGCCTCGACCTCGCATTCCTCATCGCGCCGGGCCGGCCGGGCATGCCCGTCGTGCTGCATTTCCACGGAAATGGCGGCAATGCGGGGGACCGCAGCGGGCTCGGAACCGTGCTGAACAGCGCTGGGCATGGCGTTGTTCTTGCGGAATACCGCGGCTATGGCGGCAATCCCGGCCGACCGGGGGAGGAAGCCTTCGCGCGCGATGCCGCCGCGATGCTCGCCTGGACCCGCCAGCGCTTCCCCGGCGCGCCGATCGTGTTGTGGGGGGAAAGCCTCGGCACGGGCGTGGCGACGCGGCTTGCCGAAGGGCGGGCGGACATCGCGGCGGTGCTGCTCGAAAGCCCCTTCACCTCGGTCGCGGACATGGCGCGGGAGACCTACCCCTTCCTGCCCACCGGCCTGCTGCTGCGCCACCCCTTCGAGAGCCTGTCGCGGCTGCCACGCATTGCCGCGCCGGTGCTGGTCGTGGCGAGCGAGACCGACCCCATCACGCCGGCCGCCCATGCGCGGCGCATGGCGGAAGGTGCGCGGGATGGGCGGCTCGTGATGCTGCCGGGGCCGGCGCATCCGGCCATCCTGAACGGCGGGACGGGGGAGGGGCTGCGCGCGGCGCTGGACTTCCTCGCGCGCGCAGCGCCGCGCTGACGCGCGGGCCCACCACGCGACTCTTGCCGCGAAGGTTGCGTGCTCGGTAGCCTTCTCTCCCAGGGGTTGGGTGTGGCGTTAAGGCGGCAGGCTCCCCATCCCAGGCAAGGCGGGAGGCCGGAATGTCGCAGACGCAGGCGCAGGGCGGGACGCAGCTGTTCGGCCAGGATTTCTGGGGCGGCGTCTGCGGCTTCGTCTCGGTCATCCACGCGCTGCTGCTCAAGCGCGGCGGCAATGCGCTGCAGGGGCTGAGCCAAGCCGAGCTCGAATACAATGTCGGACTATCGCTGCTCGCCTTCCTGAAGTTCATCCGGAGCAACAAGCCGGTCGCCGACGAGATCGTCGCCTTCACCCAGAGCTTCGGCGGGGTACATGCGAAGAAGACGATCGAGACACTGATCCGCGAGTGCGAGCTGAAGATCGCCGAGCTCACCGCGCCGCGCGCGACGGGCCTCAAGAAGACCGGCGAGGATGGCTGGGGCATCGGCATGACCAAGGCCGCGCTCGTCGCCTACATCAACTGGCTCGGCCTGACCTGCGTCGAGCGGCCGGGCGGGATGGACTGGACGCAGGCGAACCTGCGCCCGTACCGGAACTGCGTCGTCGGGGTGGGCAACAAGCTCGACAAGGGCGGCACCTATGCCGGGCTGCGCCACTGGGTCTACGTCAACGAGGCGGGCGTGATGTACAACTGGGGGAAGGAGACGCCGCTCGGCGATACCGGCGACCGGCCCTATCCCGAATACGACCAGACGCACACCTACATCGTCGCGGTGCTCGAGATCCGGGGCTGACGCACGGCCACTCTCTTGACCGGCCCCGCCGCGCGCGGTCGGATGCGGCCAGCGAAAAGCAACCGGAGGAAGCGCCATGCGGGCCTGGGCCGTCGTCGAAACGGGCAAGCCGCTCAAGGAACTCGAACTGCCCACGCCGGAGCCGACCGGCAAGCAGGTGCTGCTCGAGATCACCCATGCGGGCGTGTGCCATTCCGACCTGCATATCTGGGAAGGCGAGTACGACCTCGGGTCCCGCGGCAAGATGCGGCTGACGGACCGCGGCGTGACGCTGCCGCTGGCCATGGGCCATGAGATCGTCGGCCGCGTCGTGAAATGGGGGCCGGAGGCGAATGGCGCGGGGCTGAAGGTCGGCGACCACATGATCGTCTTCCCCTGGGTCGGCTGCGGCAAGTGCCGCGCCTGCACCTCGGACGAGGACAATATGTGCCTCACGCCGCGCAGCCTCGGCGTGTACCAGAATGGCGGGTATGCCACGCACGTGCTGGCACCCGAGCCGCGGCACCTGGTGCCCGTGGGCAGCCTCGATCCCTCGCTCGCCGCGACCTATGCCTGTTCGGGCATCACGGTGTTCAGCGCCATCAACAAGGTGATGCCGCTGCCGGCGGACGAGCCCATCGTCGTCGTCGGCGCGGGCGGCCTCGGCCTGAACGCGATCGCCGTGCTGCGGGCCAAGGGCCATCGGCGGATCGTGGTGGTGGACGTGGCGCAGGGGAAGCTGGATGCCGCGCGGGCCGAGGGCGCGACCGACACCGTGCTCGCCGATGGCCCGGACACCGCCAAGAAGATCATCGAGGCCGCCGGGGGGCCGGTTGCCGCGATCATCGACCTGGTGAACGGCACCGACACCTCGCGCTTCTGCTTCGACTCGCTGCGCAAGGGCGGGAAGCTGGTGCAGGTCGGCCTGTTCGGCGGGGAGATGTCCGTCCCGCTGCCGCTGGTGCCGATCCGCGCCCTGACGATCCAGGGATCCTATGTGGGCAATGTGAAGGAGTTGCGGGAACTGGTTGCCATCGCGCAGTCCGGCGCGCTGCCCGCCATCCCGATCACGAACATGCCCCTGAACCAGGCCGATGCCGCGCTGAACCGGCTGAAGGACGGCAAGGTCGTCGGCCGCATCGTGCTGACCGCGGCCTGACGCCCCGCGCACGGCCAGCGGCCGGGCGCCCGGAGAAAAAAGGGAGGGGGCTCGGGGGAGGTTCACCTCCCCCGGTCTTATTCTTCTTCAGCGCGACGGGTAAGGCCGCCCCGTGACGGGATCGCATCCCGGAGCCGGCGTCGCCGCGATGGCGTGCATCGCGCGCTCGCGTTCCCCCGGCGCCCCGTGCAACTGGTCCGGCGGTGCCGAGCCCTCGGGATAGGCGCCGACGACGAGGAGATCCTCGCTCCCGCCCAGGTTCATATGCCCGCTGCCCGCCGGCAGCACGGCAACGTCCCCCGCGGCGAGATCCACCTGCACGCCGCCTTCGCCGCCGAGCAACACACGTACATGGCCTGAGGCGACGGCGAGCGCCTCATGCGCGTTCGAATGGTAGTGATGCCAGGGATGGATGCCGCCGCGCCAGGCCGGGCGCCAGCCATGGCGGCGGAACAGCGCCTCGGCGGCCTCGGGCTCGCCGGTGGGCAAGGCGCCGCGGTGCAGCAGCACTGGCAGGCGCGGATTGTTCGGCACTGCCTGCCCGGCGGGGAGGAAAAGCAACTCCGCGCCGTCCGTCCTGTGCTCGTGCATCGCCTGGTTTCCTTGCCGCGTGGAAATGCCTTGCCCATGATGGTGGCGAAGGACGGAGGATCGCCACCATGACCGACATCAAGCCACTGCGCGACTTCATCCGCGACATGACGCGACTGGCCGATGAGGCGGCGACGGAGCAGCGCTGGCTGACCGAGGGCGCGGCGCTGCTGCGCCGCCTAGTGGCGAAGGATGACTGGCTGCCCGAGGATTGCGCCGTCCCCGGCCCCCGCTACCGACAGTACCTGCTGCATTGCGACCCGCTGGAGCGGTTCTGCGTCGTCTCCTTCGTCTGGGGCCCAGGGCAGAAGACGCCGGTGCACAACCACACGGTCTGGGGCCTCGTGGGGATGCTGCGGGGGGAGGAAGTCTCGACCGAGATGCGCCCCGGCGCGCCCATGACGCCCGGGCAGGTGGACCGTCTGCGGGAGGGGGAGGTGGTCGCCGTCAGCGCGAACACCTACGACATCCATGTGGTCGAGAACGCACTGGCCGACCGCGCGAGCATCTCCATCCACGTCTATGGCGGGAACATCGGCGCGATCGCGCGCAGCGTCTTCGATCCCGATACGGGCGCCACGAAGCGCTTCGTGTCCGGCTACGACAATGCCTCGGTGCCAAACCTGTGGGACCGGAGCCGGGAGATGGCAGCCGCCTGAAACACGAAGGGCCGCCCCGGCGATCCGGAGCGGCCCTGTCGCGATCGGGGCGCGGCGCCTCAGCGGCGGGGGGCCGGCGCCTGCGCCACTTCCTCGAGGCTGAGGCTCGCGGCCTGCGCCGCGTTGACGCGCAGCGGCGCGGTGCCGCCGGCGAGCATGGTGCCGCCGGTCGGGTCCGGGCGGTTGTGAATGAAGCCGTAGACCGGATAGGGGCGGCCGTAGTTCTCGCTGCTGTGGCCGACCTGGACGCGCACCTGGGTCCAGTCATTGGCTGGGGAGACGTCGATGACCGAGACGCCGCGCATGATCGAGCCGCGGCGGATGCCCGGGCCACCCCAATTGGCATGGTGGATCAGGACCTCGCGGTTCGAAACGACCTGCTCGACCACGGCCACGTGGCCGGCGCGCATGCCGCCCGAGCCGGGGAAGGCCATGACCGATCCGACTTCGGGACGGTTGCCGCGGGCATAGAGGCCGGCAGCGTTGTACCACCAGTCGCGGCCATTGCCGCTAATCGCCATGCCGGTTGCCTGGCGGGCGTAGGGCACGCAGGAGATGCCGCCGCCACCGCCGCCGCCCCGGAAGGCGGTCACGCGGCTGGAGCGGCCGATCGAGACGGTCTGCACCGCGCCGTTGCGGCCGCGCTGGACGGAACCGCGCCGCGTGGCGTCCGCCTGACGATCGGCCGAGGCGCGAGCAGGCGCGGCGGCGGTGCGGCTGGGCGTGGTGGTGCGGGCGGGAGCTGCGGCCGGACGGTTGGTGGCGGGTGCCGCGGCGGCACGAGACGGCTTGTTCGCCTGCCGGGCGTCGGTGGTGCGGGCTTCCGCGCCCTCGGACAGGAAGCCAACGCCGCCCAACAGGATCGCGAATGCGATCGCCGCGCCTCTTGCCTTCATGTGCCCCCAAGCCCCCTTGGTGATTCTTGCCGAGCGGGTTCACCCCTCGTCAGTAACCACCGGGTATCAACGCGGGCAGGAATGTGACAACCCGCACTCCTGTTACCGGGCGAAATCCGATGTGATTTCCCTGAACGACGGGGCTCGTAGCGGCGGTAACGGGATTGCATTCCCAGGAATCGGGCAGGTTTTGGACGGGGCCACAGTGTGGTGGCCAAAAAACAACAACGCCCGGGCCTTGGGCCCGGGCGCTGCCAAACGCGTGAGGAAAGGATTCCCTCAACGGCAGGCTGTGATCATGATCTCCACCAGGTGGCGCGGGTCGGCCATGTTCGCCTCGACGCAGGCGCGGGCAGGGGCCATGCCGGCCGGGACCCAGGCGGTCCAGAGCTCGTTCATCGCGCCGCGGTCGCGGATGTCCTTGAGCCAGATCTGGGCCGAGAGCATGCGCGTCTTGTCCGTGCCGTTGGATTCGAGCGCCGCGTCGATCTTGGCCAGGACCTCGGCCGTCTGGCCCTTGATGTCCTTGGACAGATCGTCGGCGGTGATGCCCGCGAGGTAGACGAAATTGTGGTACTCGACCGAAGTCGAGAGGATCTGGTTGGTGCCCTGGCGGGTGATCTTGCTCATGCCGGCCGCTCCTTCGCGATGTGCGCCATGCGGCGCCGCCCGCTTCTAGAACAGGATTCCGCGCGCGGGAATGTCCCCTGTCAGCGCTTGTCCTTGCCGGCGATCGCCGCGCAATGGGGGCAACCGCCCTCCGCACCCTTGCCGGTGGCGCAGCCCTTCACATCGGCGTCAGGGCCGCAGGCTTCGGCGGTCAGAGGTTCGGCCCGCTTGGCGAAGGCCGCGCGCGTCGCGCCGGCGATCAGCAACATGGGCAGGGCGGTGGCGGCGAGGCGGCGGGTAGTGTCCATGGCGTGATCCTGCACGCAGCGTGGCCCCGACGCGAGGAAAGGCTTCAGGGCGCGTCATCTGCCCGGTGGCGCCCGCCGCAGAGCGTGCACCGGGGCGGCGCCGGTGGCAGCGCGGCCTGCAAGGCCTCGCAGGCGACGAAGCGGCCGCCGGGATCGCCGCAATGGCGCGGCGCACGCGGCAACTCGGCCAGGGCCGCGGCATCGG
>NZ_JACADQ010000254.1 GCF_016106015.1 Neoroseomonas rubea
TGGCGGGCCGCTTCCTCGGCTTCGAGCCGCCTCGCTTCGGCGGCGGCGGCCTCGGCCTGGGCGGCGCGCTCGGCCAGCCGCTCGGCGCGGCGCTGGTCGCGCGCTTCGGCGAAGGCACGCTGCGCGGCCAGCCTTTCCTGCACCACGGGATCATCGGGTCGCGGCTGGCCGCGGAACCGCTCGATCATCGCCTGCTTGGCGAGTGCCGCGGTCTCGCGGCGGCTGTTGAAATCGTCGCGCTTCGAACCTTGCATCTTTGCTTACTGCTGTCCTTCGTCAGTGGGCATGGCCGGTTGGTGCCGGATCATCCGAGGATATCGAGGACGATCTGGCGGATCTCGGCGGGCGAAAGCCCCGTGCCGGGGCGCGGGGACTTCGATGCCGGGGTTGCGGTGCCGCGCGCCGGGGTGGCGCGTGGGCTCTGGGTGGTGATGGTCATGGTGTCGTTCGTTCTTCTTGGCGGCGCCGTCCCCGAAGGACGGCGCCGCATGCGATGCGACGGGGCCGCGCGCGATGCGCCGGCCGCGGTCGAAGTCGGTGTCAGGCCTTGCGCAGGTTGGTCGCGGACATCTTGCCCTGCTGACCGCGCTGGATGTCGTACTCGATCTTGTCGCCTTCCTGCGGCGACGCGATGCCGGACCGCTCGACATCGGAGATGTGGAGGAAGACGTCCTTCGTGCCGTCCTCAGGCTGGATGAAGCCGTAGCCCTTGGTCGCGTTGAACCACTTGATGGTGCCAGTGGACATGATTGTTCCGTTCGAACGTGGTGTGACGGCCGCGCCACGCGGCGCGTCCGATCAATCTTCTGCTGGAGGGCTTGCGGGCTCGGCGCTCGATCAGGAGCAAGGAGAGCGCGGCGATACCAAGAAAAGCTGACGCCCCTTCATAGGGCATCCGGCGGCACGATGGAAGCAATTCCGCATCGCGTCGTGTTTTCGTGCGCGCGGCAGGCCCGGGAACATCGCGCGCGGCGCATCGACCGGCGGAAGGATTGGCGGCGCACGCCGCGGAACTCAGCCGCGGCGATCCTCGCCGCATCCGCGCTTGCGGCCTGCTTCAGCGCCCCGCCGGAAAGGCGTGCCGCAGCTCAGATCCGTTCCGGATTGCCGCGCAGCACCTCGAACCTCGTCGGCTCGATGTCGCCCGCCAGGTCGATCGCGACGAGCGAACCGCCCAGGCGGAAATAGGCGAAGCAGGTCGGCCGTCCCTGGTCGATCCGCTCCCAGGAGGAGCAGACCTCGTTGCCACGGATCTCGATGCGGCCGCGATCCGTCCCGCGCTGACCACCCGGTGCCGTCAGGCGCAGCCGCTGAGACCCGTCCGCCGCGACATGCATGGTCAGCCGCGCGCCGTTCGGCAGTCGACGGTCGAGCGTGTTGCCGAAGACCTCGGCGCGGAACTCCTCGCCGCTCAGCCGCTGGCCGCCGGTCACGACCGGCTCGGCACGCGCGGGGGCCGCGACGGGCTCCGGCCCGGGCTGCGCGCAGCCGGCGGCGAGGAGGGCCAGCAGGCCCAGCGCGAGCGTCGAGGACATCCTCATGGCGCGAACTCTCTCCTGAACGACGAGCTTCAGCGCGCGCCGCGGTGGGTCGATGTCACGACCCCCTGGGACGCGGGGGGCTGCGGGCGATTCGGCCGGCCGATCTCATCCCACAGACGCAGCGTCGGCGCCGGCGACTGGACGCCGGGCGTCAGCGTGGGCAGGCGGCCCGCACGCAGCCGGCCGAGATCCTGCGGATCGAGGGGCTTGAGAACGTCGAGCCCGCTGACGCGCTCGACCGCCGCGGGGTCGGGCTCGGGCTCGAAGGCGCGCGCGGCGGGCGCGGCGGCCAGCAGCGCCGCGACGAGAAAGGCCGCGGCCGGCGCGGAGCCCCTCATCGGGACCATCCGCCGTGACGCGGCAGGGCATGATCCATCATGCGCCGGTTCGCGGCCGCATCGAGCATGCGGCCCATGCCAGAGATGTCCACCTGCATGCTGGAGCGCTGCTGCACGACCTGCCCATCCCGGCTGTTCTGGACAACCCCGACTATAGTGCCCACGCCCGCCTGCGTCAGTATTCGCGTCGCGCCGCCATTGAAGAGGCCTTCGGCCACGGCGGGGCCAGCGGCGGGATCGGCGAGTCGGACCGCGCCGCCCTCGATGACGCGGATCGCCTCCATGCGCCCGCCGGGACCGATCACGGAGGTCGGCAGGGTGAGACGCTGCACCACCTGGCCGCCGAGCCGCGTCTCGACGTCGAAACCGAAGGCGACCGAGATGCCGCCCGGCAGCGCGAAGCCCCCGCGCATCGCGCCGAGCTCGTCCTCCGCCACGGGCGCGGCCGCGATGCGCAGCGGCGCCGCTTCATCCAGCACCTGATCCTGCACGCCGACATCGATGCCGAGCGCCCGGGCATAGGCATCGGCCATGTCGCGACGCCCGGGCGCCTCGGCGGCCATCGCGCCGCCGCCGGCAAGGAGGATGGCGAGAAGCGAAGCCTGGAACGAAGTCCGTCGGGTCATCACGGCTTCTCCTTCTTCATCAGAAGAGGTTCGGCGGAAGAAAACTGCGCGTCGGCGGCACGCCCGAGTTGAGGACGAGCGGCGCCGGCATCCCGAGGCCCGATATGCCCCGGTCCATCTGGTCGCGCACGAGCAGGCCCGGTGCGCGCGAGCGAACGCCCCAGTCCTCGGCAAGACCGAAGCTCGCCTGGCCGAGATCCGGGCGATCGAGGATGACGAAGAGCACGCCGTTCCACGCCTCCTCGAACCGGACGCGCGGCATGGTGCGCGTGCCGAGGTTCGGGTCGGCGATGAGCACGCGGTCGGCAGTCACGCCGCGCACGACGACGAAGTGGCGATAGCCGTTCGTGTCGATCAGGGCGATGGCCGGCACCCGCACCTCCGCCAGGCGGTCGAGCGGCAGGCGGTAGCCATTCGAGCGCAGGCCCCGCCGGGCGAGGAAGTTCTGCATGTCGAGCAGCGAAAAGCCGGCACTGCGGATCCGCTCGACGTCGCCATGCGCGATCATGTCGCGCAGGACCGCTTCCTCCCCCGTCGGCATGCCGTAGTGGAAGGTGAGCAACGTCGCGAGCGCCGCCGAGCCGCAGGAGAAGTCGAAGCGCTGCTTGATCGTGCGCGCGAAGCGGCGCGCCAGCACGCTGCGCACCGGAACGGCGAGGTTCGCCCCGCCGGTATCGAGGTCGGGCAGCGAGAGCTCCACCTGCCCGGCGCGCATCGGCTCGACCGGGAGCGTGCCGCCGCCGCGCTCGGCCGCGCAGGCGGCCAGCATCGCGGGCAGCATCAGCAGGGCAATGCGCGGCACGGGCATCGGCGCGTCTCAGCGCATGTTGATGGTGATGGAGGTCGCGGACTGGAAGACGCTGTTGTTGCCGGTGTTCTGGAACACGGTCGTGACGCCGGCATTGCCGCTTAGCGAGCCGGAGATGGAGTTGCTTCCGGTCACGCTGTTGGCGCCGACAAGGTTGCCATGGACGTTGGCAAGGTTCGCCGCGTCCTGGTCGAAGCCTGCGCGGCCGGAGGAACCGGCGAGTTCGCCCTGCCCCACGGGGGTGAGCCTTTCGAACAGCGCGGCGGGATCCGAAGCATGGACGGTCTGCGCCGAAGCCGCCGCGCAAAGCAGCGCAGCGGTGGCGATGGTCGCGATCTTCATGGCGTCGTCCTCGTTCTGCATGGCAGGGGGACGCCGGCGGCCCGAGGGGGGGGGCCGCCGGCGCCGTCAGGAACGGGTCAGCGGTTGTAGACCGCGCCGACCGCCACGGAGTTCTGCATCAGGCTGTTCGCACCGGCGTTCTGGTTGACCTGCGCGATGCCGGTGCCGCCATTGAACGAACCGGTCATGCCGGCACGCGCGCTGCCGAAATCGGCGTCAGCGCGGTTGTAGGTGACCGAACCGACATTGCCGGCCGCAGCGATCGTCGTCGAAAGATCGCGCGTCGCGCAGTTACAGAACTCGACCGCAGAGAGCGCCGCGGAATTCTGCTGCAGGCTGTTCGCACCGGCGTTCTGGTTGACGTTGGCCACACCCGTGAAGCTGCCAAACGAAGCCGCGATATTGGCGGTCGCCGCATGCCGGTAGTCGTTCGAGTCATTGCCCGACCCGGTGACGGTGCCGATATTGGCGGAGATCGCCCAGGCATCGCGCGTCTGGCGCTCACCCGAAAGACGATCCACATACGCGACCGCGGTGGCATTCTGCTGGAGACTGTTCGCACCAGCGTTCTGGTTCACCTGCGCGATACCGACGGAGCTGCCGAAGCTGTCATTCATGCCGGCGTCAGCGCTGGTACCGAAGATGTTGTCGCTCTCGTTCCCGCCGCGACGGCCGCCGACCGCGCCAGCGTTGACCGCGACGGTATTCGCGTCGCCGTCCCCGCGGCGGAAGCCCACTTCGCAGTTGCAGCCCTCGACATACGCGATGGCGACGGCGTTCTGCTGCATGGCGTTGGCGCCGGCATTCTGGTTGACGTTCATCACGCCCGACCGGACCTGGAAGCTGCCCGTCATGCCGACCGAGGCAGCCTGGCCCCAACCCGTCGAGGATCGGTTGCCCGCCACCTGGCCGATATTGACGCCGAGGGCGGCGGCGTAATGGTCCATATATCCCCTGGGCCCGGTCGAGCCCCCGCCGGTGTCGTTCGCGAAGGCAGCGCCGCCCAGCGCGAACACGCCGACACCCGCAAGAAGAAGTGCACGCATGTCTCTCTCTCCTCGTCCCGTGTTGTCACGTGCCGCCGAATACTTGCGGCGGCGTTGCGCACTGCGGAGCGGGAGGAAGGCGTCGCCGAAAGCCGTGGCGAGCCATGCATCGACTTCCTTCCCCGACACTCTTCTTCGTGCATCCGAGACAGAGCAACCTGCGTGCCACGCCGGGCGCCATCGAAGCGTCACGTGCAAGCCCAGCTTTTCCGCCACTTTGCCGTTGGCCTTCATGCGCATGTCGCGAAGCGGCGCGCGGCGAATCGTAAACACCACCGCGCCACGCGCGTATCCGCGTCGTAAAGGTTAACGGGTGGTTAACAGGTGCATTGCGCCGCGCCCCACAGCCGCTGCGTGCATGACGCATCATGCCGCGGCGCAATACGCCGCGGCATCGTCCCGTACGGACGGTAGGCAGGATCAGATGAGGTTGAAGCGCACCGGCACGCGCAGGATGATCCGCGCATCGGGCGCGGAATCCGTGACACCGATGCCCACGCCGAGATTGACGCTGACGCTGTCGGAGACGCGATAGGCCAGGCCGAAGTTGAAGGTCCCGATATCGGCCGTAGATCCCGGGATGCCGCGCCCCTCCTGGCTCGATCGCATGACGAAGACATGCTCGTAGCCCAGGCTGATCGAGGTCCGCTCGTTCATCGCGAAACCGACGCCGAAGTTCATGCCGATCGCGTCGCCGGGATCGAGCCGCGTGCTCGTCGAGGGGCCGCCGGACGGGTTCTTCAGCTCGACCGTATCCGCGATGTTCCAGATGTAGCGGACGCCGCCGAAGAAGACCGCCGGATCCGACGCCCAGGCCACCGTCAGGCCGGGCTCGACCGACCAGAAGCCGGTGCCCGTCGGCAATTCGCGTTCGAGGCCGCGGATGAAGCCGCCCTGGGGGTCGTTGGTGGTGTAGATCGGCACCTCGAAGGGGCTGCGGCCGGTCGTCGACTTCACGCGGAGATTGGCGATGAAGATCGGCCAGTCATTGAGCCCGGCGTTGATCTGGTAGGAGGCGCCGAACTCGATGTCGCCGATGCCGTTGCCGCGCGGGCTGATCAGGATAGGGCTCGCATTCACGTCGGCCGGGCCCGTCTCGATCGTGTCGTTGCGGAACACGTAGGGGATGCGGGTGTTGATCTCGAAGCGATCGGTGATGCCGTAGCGGAGCGTGACGGAGGCGGTCGTCGCGCGCTGCGTGTTCTGGCGGATGTCGACCGTGCCGAAGGTGATGCCGGGGACGATCGAGAAGCCGTTCACCGTCGCCTGGGTGTTCTCGCCATAGCCGTATTCGAGGGTGGGTTCGACGGACAGTGCGCCGCGTGGCGTCAGAACGCCGCCGACGCGCGCGAGCGTGGGGTCGGTCGAGAGGATCCGCTGTTCCTCCCGTCGCGCGGCGGCGGCGGCCTCGGTGGCCGAGGACGGGCCGCGCTCGCCCGCGACGGGTGCGGCGGCCGGCGCTTGCGCGACCGCGG
>NZ_JACADQ010000255.1 GCF_016106015.1 Neoroseomonas rubea
CCGGCCAATCGGGCGCGGCCGCCCAGCCATCGTCGATCGCGACCAGAAGCGGGCCCTCGCCCCCGCCGCCCGCCTGCGGCTGCCAAACCGGCCGCGCGAGGCCGAGCACGAGCAGCGCCGCCGCGGCCAGGCGCAGCAGCAGCAGCCACCAGGGCGTGCGGTGCGGCGTTTCCTCCGTCGGCGGCAGGTCCCGCAGCAGGCGGATCGCCGGGAAGGCCTGGCTGCGCGGCGCGGGCGGGGAGACGCGCAGCAGCCACCACAGCAGCGGCAGCGCCGGCAGCGCCAGCAGCAGCCAGGGGGCGGCGAAGGCGAGGGGGCCCAGCTGCCACATCAGCCCGGCGCCAGCCTGCGATGCAGCGCGAGCAGCGCGCCTTCCGGTGGCTGGTCCGTGCGATGGGTGGCGAAGGACCAGCCGGAGCCGGCGGCGATGGCGGCGAGCCCCTCGCGGTGCCGGGCCAGCCTTTCCTCATACAGCGCGCGCACGCCCTCGACGCGCGGCACCAGCGCTTCCTCCGTGAAGCCCACGCCTTCGAAGCGGATGCGGCCGGTGAAGGGCAGGGTTTCCTCCGCGGGGTCGAGCACCTGCAGCATGTGGCCCCGGATCGACCGCGCCGCCAGCGCCGCGACGCGATGGCGCGTTTCCTCCAGCGGGGCGAGGAAATCGCCGATCAGCACGGCCCGGGCATGGCGGGGGATGCGGCCATCCTCCGGCGCGGTGGCCTGGCGGGGCAGGGACTGCGCCAGCGCGGCAAGCGCGCCCCGGCCGGAAAACGCGCGCGGCAGGCCGAACAGCCGCACCCTTTCCCCGCCCCGGAACAGCAGCGCCGACAGCGCGAGGACGAGCAGTTCCGCCCGCGTCCGCTTGGAGGGCAGGTCGCGCTCCGACCGCCAGGCCATGCCTTCCCCGCCCTGGCACCACAGGGCGACGGTCTGCGCCGCCTCCCATTCCGTCTCGCGCACGAACAACCGGTCCGACTTGGCCGATTGCCGCCAGTCGACCCGCGCCGCGGCGTCGCCGGGCAGATAGGGGCGGAACTGCCAGAAGGCGTCGCCCTGGCCCGGGCGGCGCCGGCCATGGACGCCCTGCATCACCGTCGAGGCGACGCGCTCCGCCTGCACGACCAGCGGCGGCAGTGCCGCGCCGAGCGATTCGGCCCAGGGGACGATGACGGAGGCGGTCATGCGCGACCCAGCTCGAGGGTCCCAAGGGCCTCAAGCCCTTGGCGGGGTGAGGTTTGGAGAGGGGCGGCGCCCCTCTCCAAGGCGATGTCCCGCGCCACGCTACGCGATGCTCTCCTTGAGCGCGTCGATCACTTCGGACAGGTGGATCCCGTCCGCCCGCGCCGCGAAGGTCAGCGCCATGCGGTGCCGCAGCACGGGTTCGGCCAGCGCGATCACGTCGTCCACGCTCGGCGCCAACCGCCCGTCGAGCAGCGCCCGCGCCCGCGTGGCCAGCATCAGCGCCTGCGCGGCCCGGGGCCCCGGCCCCCAGGCAAGATGCTGGCGCACCGCATCGAGCCCCGTGGTCTCCGGCCGCGCGCCGCGCACCAGCTTCAGGATGGCGTCGAGCACCTGTTCGCCCACCGGGATGCGGCGGATCAGGCCCTGGGCGGCGATCAGCTCGGCCCCCGTCATGGCCTGGACCGGCCTGGCTTCCCGCGCGCCGGTGGTCGCCAGCAGCATGGCACGCTCGGCCGCCGCGTCCGGGTAGCCGACCTCGATTTCCAGCAGGAAGCGGTCGAGCTGCGCCTCGGGCAGCGGATAGGTGCCTTCCTGCTCGATCGGGTTCTGCGTGGCCAGGACGTGGAAGGGGCCGGGCAGGGGGTGGATCTCGCCCCCGATCGCGACCCGGTGTTCCTGCATCGCCTGCAGCAGGGCCGATTGGGTGCGGGGGGAGGCGCGGTTGATCTCGTCGGCCATCAGCAGCTGGCAGAAGATCGGGCCTTTCAGGAAGCGGAAGGCGCGCTTGCCGTGCGCATCCTCCTCCAGCACCTCCGAGCCCAGGATGTCGGCCGGCATCAGGTCCGGCGTGAACTGCACGCGCCGCGCATCGAGGCCGAGGACGGTCCCCAGCGTGTCGACCAGCTTGGTCTTGCCTAAGCCCGGCACGCCGACCAGCAGCACGTGGCCGCCGGCGAGGAGGGTTGTCAGCACACGCTCGACGACCAGCTCCTGGCCGAAGATGACGCGGCCGACCGCTTCGCGCACCCGGGCGAGGCGGGCGCCCAGCGCCTCCACCTCGGCAACCAGGGCTGCGGGATCCTGTGGCTCGGCCACTTCACTCATGCGGGCAGGGCTCCCTATATGACGGTGGTGGAGGCGCGCCGGCCGATGCCACCCGAGGTGGAATTACCTCGCATCGGCCACGCTGAGTGCAAGGGCGACGATGGGCATGACGGTCCACGGCATGGAAAAGGGCGGTTGTTCGGTGCCCCCGGCGGGGACCGTGCTGGCGCGCGCGAAGATGGATTGCGGCAACTACGCCATCCGAATCGCGCGCGACGGCACCTGGTACTATCGGGGCAGCCCGATCAACCGGAAACCCCTGGTGTGCCTGTTCGCCTCCGTCCTCAAGCGCGGGGAGGATGGCGGCTTCTGGCTGGAGACCCCGGCCGAGCGCGGCCGGATCGAGGTGGAGGACGCGCCCTTCCTCGCCGTCGAGCTGTTCTGGCGGGATTGCGACTGCGGCTGCGCCGTCCCCCAGCAATGCCTGACCTTCCGCACCAACCTCGACGAGCTGGTGACCGCCGGCCCCGCGCACCCGATCCGCGTCCATCTCGACCCCGCGACGCGGGAGCCGCGGCCCTACATCCTCGTCCGCCCGGGGCTCGAGGCGCGGATCAGCCGCGCGGTGTTCTACGAGCTGGTGGCGCTCGCCCAGCCCGAGACGGTGGAGGGGCGCGAAGTCCTCGGCGTGTGGAGCGAGGGCGTGTTCTTTCCCATCGACGAGGTGCCGGCGATGGACCTGGCGGCGGAGTGAGCGGCCCGCTCGCCGCGCCGCCGCTCGACCTCGCCACGCTCGCGGCCCGGCTGGCGGATCCGGGGGCAATCCCGCGCGACCGTCCCTCCCCGGAGGAGGATCTCGAACGCGCCGCGCGCACCGGGGGGCGGATCGTCCCCGCGGCGGTGCTCGTGCCGCTCATCGCCCATCCCGAACCCACGGTGCTGCTGACGCTGCGCTCCGCGCGGCTGAATTCCCATGCCGGCCAGGTCTCCTTTCCCGGCGGGCGGATGGAGGAGGGCGAGACGCCGGAGGAGACGGCGCTGCGGGAGGCGGAGGAGGAGGTCGGGCTGGATCGCGCGCTGCCGCGCATCATCGGCCGGCTGCCCGCGGTGCTGACGGGGACGGGATACCGCGTGACGCCCGTGGTCGCGCTGCTGACGCCGCCCTTCGACCTTCGCCACGATCCCGGGGAGGTGGAGGAGCCCTTCGAATACCCGCTCGCCCGGCTGCTGGACCCCGCCGCGCCGGAGCGGCGGCGCCAGGAATTCCGCGGCCGCATGCGCGAATTCTGGGTCTGGCCGCATGAGCGCCACTACATCTGGGGGGCGACGGCCTCGATGCTGGTGACGCTGGCGGGCGTGCTGCGCGATCAGCGATAGAGCCACGCCGCCACCTGCCAATACATCGGCAGCCCCAGCAGCAGGTTGAACGGGAAGGTCACCCCCAGCGACGCCGTGAGGTAGATCCCCGGGCTCGCCTCGGGCAGCGCCGCGCGGCAGGCCGCCGGCGCGTCGATGTAGGAGGCCGAGGCGCAGATCGCGCCCAGCACGAAGGCCCCGCCCTGGCTCAGCCCGATCGCCTGGCCGGCGACCACGCCCACGATCCCCCAGACCACCGGCGAAGCGATGGCGAAGACCGTGAGGAACCGGCCCACCCGGGCGAAGTCCCGCATCTGCCGCGCCGCCGTCATGCCCATCTCCAGCAGGAAGATCATCAGCACGCCGCGGAACAGCCCCTCATAGACCGGGCTGATCTGCCGCCATTGCGGGTCGGTCGCGAGCGCGCCGATCATCATCCCCCCGCTCAGCAGCAGGATGCCCCGCCCGCGCAGCGTGTCGGCCGCCAGCGCGCCGAGCGACATCCCGCCCCGCGCCCGCCCCATCGAGATGCGCGCGAGCAGCAGGGCGACGATCACGCCCCATTCCATCAGCGCGACCACCGCCGGCATGAAGCCTTCCGCCGGCATCTCCATGGCGCGCGCGAAGGCGACCGCGGCGAAGAAGGTGACGGTGGAGACCGAGCCGTAATGCGCCGCGACGGCCGCCGCGTTCTGCACGTCGAAGCCCGCGGCGCGGCGCAGCAGCAGGAAGGTCGCGACCGGGATGGCGAGGGTCAGCGCGACGCCGGCCGCCAGCAGCGGCGCGACCTCGGCGAAGGGCACCTGCGCCAGTTCCCGCCCGCCGGTCAGCCCGATCGAGAACAGCAGGTAGATCGAGATCAGCTTCAGCACCGGCTCGGGCAGTTCGAGCTCCGATCGGATGAAGCCCGCCACCGCGCCGAGCGCGAAGGCGAGCACGATGGGCGAGAGCAGGTTGGTGATCAGCAGGTCGAAGCCCGGCATGGCGGCGTGTCCCGGTCGGTGGTGGCGGGCGCTTCTGCCGGGCGGATTGGATT
Organism: Neoroseomonas rubea; assembly: GCF_016106015.1. Taxonomy (GTDB): domain Bacteria; phylum Pseudomonadota; class Alphaproteobacteria; order Acetobacterales; family Acetobacteraceae; genus Neoroseomonas; species Neoroseomonas rubea. The sequence goes on from NZ_JACADQ010000255.1 coordinate 4,619, forward strand.
TGCGGAAATGAGTTTTTCCGCCTGCCATGATATGGAACGCTTATGACTGGCAGTCCGAAAGGTGCGGCTCCGACCTGCCGAGGCCTGCCCTGCGTCAAGCCTCGCCGCATGCGCGGCGGCGTCCGTCCGGCCGCAGCGCAGGCCCTCGGCCGATGGCCCTCACGACATGCCGGCCGCGCGGGCGAGCCCCTGCTCCACCGCCCGCGCCAGCGCCTCCGCCGCCCCCGGCGCGCCTTCGCGCTGCAACAGGCAGATCACCGTCTCCTCCAGCGGCGGCAGCCCCGCGCGCGGGGAGATCGGCGCGAGTCCCGGCGGCACCAGCGTGCGCGGCAGCACCGTCACGCCGAGCCCCGCGCGCACCGCCGCCGCCGCCCCGGCCAGCGACGGGCTCGTATAGACCGTCTCGAAGCCCCGCCCGGCGGCGGCGAGCGCCTGTTCCGCCCGTTCCCGGTAGACGCAGGGCGGGGGGCTGAGTACGAGCCGCAGCGGCGCCTCCCGCGCCGGCGGCCGCGCGCCCTCCGCCCCCACCCAGACCAGAGCTTCCCGCCACACCGCCCGCGCGCCCGGATGCAGCCGCCCCGGTGCCTGCTTGATCACCACCAGGTCGTAGGCGCCGGCCTCGATGCCCTCGACCAGGCGGCGCGTCAGTTCGCAGGCGGTCGAAAGCCGCACCGCCGGGTGGCTTTCCACGAAGCGGGCGAGGATCGCCGGCAGGAAGGCGGTGGCGAAGTCCTCCGGGCTGCCGAAGCGTACCTCCCCCGCCGCGTCGGTGTCGGACAGGCGCTCCGATGCCGCGTCGAGCAGGCCGAGGATCTCCCGCGCGATCGGCAGCAGCGCCTCGCCTTCCGCCGTCAGCGCCACGCGGCGCCGGTCGCGCAGCAGCAGGCGGCGGCCGAAGGCGTCCTCCAGCCGGCGCAGTTGCAGCGTCACGGCCGGCTGGGTGCGGCCCAGCCGCTCCCCGGTGCGGGTGAAGGACCGCGTCTCGGCCAGCAGCAGGAAGCAGCGCAGCAGCGCGGTGTCGAGGTCGGTGGGACGGCGGGTCACGGGCGCAGACTATGCGCCCTTCCGTCTTGCTGTCGCCGGCCGCCGACGCTGCCTATGCTGGCGTCTCACGCAAACGAGATCCGGGAGGACCACCCATGGCCAATAGCATCGCCGCCGAACGCCGCCTGCTCGGTGACGATTTTTCCGTCGTCGAGGCCAGCCATTACCCGGCGCTCGAGGCGCTGTCGGCCGAAGACGCGCTCGCCCTCGCCCGCACGCTGCGCGAACATCGCGACCGGCTGCGCGGCATGGTGCATGCGAACCGCCGTGCCCGCCGCGGCAAGGGGGAGGCGCGGGCGAGCGCCGGCAACGACGCGGCGCTGGCGCGGCGCAAGCAGGTCTTCGCCGCGGCGCTGAAGCGGGTGAACCATCGGCTCGACATCCTGCACGGCGCGGCCCGGCGCGCCTGGCACGCGGCCGCGCTGCGGGATGTGCTGGCGCGCAAGCGGGCCGCTCAGCCGCATCACCCGGCGGCGGGCCCCGCGGCCGGGCAGGGGATG
>NZ_JACADQ010000256.1 GCF_016106015.1 Neoroseomonas rubea
TCCGGCAGCACCGCGACGGACAGGCGCAGCGCCTCCGGCGCGCGGAACAGCGTGCAGGTGCCCCCCGCGGCGGAAGCGGCCACGGCGATGGCGCCATGTGCGGCCTCGCTCGCCGGCCCCGCCAGCCAGGCCAGGCCGCCGCCCCAGTCGAGGAAGCCGCGGCCGCCCACCGCCTCCACCGCCGCCAGCATCCCGGGTCCGGCGGAAGGCCGGACGGAGACGCGCCAGATGGCGTCGCCCGGCGCCGCGGCGAGCGGCACGGCGTCGCGGATCTCCCGCCACAGCGCGCGCGTGGCCTCCGCATCGAGCAGCGCGACATCGCCATGCGGCGCGAGATCCTCCGCCAGCCGCGCGGAGCGGTAGGCGACGGAGGGGGCGAAATCCTCGAGCCGCAGGCAGGCCGCGTAGCCGCCCGCCGCATCGGGCACCAGCGCCGCGCCCGAGACACCGAAGGGGCTGCCAAGCCCGGCCGACAGCACGCGCACGCCCGCCGCCGCGTCGGGCACCTGCACGCGGAGCGTCGCGCAGGTCTCGCCCGCCGGCAGGACCTTCAGCGTCACCTCGGTCAGCACGCCGAGCGTGCCATGCGCGCCCGAGAGCAGCTTGCACAGGTCGAGCCCCGTGACGTTCTTCAGCACGCGCCCGCCCGAGCGCAGCACCTCCCCCTGCCCGTTCACGAAGCGGATGCCGAGCACATGGTCGCGCATCGACCCCCAGGTGATGCGCCGTGGCCCCGACAGGTTCGTGGCCACGATGCCGCCGAGCGTCGCCGGCGCATCCGTGCCGAACAGCGCGCGCGTGTCGGGCGGCTCGGCGATCAGCTGCTGGCCCTTCTCGGCCAAGGCGGCCTCGATCTCGGGGATCGGCGTGCCGGCGCGGGCAGAGATCACGAGCTCCGACGGGCTGTAGAGCGTGATGCCGGAGAGGTTGCGCACCGAGAGCGTGCGCGCCGCCTGCACCGGGCGCAGCAGGCCGCGCTTCGATCCGTTGCCCTCGATGGCGAGCGGCTCCCGCGCCGCATGCGCCGCGGCGATGGCAGCGGCGATTCCGGCCTCGTCGGGCGGGGCGAGCGTCGCGCTCATGCCAGGGATCGCGGATCGTGACCGATCCGCGCCTCAGGCGCCGGCGCGCACATCCGCGCGCTTGGCTCGCCGCACGCGCGGCGGGCGCCATGCGGCGCCTCGGCCAGCTTCGCCGGCCGCAGGGTTGGTGCGGTTGGAGGTCGCATCACTCGGCAGCCAGCGGCACGGGCGCGCCCTCCAGCGGGAAGACCTTGGACGGGTTCAGCAGCCATTGCGGGTCGAAGGCGGTCTTGATGGCGCGCTGCTGGTCCAGCTCCCGCGCCGTGAACTGCACGGTCATCAGGTCGCGCTTCTCGACGCCCACGCCGTGTTCGCCGGTCAGGCAGCCGCCGACCTCGACGCACAGCCGCAGGATGTCGGCGCCGAAGGCCTCCGCCTTGCGGAAGGATTCGGGGTCGTTGGCGTCGAACATGATCAGCGGATGCAGGTTGCCGTCGCCGGCATGGAACACGTTGGCGACGCCGAGGCCGTATTGCGTGCTCATCTCCCCGATGCGCTTCAGCACGAAGGGCAGCTCGGAGGTCGGGATGGTGCCGTCCATGCAGAGATAGTCAGGGCTGATGCGCCCGACCGCGCCGAAGGCGCCCTTGCGGCCCTTCCAGATGGCGAGCGACTGCTCGGCACTCTCCGCGACCTTCAGGCTGATCGGGTCGAAGCGCTCGCAGATCGCCTTGATCCGGTTCAGCAGATCATCCTGCTCGGCGACGGAGCCTTCCACCTCGATGATCAGCATCGCCTCGGCATCGAGAGGATAGCCGGCATGGGCGAAGGCCTCGCAGGCATGGATGCAGGGCTTGTCCATGAATTCGAGGGCAACGGGGATGATGCCCGACCCGATGATGGCATCGACCGCGGCACCCGCGATCTCGGTGCCCTTGAAGGCGGCGAGCATCGCACGCGCGCCTTCCGGGCCGCGCAGGATGCGCACCGTCACCTCGGTGACGAGGCCGAGCTGGCCCTCGCTGCCCGTGATCAGGCCGAGCCAATCATACCCCGCGGCATCCAGATGCGCGCCGCCGATGTCGATGACCTCCCCTTCGATCGTGACGAACTTCACGCCGAGCAGGTTGTTCGCGGTCACGCCGTACTTCAGGCAATGCGCGCCGCCGGAATTCATCATGACGTTGCCGCCGATCATGCACGCCAGCTGGCTCGACGGGTCGGGCGCGTAGAAGAAGCCGTCGCCTTCCACGGCCTTGGTGATGCCGATGTTCGTGACACCGGCCTCGACCACGGCGAAGCGGTCATCGAGGTCGATCTCAAGGATGCGGTTCATGCGCATCAGCCCGATGACGACGGCATCGGCCAGCGGCAGCGCGCCGCCCGACAGCGAGGTGCCCGCGCCACGGGGGACGACGCGCACGCCATTCGCGTTGCACCAGCGCAGCACCGCGGCGACCTCCTCCGTCGTGCGCGGCAGCACGACGGCGAGCGGCATCTGCCGGTAGGCGGCAAGCCCGTCCGTCTCATAGGGCTTGAGGCGCGTCGCATCGCCGATGACGCCATCGCCGGGGACGATGCGGCGCAGGGCTTCGACGATCTCCTCCCGGCGGGCGAGGATCTCGGGCTTGGGGGCGGGCAGCTCGATCACGGGCGGCGTTCCTCTCGATGCGCGGAAGATGCGCATCGCACGGCAGGGCGGCAAGCATTGCGTCCCGAATGCCCCGCGCGCAGACTCCGGACCGCGGCCGGCATGGCGCCGGCGAACGGAGAGCCTGCCCCATGCGACGCCTGATCCTTGCCGCCGCGCTTGCCCTTGCCCTGCCGGCGGGCGCATCGGCCCAGCAGGCCGGAACCTATGCGGTGGCGGGCCAGACGCCCGACGGCCAGCGCTACGAAGGCACGGCCACGCTGCGGCAGACCGGCACCAACACCTGGACCATCACCTGGAACGTGGCGGGCGACACCTCCCGCGGCGTCGGCCTGCTGATCCCGGAAGGCCCGCTGATGGTCATCGGCTACGTCGCGGGCCGCGAGATCGGCGCCGCGGCCTATGCCGTGGAAGCGGATGGCAGCCTGGCCGGCACCTGGACCCAGGGCGAAGGCGGCGGCGTGGGCACGGAAATCCTGCGCCCGCAGGGCGGCGGTGGCGGCGCCGTGCGCAAATAGAAAGGGGGGCCGAAGCCCCCCGTCCCGCTCAGGCCTGCGCCGGGCTTCAGCCCTGGCGCGCCTTCAGGCGGGGGTTCTTCTTGTTGATCACGTAGACGCGGCCGCGACGACGCACGACAACGCAGTTCTTGTCCCGGGTCTTGGCGGTCTTCAGCGAATTGCGGATCTTCATGGCTTACCTCGTGGAGGCGCGCTTCTAGGGGGGTGGGAGAGGCAAGTCAACCACGCAGGGCGCCAAAACTCGGCCATTCCGTCGGTTCCAGGCAATCCCGCGGCCGAAGCCCGCCCGGGGTCGACCCGGGCGGGCCAGACCCCTCACTCGGGAAGCCGCGCCGCATAGTCCTTCTTCAGGCGCAGCCACCCATCCCAGAACGGCGGCGGCACCGTGCCCGTAACGCGGGCCTCGAGGATGTCGAGATGGGCGTGCCAGCCGGCCGAGACCTTCAGCAGCATGTCGCGATCCGGCAGGCGGCGATGCGTGATCGTCAGCAGCACCTTCTGGCCGACCGGCTCGAGTTCGAAGGTCACGCCGTCGCTGCGCCCCCAGGTGATGGCGAGCCGGCGCGGCGGGTCCAACTCGGTGACCTGGCATTCCAGGCGGTGCTCCGCATCGAAACCCTCCGGGCGCCGGCTCGGCGGGTCGTTGAGTTCGTCGTTGCGCCAGACGAACTCGAAGGCAGCGCCGACCCGCATCTCCATCTCACCGGCGGCGAGCCACCGACGACGCAGGTCGCTTTCGGTGATGTAGGCCCAGACCCGATCGATCGGGCCGGGCAACAGGCGCTGGATCCGCAGCGTCATGGGCTCGGTCAGGACGCCATGGACGTCCAGGGGGGCGAGGTCGTTCATCGGTCGTCTCCTGTCGTGGGGGGAGTCTTCTCGGCCTCCTCGCGGAGGACGCGTTCAAGGTCGTCCAGCCGGCTGGTCCAGAACCGCTCGTAGAAGCCGAGCCACTCGTGGGCCGTGGCCAGCGGGCCCGGTTCGAGCCGGCAGTAATGGGTGCGCCCGCGAATATCGCGGCGGAGCAGCCCGGCATTCTCCAGCGCCTTGATGTGCTTCGAGGCGGCGGCGAGCGAGATGGCGAAGGGTTCGGCCAACTCTCCGACCGTCCGCTCGCCGCCGGCCAGGTGCCGCAGCATCCGCCGGCGGGTGGCATCGCCAAGGGCGTGGAACACGTCGTCCAGCGGGGGGGAATTAAATTCAACCATGTAGTTGAATATGCTGACACGCGCCGGGATAGTCAACCATATTGTTGAATGTTTGTCGGGTGGCGATGCGGAAAGCGGCGTTGCCGCTCTCCCGCGTTCACCCCGGCAAAGACCGGAAGGCCTTTCGAAGCCTCGGATGAGCGGTGTCCAGCGACCTTCCGGCGTCTGGCAGGATGGGGTCCCGGGGAGGGCGGCGCCCTCCCCCCGGCGCACGCCTCAGTCCGCGGCCGCGCGCCGCGCCGCGCGTTCTTCCTCCGCCACCCGCGCGAAGCCATCCCGGGTCTGCGGCAGTTTCCGCCCCAGGATCTGCTCGGCGACCTGCGTCCGCAGCACCTGCGCCGTCCCGCCCGCGATCGCGAACATCCGCGCATCGCGGACGTAGCGTTCCATCGGGTTGTCGCGCGAATACCCTGCCGCGCCCCAGACCTGCAGCGCCTGGTTGGTCACGCGGATCGCCATGTCGGCCGCCATCACCTTGGCCTGGGCGGCGGCGAGCCGGTCCGGGAAGCCGTTCGGCCCGGCCGAGCGCGCCGCGCGCCACACCAGGGCGCGGGAGGCCTCGATCTCAATCGACATGTCCGCCAGCATCCAGGCGAGCCCCTGGAATTCCGCGATCGGCCGGCCGAACTGCCGGCGGGACTGCGCCCGGTCCAGCGCATGGCCAAAGGCGCCGGCGGCCAGCCCCAGGGCGACGGTCGCCGCACCCACGCGCTGCCCGTTATAGGCATCCATCAGCCGCCCGAAGCCGCGCGCCCAGCCGCCGGGCGGGCGCAGCACCATCGAATCGGGCACTTCCAGCCCGCGCATCACCACATCCGCTTCCGGCATGCCGCGCAGGCCCATCGACGGGATCCGCGTCGCGGTCATGCCCGGGGGCATGCCTTCCCCGTCGCGGGCGACGATGAAGCCGCCGATACCCTTCTCCTCCCCATCCTCGAACACGCGCGCGAAGATCAGATGGAGGCGGGAGACGCCGCCGCCGGTGATCCAGGTCTTCTCGCCGTCGATCACCCAGGTGTCGCCGTGGCGGACGGCGCGGGTGCGCATGTCGGTCGCGGCGGACCCGGCCTCGGGCTCGGTGATGAGGATGGCGGGCTTGTCCCCGGCGAGCACGAGGTCCGCGGCCAGCCGCTTCTGGGCCGGGGTGCCGTAGGCCATGATGGCGCCGATCGCGCCCATGTTCGCTTCCACCGCGATGCGGCCGCAGACGGCGCAGGCGCGGGAGAATTCCTCGATCACCAGCACCGCGTCGAAATAGGACAGGCCCGGCCCGCCCCATTCCTTCGGCACGGTCAGGCCCATGAAGCCCGCGTCCTGCATGCGGCGGACCATGGGCCACGGATACTGCTCGGACCGGTCGGTCGCGGCCGCCTGGGCGGCGGCTTCGCGCGCGACCTCGCGGGCTCGGTCGCGCAGCCGGGCCTCGGCCTCGGTCAGGTCGTGGGCCATGTCTATCCTCCCCTGATCCGGCGCTCGATCGCCTCGACCGCGGCGCGGTCGAGCTTCAGCGCGCGGGCGAAGCCGTCCAGCCAGGCGCGCTCGGCATCCTGGATGGCGCCGGCGCCGGCGACGGCGGCGGCGTAGACCTGCGCGGCGAGCATCGGGTCGCGCGCTTCGCGCGCCAGCGCCTCGGGCGTCGCGCCGCGGTCGAATTCGGCGAGCACCGCGTCGCGCGCCGCGGGACCGAGGCCGGCGGCGTCGAGTTGTTCCGCGATGCGGCCGCGCTCCTCGGCATCCACCTGCCCGTCGGCGCGC
>NZ_JACADQ010000257.1 GCF_016106015.1 Neoroseomonas rubea
ACGCCCCCGCCACCCGCGCCCGTGCCCGCCCCGGCGGCGTTGGTCCCCGAACTTTCGGCTGCGCCCCAGGCCATGCGCGCCCGCGCACCCGACGCCCCGGTCGGCGGCAACATCGCCGGCACCGCGATGCCGGCCGCCGCGGCGACGGCGGAAGCCTCGGCCGGGCGCGTCGCCTTCGTCCTCGCAGAGCCCGTCACCATCCGCACCGGGGAGACGGCGAACGTGCCCTTCCTCGATGTCCGCCTGCCGGCCGAGCGCGTCTGGTGGATCCAGGACCTGTCCGCGCGCCACCCGCTCTCGGCCGTGCGCATCCGCAACGCCTCCCCGCATACGCTTCCGGACGGGCTCGCCACCGTCTATGGCGCGGAAGGGCCGGAGGCGGGTGTCTTCCTCGGCGATGCCGAGATCCGCGCCATGCCGGCGGGCGATGGCCGCATCCTCGCCTTCGCCCGCGACCGGGACGTGCAGTACACGCAGTCCGGCAGCAGCAGCGAGCGCGTGACGCGCATCGGGCTGCGCCGCGGCTTTGTGATGCTCGACGTGCTGCGCAGCGAGGAGACGGCGCTCGCCGTCGACCCGCGCGGCGCGCGCGGCCTGATGGTGGTGGACGTGCCGCGCCGCGCCGGCGCCCAGCACCGCTTCACCACGGTGTCGGAGGGCGACTTCGGCCTGCGGCACGAGGTGATGCTCGAAGGCGCGCAGGTCACGCTCCGCCTGCCCTTCGAGCGCGCCATGCGCCAGGAGGTGCCGCTATGGGACCAGGGGCTGGGCGAGCCTGTGCTGCTGCGCTGGCAGCAATTCGACATCGAGCAGAACCTCCGCCGCCTGCCCGGCGGCCCCGGCACGCTCGAGCGGCTGCAGGAGATCCTCGGCCGCACCGAGGCGGGCACGCCGGGGCGGGACGACCTTGCCGGCGTCGTGCAGGCGATGACGGAACTGCGCCGGCTGCTGGACGAGGCCCGGCTGCGTGCCCGCGCCTATCGCAGCGCCGACCAGGCGCTGCAACGCGCCCGCCAGGCGGCCGAGGACCGCACCGGGCCCGAACAGCAGGAAGCCCGCCGGCGGCTGAACACGGCGAGCCGGGAGGCGGAACAGGCGGGCACGGCCGCGGACCAGGCGTGGGAGGCCTGGCAGCGGGCGGTGATCGCTCTCCTCCAGCGCGGCGCCTGAACGGGCCGCGCTATTCGGGTTGGGCGCCGGAGATGCGCACCATCTCCGCCCAGATCGGGCGTTCCCGCGCCAGCCGCTCGGCCAGTTGCGCAGGCGTGGTGCCGAGCAGCCGCGCTCCCATGCCGATCGCGCGCTGCTGGAGCGCGGGGTTGGCGAAGGCGGCGCGGATCTCCTGCGACAGCCGCTCCGCCACCTCGCGCGGTAGGGCGGCGGGCCCGGCCCAGAGGTGCCAGGGGCCGTAGGACAGGCCGGCGAAGCCCGATTCCGCCATGGTCGGCACATCCGGAAGGCCGGGCCAGCGCTCCGGCGTGGTCACCGCCAGCGCGCGCATCCGCCCCTCCTGGATGACCGAGACGTAGGAGGCGAGGTTGTCGACCGCGATCTGGATGTCGCCACCCAGCATGGCCGGGATGGTCTGGGCGGCGCCGCGGAAGGTGACGTGCTCCGACCGGATGCCGGCTTGCGCCATCAGGTAGGCGCCGGAGAGGTGGATCGTCGTGCCGACGCCGGAGGAGCCGTAGGAAATCCCCTGCGGCCGCGCCTTCGCCCAGGTGACGAACTCGGCGAGCGTCCGCGCGGGCACGTGCTGCGCCGGCACCACCGCCACGTTGGGGAGGTCCCACATGGCGCTGATCCAGGCGAAGTCCCGCTCGGCGTTGTAGGGCAGTTGGCGGAACAGCAGCGGGTTGATCAGCAGGTTGTGCATGCTGACGGTGCCGAGCGTGTAGCCATCCGGCGCGGCACGGGCGAGCGCCTCGGCGCCGATGTTGCCCGAGGCGCCGGAGCGTGTCTCGACCACGAAGGGCTGACCGAGGCGCGCCTGCATCTGCTCGCAGGCGAGGCGCGTCATCACGTCGAGCGACCCGCCCGGCGGGAAGCCGACGATGACGCGCACCGGCCGGTTGGGCCAGGGCGCCTGGGCCAGGGCGGGCGCGGCAAGGGGCAGGCTGCCGGCCGCGGCCAGCAGGATGCGGCGGGACGTCATGGACGGCTCTCCTCAGATGGCGGCCGCGTGCTTCGGGCCGCCTTTTCCGACGAGGCTACACCATCCCGCGCGGCATGCGAGCGCTTCGCGACGCCTATTCGGGCTGCACGCCCGCCCGCCGCAGCACCTCCGCCACCTTCGGCAGGTCCGCGCGCACGAAGGCGTCGAAGGCCGCCGGCGTGGCGAGCTGTGGCTGGCGCTCCACGCCGATCTCGCCAAGCCGCCCCTGCAGCCGCTCCATCGCCGTGTTGAAGGCCGCGTTCAGCGCGGCGATCGCGGGTGCCGGGGTGCGCGCGGGCACGAAGGCGCCGAACCAGGCGGCCGCGTCCCAGGCCGGCAGCCCGGCCTCGCTGGCGGAGGGCACGTCGGGCAGGATCGCCGCGCGCGTCGGCCCCGCCACCGCGATGGCGCGCACCGTCCCCCCGCGGATATGCGCGACCGCCGAGGCGATCGGGTCCACGCACATATGCGCGTTGCCCGCGATGACCGCCTGCATGGCCGGTCCGCCGCCGCGGAACTGCACCATTTCCATCTGCACGCCGGGGACGGCCGCGCGGAAGATCTCGGAAGCGAGGTGGTTGCCGCTGCCGATGCCCGCCGAGGCGAAGTCGACCTTGCCCGAATTGGCGCGCAGCCAGGTCAGCAGCCCCGCCATGTCGTTGATCGGCAGGCGCGGATTCACCACCAGCACCTGCGGCACGCGGCCCAGATGCGCGACGGCCGCGAAGTCGTTCAGCACGTCGTAGGGCATGCGCGCGACGAGGCTCGGCGCGATGACATGCGCGTTCGAATGCAGCAGCACGGTATGCCCGTCGGCCGGCGCCTTCGCGACCATCTCGGACCCGATCAGCCCCGCCGCGCCGCCGGCGCGGTTCTCCACCACGACGGACTGGCCGAGCAGGCTGCTCATCGTCTCGGTCATGACGCGCGCGACGACATCGGTCGCGCCGCCGGGTGCGAAGGGCACCACGATGCGCACCGGGCGATCGGGGCGCCAGGCGACCCCTTGGGCGCGGGCGATGGCGGGGGTGGCAAGGGCAAGCGCGAGCGCGGCGCGGCGGGTGGTCATGGTGGTCTTCTCCCTGGAATGCGGCCGTTCGCGGCCTGCTTCGTTGCGCGCATCATGGCACGGCCGCGGGGCGCGCGCAGACGCCGGTCTTCACTCCGGCTGGATGCCGGCGGCACGCAGGATGCGGGTGTGGCTGTCGATCGCATCGCGCACCAGCGCCATCACCTGCGGCCCGGTATCGAAGCCCGGACGCGGCGCGACGCCGGCCAGGTCGTTCAGCCGCGGCACGCTCTGCTGGATCGCCTGCCGGAAGGCCGCGCCCAGCGCGGCGAGCACCTCCGGCGGCGTGCCCCGAGGCGCCACGATGGGGAAGATCTCGTCATGCACCACGCCCGGAAGGCCGGCCTCGATCGCGTTCGGCACGTCGGGCAGCGCCGCGCTGCGTTGGTCCGACAGCACCGCCAGCGCCCGCAGCGCGCCGCCGCGCACCTGCCCGAGCGCCGAGGCCATGGTCGGCGTGCCGAAATGCGCCTCTCCCGAGACCATCGCCGCCACCCCCGGGCCGCCGCCGCGGTAGTGCACCGTCTCGGCCTCGACGTTCATGCGGCTCATGAAGAGCAGGCCGCCGATATGCGGCCCGCTGCCCAGGCCCGCCGAGGCGTAGTTGAAGCGCCCGGGATTGGCGCGCAGCAGCGCTACGAACTCCTGCGCCGTGCGTGCCTCGACGCGCGGGTTCACCACCAGCAGGTGCGGCGAAAAGCCGGCCACCGCCACGCCCTCGAAGTCGGCCACCGTGTTGTAGGGCATCCGCGCGACCATCGCCGGCACCGTCGGCAGCGAGCTGTTGATCAGCACCGTGTAGCCATCCGGGGCAGCGCGCGCCGCCGCCTCGGAGCCGATCACGCTGCCCGCGCCGGCGCGGTTCTCGATGATCATGGGCTGGCCCAGGATCTGCGACGCCGGTTCGGCGATGATGCGCCCCACGATGTCGTTCGACCCGCCCGGCGCGGCGGGCACGATCAGGCGGATCGGGCGCGTCGGCCGCCACGCGCCCTGGGCGCGGACGATGCCGGGCGTGGCGAGGCCGAGCGCAAGGGCGGCGCGGCGTGTGGTCATCGCGGTGGTCTCCCCCTGTGGCGCGGCCGTCCGCGGCCGCCCTTGTTGCGAGCGTGGCGGCGGGGCTGCGCGCCCCGCCCGGCAGCTATTCCGGCTGGACGCCGGCGGCGCGCAGGATGCGTGAGTAGTCCTCGACACCCTCCCGCACGAGCGCCATCACCTGCGCACTGGTCTCGAAGCCGGCGCGCGGCGCGACGCCGGCCAGTTCGGTCAGGCGACCCGCGCTCTGCTGGATCGCCTGGCGGAAGGCCGCGCCGAGCGCGGCGAGGATCTCGGGCGGCGTCCCCCGGGGCGCGGTGATCGGAAAGAACTCCTCGAGCACCACGCCCGGGATGCCGGCCTCGGGCGCGCTCGGCACGTCCGGCAGGGCGGGGCTGCGTTCGTTCGCGAGCACCGCGAGCGCGCGCAAGCCCCCGCCGCGGATCTGGCCGAGCGAGGAGGCCATGGTCGGCGTGCCGATCTGGGATTCGCCCGCCACCAGCGCCGCCACGGCCGGCCCGCCGCCGCGGTAGTGCACCGGCTCGGCCTGCAGGTTCAGCCTGTTGGTCAGCACCAGCCCGGCGATGTGCACGCTGCTGCCGATGCCCGCCGTGGCCAGGTTGAAGCGCCCGGGATTGGCGCGCACCAGCGCCACCATCTCGGCCGCGGTGCGCGCCTCGAAGCGCGGCGTCACCACCAGCGTGTGCGGCGAGAAGCCGGCCACCGCGACGCCCTCGAAATCCGTGACCGCGTTGTAGGGCACGCGCGCGACCACCGCGGGCACCGCCGCATGCGCGCTGTTGATCAGCAGGGTGTGGCCGTCGGCCGGGGCGCGCGCGGCGGCTTCGCTGCCGATCACGCTGCCGGCACCGGCGCGGTTCTCGATCACGATGGGCTGGCCCAGGATCTGCCCGGCGGGCTCGGCGATGATGCGACCCACGATGTCGTTCGACCCGCCCGGGGCGAAGGGCACGATCAGCCGCAGCGGGCGGGTGGGCCGCCAGGCGCCGCCTTGCGCCTGCGCCAGGGCGGGCGCGGCGAGGCCGGCAAGCGTGAGGCCGAGCGCGGAACGGCGGGCGATGGTCATGGGCGTGTCCCTCCCGTACGGTTTCGTTGCGGGCCGGCCGATGCGTGCGGCGGCGCCATTTCTTGAACACGCCCTTCTTAGCGCGAACCGCCGCCGCCGCCACCCCTGGCATGGATCAACCGCGCCAGCCGCGCTATCGGATGCGGGACGCAGGGAAACGCCGCCGCATGACCACCGCCGCCCAGAGCCTGATCGACTTCCTCGCCCGCCAGGGCATCGACCGCGCCTTCTGCGTGCCGGGCGAATCCTACATCGCGCTGCTCGACGCGCTGCACGCGCATCCGGGCATCGACCTCGTCACTTGCCGCAGCGAGGGTGGGGCGGGCTTCATGGCGGTGGCGGATGCGAAGCTGACGGGCCGGCCGGGCGTCGTGCTCGTCTCCCGCGGTCCGGGCGCCTGCAACGCTTCCATCGCCGTGCACACCGCCGAGCAGGACGCGACGCCGCTGATCCTCCTCGTCGGCCAGGTCGAGAAGCGCGACCTCCGCCGCAACGCGTTCCAGGAGATCGACTACGCCCGGATGTTCGGCGGCATCGCGAAATGGGTGGGCGAGGCGACGCACCCGGACCAGGTGCCGGAACTGATCGCCCGCGCCTACGCCATGGCGATGCAGGGCGTCCCAGGCCCGGTCGTGCTCTCGCTGCCCGAGGACGTGCTGGCCGAGCCCTGCGCCGCGCCGGTGCCGCCCGCGACCCTGCCTGCCCCCGCCATCCCCGCGCCCGCCGATGCCGCGCCCAGATCG
>NZ_JACADQ010000258.1 GCF_016106015.1 Neoroseomonas rubea
CGGAAAGCCTGGCGCCGATCTCCGCCGACATGCTGCGCGCCGCGCTGGCGCGACAGGTGCGGCGCGACGGCATGGTGATCGCCGCCTCGGGCGCGATCCGCCCGGCCGAGCTCGCCGCGCTGATGCAGCAACTGTTCGGCGCGCTGCCCGCCGGCGCGCCGGACGCGCCGCCCGCGCTGCCACCCTTCGCCGAATTCGGCCGTCGCGTCGTACCGGTCGCGGCGCCGCAGTCGCAGGTCATCCTGGGCCAGGCGGGGCTGCCGGCGACGCATCCCGAATGGGAAGCGGCGCAGGTGGTGCTGCGCGTGCTGGGCGGTGGGGGCTTTTCCTCCCGCCTCATGGAAGCGGTGCGGGTGCAGCGCGGGCTGACCTATGGCATCGGCGCGGGACTCGACAGCCTGTTCCGCGGCGGCGTCGTGACCTGCGCCTTCGCCACCGAGAATGCCCGCGTGGCGGAAGCGCTGTCGGTCACCAAGGATGTCTGGTCGGAAATGGCCGCGCGGGGCCCGACGGCGGCGGAACTGGAGGAGGCGGTCGCCTACCTGACCGGCTCCCTGCCGCTGCAGTTCACCGACAGCCGACGCATCGCCGGCACGCTGATGGCGATGCGGCGCAACGGCCGTCCGCTCGATTGGCTGGACGGGCGGGATGCGCGGCTGCGGGCCATCACGCGCGAGGATGCGGCGCGCGTCGCGGCCGCGCTGCTGAAGCCGGACGGGCTGGCGGTGACCGTGGCGGGACAGCCGCAGGGCATGTAGCCGCTACGCCGCGATCACGATGTCCGCCGCCGTCAGCGCGGTGCCCGGCATGAGGATCGCGATGTTCGCGGCCGCGCCCGCGCCGGTGCCGTCCGCATCCCAGCGCAGGATGCCCGTCGCCGGCGTGTAGACCAGTTGCGGGCCGGCGATGGTCGCGCCCCCCGTGTCGCTGAAGCGCGCGGCGTCCAGCGCGCCTGCCGGCAGCAGGTTGCCGAAGCCGGCGCGCGCCAGCGCGATCACGTCGTCCACCGGGGAAAAATCCAGGATGCGGTCCGCACCCTGGCCGAGGCCGGCAAACAGGAAGCGGTCCGCGCCGGCACCACCCACCAGCGTGTCGAAGCCGAGCCCGCCCGCCAGCGTGTCGTCCCCGCCCCCGCCATCGAGCCGGTTCGCCGCCGCATTGCCGGTGACGAGGTTGCCGAGCGCATTGCCCGCGCCGTTGATGGCGAGCGTGCCGCCGAGCGCCAGCTCCTCCACCTCGACGGGCAGCGTGAAGGCGATGGTGGCGACCACGCGATCCCGCCCGCCGCCTGCGAGTTCGACGACACGGTCGCGCGCATCGTTCACCATGAACAGGTCGTCGCCCGGCCCGCCCACCAGCCGGTCGCCGCCCAGGCCGCCATCGAGCGTGTCGTTGCCCGCGGCACCCGCCAGCGTGTCGTCCCCGCCGGCGCCGTTCAGCCGGTTCGCCCCGACATTGCCCGTCATGCCGTTGCCGAGCGCGTTGCCGTTGGCCGCGAGCGCCGCGGTGCCGGACAGGAGCAGGTCCTCGACCTCGGCGGCGAGGTTCAGCGAGACGGAGGCCATCGCCTTGTCCCGCCCGCCGCCGGCCAGTTCCAGGATGCGGTCGGCCCCGCTGTCCACCCAGTAGAGATCGTCGTTCGCGCCGCCCACCAGGCTGTCCGCGCCCGCCCCGCCATCGAGCCTGTCCCCGCCCATGCCGCCGACCAGCGTATCGGCACCGCCGATGCCGAAGATCAGGTCGCCGAAGGTTCCGCCCTCGATGCTGTCTCCGCCGGTCGCGGAACCCGCGATGTTGCGGATGCGGGAGAGCGTGTCGGTCCCGCCCAGGCCGTCCTGCACGCTGCCGGTGGCGAGGCTCGCGACGATGCCGCTCGTCGATGACCGGTAGTCGGCCTGGTTGAAATCGGTGTTGAAGCCGGTGATGCGGTCGTTCCCCCGCCCGCCGACGAAGCGGAAGGTCACGCCGGTGGTGGAGAAGGAGAGGCCGGTCAGCACATCCGTGCCATCGGTGCCGAGCACGCCCTCGACGCCGAAGACGACATCCGTGCGGGTGGCGAAGGTGGTGCCGCGGCGCAGGATGCCCTCGCGCAGGTCGAACACCGCGCCGAGCGGCCCGTCGAAGGGGTCCGTGACGCTGCGGATGACGAGCCAGTCGTAGCCCGCGCCGCCATTGATCGTGTCGTTGTCGAAGATGTCGAAGGCGCTTTCGATCGTGTCGTCGCCCTCGCCGCCGGACATGGAATCGCTGCCATAGCCCTCGGTGAAGGCGCGCGTCTCGTCGATCCCGATGCCGCCGCGCAGGATGTCGTTGCCCGCGCCGCCCTCGATGATGTCGGCGAGGCTCGTGCCGAAGATGCGTTCGCCCGCCGCGCTGCCGGTGTGGCGCACCGCCTCACGCCCCGCATCCCAGGCGCGCGTCACCGCCGCACCGTTCGCGACCGTGTTCGCGCCATACAGGAAGCGCACCGCGGCGAGGTCGTAGACGCCGAGGCCGCTCACCGGCGCATTGTCGTAGGACATCACCGTGTTGGCCGCGGTGAGCAGCGCCGCGGGCAGCTGCGCGCTGCCCTCGAAGGGATGCTTCAGCCCGATCGCGTGGCCGATCTCGTGGATCGCGACGCGGAAGCCGTGCGTGCCCGGGGCGAAGCTGCTCGACCCCAGCGTGGGCAGGCTGAGATAGACGTGCCCGCCGGGCGGATAGCCGGCGAAGCCTTCCTCCGGACCCGGCCCGAGCAGTTCCAGGTGAAAGCGCATGTTGATGTCGCCGGGCGGCAGGGTGTCCGGCACCTCGACGAAGGCGAGGCCGCTCGCATCCGCCCAGGCCGCCAGCGCGGCGCGGATGCCGGCCTTCTGTGTCTCGGAGAAGGGCGCCCATTCGCCGGCGGGCATGGTGCCGAAGAGGCGGCCCGCATCGTCGGCGAAGCTGTAGGCGACCGTGCCGGGTTCGCCATTGGCGCGGTTCCAGCCGGGTTCCGGCGCGAAGAGGAGGGCGGCGATCTCGGGGGTGGACATGGGCGTCGCTCCGGCGCGTCATTTGTTCCTTTATCGGAACATCATGCCGCAAGCCCTAGCACCCGTGAAACCCACCCCCCGGCAGCGCCGCCAGTTCCAGCACCCCCAGCACCCGAAAGCCCTCCGCCCCGCGCGGCGCGATCACCAGCGCCCCGCCTTCCGGAAAGGCCCGCCCGCCCACGGCATCGCCGGCCACCATGATCGCCGGCGTGCGGTGCCCGATCAGCACGCGCACCTCCCCCCGCGGCACCGGCTCCGAGAACAGCCGGCGATGTTCCGCCAGCACCCAGTCCAGCCGCGGCCCGGAGAAATCATCGGCCAGCAGGCTGTCCGTCACCGTCACGCGCGCGGCGCCGAAGGCTTCCTCCGCCGTGTCGCGCGTGCGGAACACTGGGCCCGCCAGGACCGGGAAGGCGACAGGAATGCGCAGCTCGGCCAGCCTCTCCCCGATCCGCCGCGCCTGCGCGCGCCCGGCGGGCGAGATGTTCCGCTGCCCCGCCCGGTCGCCCACGCGGAAACTGCGGTCGCAGGGCTCGCCGCGCGTATCGGCGTGGCGGAAGAACAGCACCATCCCGCCCGCCCGCAGTCGCGCGACCAGCGCCGCGCCCTCCGGCGAGGCATCGCTCACCGGCGCGAACCGCTCCGCCCGCGCCGCCGCGGGGGCAAGCAGCAGGGCGATGATGCCACGGCGCGGCCACATGCCCCTGATGTGCTCCCCGGATGCCGATCTTCCAGCCCCGTGCGATGATGCGCCCATGACCGAACGCGATGCCGAAGCGGCCTGGGCCGCGGTGGAAACCCTCGGGCGCCGCCCTGGCGCTTCCGCCATCCGTCCCCTGTTCGCCGCCGATCCGGACCGCCCCGCGCGCATGACGCGCCGCGGCGCGGGACTCACGCTCGATCTCTCCCGCACCGCCATCGCGCCCGCCGTGCTGGACGCGCTGCTGGCGCTGGCGCGCGCGACCGACGCGCCGGGCTTCCTCGCCGCCATGGCGCGCGGGGATCTTGTCAACGTCACCGAGAAGCGCGGCGCCGCCCACATGGCCCTGCGCGCGGCGACGCAGCCCGACGGCACGCCCGAACTGGCGGCGCTGTGGCGCGACGCGCAGGGCACGCTCGCCCGCATGCGCGCCTTCGCCGCCTCCGTCCATGACGGCGCCACGCGCGGCGCGACAGGCGAGCGCTTCACCGACGTGCTCAACATCGGCATCGGCGGATCGGATCTCGGCCCCGCCATGGCCGCGCGCGCGCTCTGGACGCCGGCCGCGCCGCTGCGCGCGCATTACCTCGGCAATGTCGACGCCCATGCGTGGGAGGAGATGCGCGCCCGCCTCGATCCCGCCCGCACCCTCGTGCTGGTGGCATCGAAGACCTTCACGACGCAGGAGACGATGGCGAATGCCGCCCTCGCCCGCGCCTGGCTCGTCGATGCGCTGGGGGAAGCGGGCGCGGGGGCGCATCTCGCGGCACTCTCCACCAACCTGCCGGCGACCGCCGCCTTCGGCATCGCGCCCGATCGTGTCTTCGGCTTCCACGAATGGATCGGCGGGCGCTTCAGCCTCTGGAGCGCGATCGGCCTCTCCCTGGCCCTCGCCCTCGGCGTGCCGGCCTTCGACCGGCTGCTCGAAGGCGCGCGCGCGATGGATGCGCATGCGCTGGCCGCACCGCCCGCCGACAACCTGCCGCTGCTGCTCGCCCTCACCGAGGCCTGGCACGTCAACGCGCTGGGCTATCCCTCACGCGCCGTCCTCGCCTATGACGAGCGCCTCTCCCGCTTCGCCGCGCATCTCCAGCAGCTGGAAATGGAAAGCCTCGGCAAGGGCGTGCGCGCCGACGGCTCGCCCGTGCCGCGCGCGACCGGCGCGGTGGTGTTCGGGGAGCCCGGCACCAACGCGCAGCATTCCTTCATGCAGCTGCTGCACCAGGCGCCCGTGCCGGTGCCCGCCGACATCATCCTCGTCGCCACCCCCGACCATCCGCACGCCGACAGCCACCGCAAGCTGCTCGCCAACGGCCTCGCCCAGGCGGAAGCGCTGCTGCGCGGCAAGGATGCGCAAGCCGTCGTCGCGGAGATGCGCGCGGCAGGGCGCAGCGAGGCCGAGATCGCGTCCCTCACCCCCCATCGCGTCTTCACCGGCGACCGTCCCTCGACGCTCATCCTTCTGCCACGGCTCGACGCCTTCACCCTCGGCGCGCTCGTCGCGCTGTACGAGCACAAGGTCGCCTGCCTCGGCGCGCTCTGGGGCATCAACCCCTTCGACCAATGGGGCGTGGAACTCGGCAAGCAGCTCGCGGGCGGCATCCTGCCGGCGCTGGAAGGCCGCGGCACGGTGGCCGACCCGGCGACGGCGGCAAGCCTCGCGGCCCTGCGCGGATGACCGCGCGCATCATCGCCGTGGCGCGGGACGGCGCGCATCGCTTCTCCAAGCAGACCGTCGCGGAAATCACGCTCGTCGAAGGCCTCGGCGTCGAAGGCGACGCCCATGCCGGCGCCACGGTGAAGCACCGATCCCGCGTCGCGCGCGACCCGACGCAGCCGAACCTGCGCCAGGTGCACCTGCTGCAGGCGGAACTCCTCGCCGAACTCGCCGCGCGCGGCTTCGTCGTGCCGCCGGGCGGCATCGGGGAGAACGTGCTGACCGAAGGCATCGACCTGCTCGACCTGCCGACCGGCACGCGGCTGCGCCTCGGCGACAGCGCCATCGTCGAGGTGACGGGGCTGCGCAATCCCTGCGCGCAGCTCGACCGCTTCCAGGCCGGACTCATGAAGGCGATGCTGGATCGTGCGGAGGACGGCACGCTCATCCGCAAGGCAGGGATCATGGGGGTGGTGCGGCGCGGCGGCGCGGTGCGGGTCGGGGATGCGGTCGGGGTCGAACTGCCGGTGGGGGAACAGCGCACACTCGTCCCCGTGTAGCGCCACGAGGGGGCGCCGCCCCCTCGCACTCCCCCGCCGAGGGCCGAAAGGCCCTCGGAACCCAATTCTTCAACTCACCGCGGGTCCAGGGGACCGTCGTCCCCTGGCGGGGGAGCCCGAGGGGGCAGGGCGCCCCCAGGCGGCGCGCGGCGCGC
>NZ_JACADQ010000259.1 GCF_016106015.1 Neoroseomonas rubea
CGCGCTCGCCGCCGCGCGCCTGCGCGCCAGCCTGCGTGCCCGCCAGGCCGGTGCCACGCGGGGCGGGCCGCTCGGCTTCCTCGAGGCGCAGGCCGCCTTCGCACTGGAGGACGGCGCGGCCGTCACGCTCCGCCCGGGGCTCACCTTCGCCCCCGGCTGGCAATCGGCCCGGAAGGCGGAAGGTGGCGCCATCACTCTGACGCGCACCGAGGCGCAGGTGCTGACGCTGCTCGTCCAGGCGCGCGGGCAGGGGGTAAGCCGGGAGCGCATCTCGATCGAGGTGCTCGGCCGGCCCTGGGCCTATGCGGACCGCACGGTGGACAACCTCGTGCTCGGGCTGCGCCGGAAACTCGGGCTCGATCCCGAATTCGGGCCGATCCGCGCGGTGCGCAATCTCGGCTACCGGCTGCTGCCGCTGCCCGGCTGACCTCGCGCGGTCAGAACCGCCAGGCCAGGCCCGCCGTCATGCGGTAGGATTCCATGCGGTTGTCCCCGCTCGGCCAGGAGTAGGTCGCGTCGATGCGCGCGACGAGGTGGCGCGAGAGATGCGTCTCGGCGCCGAGGCCGATCGCCGGGGCGACCGACCAGGTCTCGCGCGAGGCGCCCGGGACGGCGTCGAAGGATTGGCGCGGAATGGTCATGCCGGCGCGCAGGAAGAACAGGCTGTTCCCCTCGGGTGACCAGCCGAGCCGGCCATAAAGGCCGAATTCGTTGCGCAGCCTGTCGCGATACTCGACGCCGAGCGCCATCAGGCGGCTGGTCACCTCGATGGGCAGCAGGAACTCGCCCTCGACCCCCGCATAGCCGTGGCGGCTGATCATGGTACCCCAGCCGGCGCGCAGGCCGAGGATGGCGCCGTCCCCGCCCTGGTCGACGAATTTCGCGGCTGGGCGCGTCGCGGTCGCCGGGATGACCACGGTGGAATCGATCACCGCCATGCCGCCGAAGACGCCGAGATAGACGCCGTTAAGCCTGGCCTCCTCGGCCGCGGCGGGCAGGGCGGTGGCGGCAAGGGCCGCGGCAAGAAGCGGGCGGGCGATGCGGCGCATGAGGACCTCTCCAAAAAGGGAGGCCCTCAAATAACGGCCGCGTGATCGTCAGGAACGACTCTCCGGACCATGCCGACAAAGCCGACCTTGTCTGGTCGTTTCGGTCATGGTCCGGCGTGGGTCACTTGCGGCGCGCCGGCACCAGCACGCCATCCTGCTCCAGGGCCGCGATCTCGGCTTCGGTGAAGCCGCGCGCGGCGAGAACCTCCCGCCCATGCTGGTTGAACCGTGGCGGCGCGGACCGCGCGCCGCCCGGCGTGCGGGACAGCTTGATCGGCGTGTTCAGCGCGCGGAACGCGCCGATCTCGGCGACCATGTTGCGGAACGCCGTGTGCTCGGCGCCCATCGCCTCATCCACATGGAGCACCGGCCCGGCGGGCAGGCCGGCGGCGAGCATGCGGCGCGTCAGCTCGTGGCCGTCCTCGCTGGCGAAGCGCTTCTCCAGCACCTCGGTCAGCGCGGCCTTGTTGATCACGCGCTGGCCGTTCGTCGCGAAGCGCTCGTCCTTCGCGACCTCGGGGATGCCGAGGAACTCGCAGAACTTCCGGAATGCGGGGTCATTGCCGGCGGCGACGAAGATCTCGCAGGTCGCGGTGCGGAACTTCGAATAGGGCGCGAGGTTCGGATGCGGGTTGCCCGTCGCCTTGGGCCGCTTGCCGGACAGGAAGAAATTGGCCGCGTGCGGATGCAGCAGCGCCATGCCGCAATCATGCAGCGTCATGTCGCAATACTGGCCGCGGCCGGATTTCTCGCGCTCATGCAGCGCCATCAGGATCGCGATGGTGGAGAACAGGCCGGTCGCGATGTCCACGATCGGATTGCCGAGCCGCGTCGGTCCGGACTCCTCCGTGCCGTTGATCGACATCAGCCCGACCATCGCCTGCAGCACCGCGTCGTAGCCCGGGAAGCCGCCGAGCGGGCCTTCGCCGCCGAAGCCCGAGACGCGGCAATGGATCAGGCGGGGGAATTTCTGCGACAGCACCGCCTCGTAGCCGAGGCCCCATTTCTCCATCGAGCCGGGCTTGAAATTCTCGATCAGGACGTCGGCCCCTTCGAGCAGGCGAAGCAGCACTTCCCGCCCGGCGGGCTTCGACAGGTCGAGCCCGACGCTGCGCTTGTTGCGGTTCACGCCGACGAAGTAGGAGGCGTCGCCGTCCGCATTGAAGGGCGGGCCCCAGTCGCGCACCTCGTCGCCCTGCGGGGGCTCGAGCTTGATGACCTCGGCGCCGTGGTCGGACAGCACCATGGTGCAGTAGGGGCCGCCCAGGACGCGGGTGAGGTCGACCACGCGCAGCCCGGCGAGCGCGCCGGCCGAAGGCGTGCTGGCGGGGCCTGTCGTTTCCGTCAGTTTCGGTGTGCCGTCCATGGGCCGTTCTTCCTCGCATCCGGTGCTGCCCGCCGGCGCGCCGGCCTGCAGGGGTCCATATCCGGGTTTCGGTTACGCCAAGCCGCGGTCGAGGGCCAGCAGGACGAAGGCGACCAGCAGCAGCGCCGCTCCCCGGCGGAGCGACCGCGGCGACCCGCCCGACAGGACAAGCCGTGCCGGATCGACTGGCGGATGCACCAGATGGAGCCTCGTTCCCGTCGCCGGCGTGCTGCGCCTCGTGGTCGGCCAGACGACGCTCCGGAGCGCGCCGCCATCCTCGGCCTCGACGGTCGCGGTCCAGCCCGCCGCGTCGAACCGGATGACGCGCGCCGCCACTTCGGACCAGCCGCGGTAGCGCCAGGCGTTGGCGAAGTTCCATGAGGCGGCCACCAGGCAGGCGACGCCGATGAAGGCAAGAATCGTCACCTGGCTGTCTCCATCGGGCCGCAGGGGCCATCGGTCGGTGCGGCCTGGCGTCCCGCGCTTTGTGAGATCGGTCCTGCAACCATGCTCTTCGTTCAGGGACGATGCGTCCGGCGCGGCGTCACGTCGAGGCTACGCGCCTCACCAGCCCAGCAGGATGGACAGGCCCAGCAGGGCGACGAGCCCGGCCGCCACCGCCGCGGCGAGGAGTGGCCCCGGCGTGCCGGGCTGCATCGCCTCCGGCCGGCCGGGGGGATAGGAGAGGGTGATGAGCGTTCCGGGCCGGGGCGGCCCGTTCGGGTTCGGCAGGAGGAGGCGGGAGACACGAACCTCGCCCGCCTCGTCCCGCCACGCAATCTCGCTCGGTCCGCCTGGGGCGGGGGTGTCGCGCACCACGGCCTCCACCACCACCCAGCCGCGGCGGCCGCGCCATAGCGCGAGGCAACCGACCATCACGAGAAGGGCGGCCGGCAGCACACCCCAGAGCAGGAGCGGCGCGAGGTCGGGATCGGCGTGCATGTCTGCCCTCAGGCGGCCCGGGACCGGCCCCAGACGCGCGCGCAGAATTCCGGATAGGTCTCTACCATCTCGTCGCAGACGCGCCCGCGCAGCAGGCCGAGCTCCGCCTCGGTCGGGTCGGGCGTCGCGGGAACGGCGTCCGACACGTCGAAGGCGAAGCCGGTCGCCTCGCGCACGCTCTCCACGCTTTCCCCCGGATGGAGGCTTTCGAGCGAGAAGCGGGCGCGGTCCGGATGGAAGCGGAACACGCATTTGCCGGTGACCAGCGCCTGCGCCGTGCCGCGGCGGAAGACGCCGGGCGGCGAGACGCCCGGCGCGCTGATGTTGTCCACCTTCTCGACCAGCACGCGCGGCGAGTGCTCCTCGCGGAACAGGATGGTGCGCGGCGTCATGAAGTACATGAAGGCCGACCCGAAGGATCCGGGGAAGCGCACGCCCGTGCCCGGCCAGTCGCCGGTGCCGACCAGGTTCAGGTTCGCCTCTCCGTCGATCTGGCCGCCGCCGAGGAAGAACAGGTCGATCCTCCCCTGGCCGGTCAGGTCGAAGAGTTCGCGCGTGCCCTCGGTGAAGGGATTGCCGCCGCGCCGGTGCAGCAGGGACAGACGCACGGGATGCCCCAGCAGCTTCACCAGCCAGCACGCGGCGGCCGGGATGGGCGAGGCCGCGCCCACCGCGATGTGCCGGGCCGGCGGCGCCGCGGGGTCGAGGATCAGGCGCGCCAGCGTCGCGGCGAGCCGCTCCTCGGGCATGATCGCGGGCGCGCTCATGCCGCGGCGGCCTTGGCGGCGGTGGCGAACACCTCGCGGTCGAGCCAGGCGCGGAAGCCGTCCTCGGTCTTGGCCGCGCGGGCGTAGTCGCTGACATAGGCCTGGTCGAAGCCGTATTCGTCGAGCAGCGCGGCCGGCCGCGCACCGCGTTCGGCCACCGCCGTCGCCGTGACATAGGTGGCGGAGATGGCGCCGGAGGCGAGGCGCTCATCCTCGAGGAAATTGCCTTCCACCACGCGCTCCACCGTCACCAGCGCGGCCTTGGAGGCATGCGCGATGGTCGCGCATTCGCGCCGCCGGCCGAGCCAGAC
The DNA here is from genome assembly GCF_016106015.1 of Neoroseomonas rubea. Lineage (GTDB taxonomy): Bacteria > Pseudomonadota > Alphaproteobacteria > Acetobacterales > Acetobacteraceae > Neoroseomonas > Neoroseomonas rubea. The sequence goes on from NZ_JACADQ010000259.1 coordinate 4,436, forward strand.
ATTGCCTTCCTGATCCGCCATGGCGGCGTGGAAGACGGCGAAGTCGGGCTGCTTGGCCGGCAGCAGCACGATCGGATCCTCGCCATGTTCGGAGAAGGGGTTCGGCACCACCTTCCAGTCCGGCCGGTTGGCGAGGATGTCGCTGCCGATCAGCCCGCGCAGCGGCATGAAGGGCACGCCCTTCTCCGAGGCCTGCAGCATGGTGTGGATCGCCGGGCAGGTCGCGTCGCGGACGATGATGCGCCGCGCCTTCAGCGCCGCCGTGAAGCGCGGCGCGAAGCCTGCTTCGCCGAGGCTGACGGCGCTCGTCTCCACCTCCGCCACGCAGCCCGCACCGATCAGGATATCCGTCGCGAAGCCCGAGACCGGCACGCCGAGCAGCCGCAGCGCCTTCGCGCCGCGCCGCACCAGCGCCTTGGCGATGGCGATGGAGGGCAGCGAATTGTCGGGCGGCATGGCGACCAGCGCCCCGTCGGGAATCAGCGCGGCGAGCGCATCGGCGCTGGCAAGGTGCATGGCGGGTCCTCCGTGACCGGGATCACTCGTCATCGCCCGGGCAGGCCAATAGCATGCCGTGACCCATGCGCCCGGTCACCCTGCAAGGAACGCGGATCAGCCTTCGCCCCTGGCGGCGGGAGGATCTCGACCCGCTTTTCGCGATCAACGGCGATGCCGACAGCATGCGCCACTTCCCCTCCGCGATGACGCGGCCCGAGAGCGATGCCTGGGCCGAGCGGCTGCAGACCCATTTCGAGCAACATGGCTGGGGCTTCTGGGTGGTGGAGGAGACGGGCGGCGCGCCCTTCCTCGGCGTGGTCGGACTGATGAACATCCCCTGGGAGGCGCCCTTCACCCCCGCGGTCGAGATCGGCTGGCGCATCCACCCCGCCCATCGCCGCCGCGGCTTCGCCGCGGAGGCGGCGCGGCTCGCCCTCGGCTACGGCTTCGGCACGCTGGGGCTGCCCCACATCGTCGCCTTCACCGTGCCCGGCAACGAGGCATCCTGGCGGCTGATGGAGCGGCTCGGCATGGCCGCGGCCGGTGAATTCGACCATCCGCGCCTGCCGGAAGGCCATCCGAAGCGGCGGCACCTGCTGTATCGCATTGCGGCGCCGCCCGGCTGAACCGCGGCGGGGCGCGCGACGTGATGCGATTCATCGCGCGCGGCGCTGGCTTGCGGCAACCATGTGTTCCAGGATGATCCCCTACAGCATGCAGACCCGGCAGGAGGCTCCCGTGTCCCGCATCCCCGCACTGATCCTGGCTGGCGCGCTCGGCTTCGCAGCGCTGCCCGCCGGCGCGTCCTCGGTCTCCACCGCCTGGGCCCGCACCACCCAGGGCAACCAGGAGGAATGCCTCGCGATCGGCATGCGCGCCGTCCAGGCCGCGGGCTTCACCGCGAGCATCTCCGACAGCCGCCAGACAGTGTTCGGCTGGCGGGGGGAGGAAGCACTGACGGTGCAATGCCTCGCCGCCCACGGCGTCGCCGTCGTCTTCGCCTGGGTGACCGACCAGTCGAACGACAGCGCCCGGCTCGTCGACAGCGTGACCACCGCCTTTCGCGGGCGGAGCGGCGGCCCCGCCGCGGGCCTGCCCGGCGGGCCGCCCGGCGGCGGCCTGACGGGCGGTGGCGGCACC